>DAIDHR010000016.1 GCA_027459605.1 Alphaproteobacteria bacterium
CCTCAAAAAAGGTAAAATTCTAATAACAACTTCCTGTATTTCCCTCCCTTCTTGTCAATTTTAACTCCCGCTCTAACTTCCTTCTTCATTCAAACACTTTTGCAGCAGGTTCTTCATAGTCATAAACCTTTTAAATTTTTAAGCAATATAAACTACATATTAACAATATTAATGGTATTATATTTTGTACCAAACTATTAGGTATCATAACACAAAGGAGAAGGTTAATCATGATCAATAAGGATATTATCGAAGGAAACTGGAAAGAAATTAGCGGCCATCTGAAAGAAAAATGGGGCAAGCTTACTGATGATGACCTCACGGCAGTAAAAGGTGGCTTTGAAAGACTCGGCGGAATCTTGCAACAAAAATACGGCTATCAAAGGGAACAGGCGAAAAAGGAAGCTGAGGAATTTCTTGATAAAGTTTGTAAACAGTGTAAGAAATAATAGCCAATACCTTAATTTAGCAAACTTTTCAAAATCGATAAAGTTGAGAGAGAGGTTTCAACCAATTGCCTCTAGAAGCTCCTAA
Organism: Alphaproteobacteria bacterium; assembly: GCA_027459605.1. Taxonomy (GTDB): domain Bacteria; phylum Pseudomonadota; class Alphaproteobacteria; order UBA9655; family UBA9655; genus UBA9655. The sequence goes on from DAIDHR010000016.1 coordinate 535, forward strand.
AATCGTCATACAGCAAGGAAAAATTTCATTCGTGCCCCTGGGACGCACCCAGGGGCATTATGTGCAATTTGTGGGAAAGAATCTATGGGAGAAAGCCCTGCGATTTAAGGATAAGTAAAGGCCACTTTTTAGATGCTTTTGTTATTCTCGAGTGTCCCATGAGTGTCCCATAAAGCCATTTTAAGGAGAAAATTTTGAATCTAAAAACCATGAAAACTGGCGGAGGGGATGGGATTCGAACCCACGATACGGTTTAACCCGTATAACGGTTTAGCAAACCGCCGCCTTCAGCCTCTCGGCCACCCCTCCAGATTTGATACACCTCTCATCTATAAAGCCACCGTATTTATATTTTCGCGCTGTCCTCTCCCGAAGGTGGAGAGCCATGGAAATACTGGATTCCCACTTCCACAGGGATGACAGGCGTGTGAGATGAAAAACGATACCTTCACGTCTGATAGATATATATATTAAATTTTTTTTCTAGCCGGCTATAAGGGCCTCTGTCAATCAATCTTTCATTAAACTGACTTCATTTATCAAAGACCTAAGGCGTCCTAAGGCATGAGGAGTATTGAGGCGGTGATCGCCATTTTTTACCAACGTTAAAGTGACCTCAGGACTTTTAATTCGCCGGGCAAGGCGCCGGGATAGCATCCAAGGAACATCTTTATCTGCAGCTCCATGAATAAGATGAACGGGGCAATGGATATCTATCACTTTGGGAAGAACAAGATGATCTCTTCCTTCCTCAATGAGTTGAAGGGTTATAGGAAATCCTTCTTCTTCATATTGGGAAGGAGCTTGTATTATACCTTGGCTAACAAAATCTTTTCTTTGGTTTTCAGTTAATGATGCCCAGATAAGCTCTTCTGTAAAGTCAGGAGCGGAAGCAATGCCTATAAGGGCATGAACTCGCTCCGGCCGAGCAAGGGCTGCAAGTGTCATCAACCACCCTCCCATACTTGATCCAATAAGAATAAGCGGGCCTTGTGTGACATGATCTATTATAGCAAGAGCATCAGAAAGCCACTGACCAATTGTTCCTTGCACAAATTCTCCTGATGATAAACCATGGCCTAAATAATCAAACCGAGTATAAGTTTGTTCACGATCTTTACAAAGCATTTCAAGGTATGTTGCCTTATTTCCGGACATATTTGATTTAAGCCCCCCCAAAAAAATAATTTCAGGGAGATTTTTGTTCTTTTTATAGAAACGATTATAAGCTATAAAACCTGTGTTTTCTCTTTTAAGCTTGGAAAACCCCATTGGAGCACATAGAGGAGAGTGGTTCATTGTCTACCTTTTCTGATGAGTTTAAATCTAGCTCATTTAAAATGAGGCCTACTATTTTGCAAGTCATTCCTGCCCTTGAAAGTGGGGGCGTGGAAATTGAGACTCTTGAAATAGCAAAAGCAATCGTATCCTCAGGTGGAAAAGCACTGATTGCCTCTCGCTCAGGTAGCATGGTTGAAGATTCATTGGGAAAAGGGATAAAGTTCTATAATTTGCCTGTTGCTAGTAAAAACCCTATCCAAATCTTTAAGAACATATCACTTCTTAAAGAATTGATTTACAAAGAAAAAGTGGATATCGTCCATGTCCGTTCTCGAGCCCCAGCATGGAGCGCTTATCTCGCAGCCCGAGATCTTCATATTCCCTTCGTTACGACATATCATGCAGCCTATAGCTCCAAGACAATTTTCAAAAGCTTATACAATTCAGTGATGGCAAAGGGGGATAGGATAATTGCTATTTCACAATTTATTAAAGATCATATTATTGAGAAATATTCTAATTATACATGGTTCGACCCCTCAAAAGTCCGCCTTATTCAACGGGGTATAGACTTTCAATACTTTGATCCTTCAAAAATTTCTGAAAAAAGTCTAAATGAATTGCGAGAAAGTTGGGGTATCCCTCCTCATATGCGCCTTATCCTTTTGCCAGGTAGAATCAGCCGGAATAAAGGGCAAAACCTTTTGATTAAGGCCCTTTCCCTTATGAAACACTCTGATGTTATCGCTATTTTTATTGGATCCGCTCAAGGGCATGAATCCTTCCGAGATTATCTTTTGCAATATGCTTCCTCACTAAACCTATCATCTCGCGTAAAGTGGATGCCCCCTTATCCAGACATTCCTGCAGCTTATCAACTTGCTAATCTTATCGTCAGTCCATCGCTCACCCCAGAAGGATTTGGAAGATTGATGGCCGAAGCTCAAGCCATGAAAAAGCCCATCATAACCTCTGATCATGGGGCCTCTCGAGAAATCATTGAGGATGGAGTAACAGGGTGGCTTACACCTCCGGGAGACGCGAATGCTCTTGCCCGAGCTTTAGACTATGCTCTGGACTTACCTCAAGACTATCTGAATAAAATTGGCGAAAATGGGCGTGCTCGCATTAAAAATCATTTTTCTAAAGAAGCCATGTCATCAAAAACAATCTCACTATATCAAGAGCTCATTGGCGAAAAATAAAGCTTTAACGAATCTAAGAGAAAAAAGTTGAAAAGAAGATAATTTATTTCTTGACTTTTATATTAAAACATAATAAATGACACTCAGACCTTGAGCAAACCAATTGATTGTTTTGATTCAAGTCGTTGTACATTAATTGTTATCATTTGAAAAAGGAGAACCATCGAATGATGTTTTTAAAAAAAATTAGTGGCTTGCTTATCGTAGCAGGTCTTATATTTAGCTGTGATGCGTTTGCAAAACATAGCGTAAAACAAGATCGTGAAAGTCCAGCCTATATTTCTAAAAGGATTAAACACGAAGAAGGAATAATCACCAGGCTACAGAAAAAAATTACGAAGCGGAACAATCTTATTCGTGAATTGAAAAAGAAAGAAATAGCCGCTAAAGCTAAGGCCGCTAAAAAAACTCCAGCGAAGAAAGCTCCTGTAAAGAAGACTCCAGCGAAGAAAGCTCCTGTAAAGAAGACTCCAGCGAAGAAAGCTCCTGTAAAGAAGACTCCTACTAAGCTGACAAAGAAGCAAAAGAAATCTGCTGAAAAACAAAAAGAAAAAAAAGCCAAAGCAGCTAAGAAAGCTGCCGCTAAAAAAGCAAAAGAGCAGAAAGAAAAGCAAAAGAAGCTAGCTAAGCAAAAAAAGAAGGCAGCTAAGAAACAAAAGAAAAAGAAAAATAAATAGAAACAGATATGAGGTAAGAAGTTAATCTTCCCTATATCAATCTCTAAAGAAACCGCCCTCAAGAATTGAAAGGGCGGTTTTTTTATGGGCAAATCTAACATGATATTTTTAATCAAGCCTGCGCCTTTCGCAGAACCTACGCATAACACTTTCCAGCCCTTTTATAATGCGGGCTTGATATTAATGACCTCTCCCCTAAGGGGGTTTAGCCCTGATAAATGTTCGGGCGTAGGCCCACGTATATCCAGGAGAACCTGGGTTTGGAATATTCAAAACTTTCTTGACATTACACTCAATCATGTCTAAGTTTTGATCTAAATATATCACGTCAGTCCACGCGTTGCGTGCACTGATGCATTTTTGTTAGGAATAAAGTTATGTTTGATGGGCTAACAGGCCGTCTAAGCTCGATCATCGATAAGTTAAAAGGTCGTGGAGCTCTTACCGAGGCAGACGTGACGGCTACCTTGCGTGAAGTTCGTGTGGCTCTTTTAGAAGCCGATGTTGCTTTGCCCGTTGTCAAAGACTTCATTGCTAAAGTTCAAGAAAAAGCCATTGGACAAGAAGTTCTTCGCAGCATTAGCGCAGGCCAATTGGTCGTCAAAATTGTCCATGATTGCCTTGTTGAATTCTTAGGCCAAGAGGTCGTTGATGTTGAGCTTAAGGCATCCCCTCCTGTTATTATTTTGATGGTGGGGCTCCAAGGGTCAGGAAAAACTTCTATGACAGCCAAACTTGGGAACTACCTTACAAAAAAGCAAAAGCGGAAAGTTCTTATGGCGTCCCTTGACATTTATCGCCCCGCAGCAAGAGAGCAACTGCAAACTTTAGGGCATCAATCCCATATTGATACTTTATCCATTGTTTCTGAGGAAAAGCCACTCGCCATAACCGAAAGAGCCCTTCAAAAGGCCCGGCTTGAAGGATATGATGTTCTCATCCTGGATACGGCTGGCCGACTTCATATTGATACAGAGTTGATGGATGAAGTCGTCATGGTTCGAAACCTCGTCAAGCCTGCAGAAACGATTTTGGTTGCTGATGCTATGACGGGACAAGACGCAGTCACTATTGCTAAAGAATTTGACGAGAAAGTAGGTATCACAGCCATAGCCCTTTCTCGTATCGATGGAGATTCTCGTGGGGGAGCAGCTCTTTCTATGCGAGCTGTTACTGGGAAACCTTTAAAACTTTTAGGTACCGGTGAGAGACCAGATCAACTCGAACTCTTCCACCCTGACCGAATTGCAACGCGAATTCTTGGCATGGGTGATGTGGTTAGCCTTGTCGAAAAAGCTATGGAAACAGTCGATCAGGAAGAAGCCGAGAAACTTGCTCTTCAAATGCAAAAAGGGATTTTTGATTTCAATGCTATGGAGTCTCAGCTCCTTCAAATGAATAAGATGGGCGGCCTTTCAAATTTAATGGCCTTGATTCCAGGTGTAAACAAGTTTCAAGATAAAATCGCTCAAGCAGGAGTGGATGATCGCTTGATTCAGCGACAAATAGCTATTATACGCTCTATGACAAAGTCTGAGCGAAAGGATGCGCGCCTTTTCAATGGATCTCGAAAGCGACGTATTGCTTTAGGGAGCGGAACTTCGGTTCAAGATGTAAACAAGCTCTTGAAACAATTCCGTGATATGAGTGACATGATGAAGCGCATGAAAAAACTTGGCAAAAAAGGATTATTGCGCCAAGGATTACAGGGCTTAATGCCCCGCCGTTAACCTAAGGAGGAAAGAAAAGGAATGGCATTAAAAATTCGTCTAGCACGGGGCGGTGCTAAAAAACGCCCATTTTATCAAATTGTTATAGCTGATGCTCGTGCTCCACGCGACGGTCGTTTTGTTGAAAAGGTAGGAACTTACAACCCTATGTTGCCTCAAGATAGCCAAGATCGTATTCGATTAAATGAAGATCGCATTAAGCATTGGCTCTCTGTGGGAGCGCAGCCCACAGACCGCGTGGCTTTATTTTTGGGAAAAGCAAAGTTAGTTGCCATGCCTGAAATTCATACTACCCCTTTGAAATCAGCTCCAAAAGCCAAAGCTCAAGAGCGTATCAAAGCCGAAGAAGAAGCTCGTAAAGCCAAGGCAGAAGCTGCAAAAGCTCCCCAAGCTGAAGCTATTCCTGAAGCAATAGCCGAAGCTGTTGTCGAAGAAGCTGAGGTTGAAGCTCCCCTTGAATCAGAAGCGCCTACTGAAGCAGAAGCGCCTGCTGAAGTAGAGACTCCTGCTGAAGGTGGGCCTGAAGCTTAATAAGGACACACGATGACATCTGGTTCTCTCCAAGCCTCTTCACGACTTTGCGCTGCTGTGGTTGTATCTGCTCACGGTGTGCAAGGTCATGTTAAGATAAAGTGCTTTTTGGAAGATCCACGTCAGTTAAAGAATTACTCTCCTTTTTTGAATGAAAAAGGAGAAAAAGTTTATAAAGTCAATAAAATCCTATCCCAAGACAAGGACGTTTTAATTGTATCCTTGGAAGGAGTTCAGGATCGCACGTCAGCGGAGCTCTTAAAAGGGGCTAAGTTCATGCTATCAAGAGAGCAATTGCCAGAACTTTCAGAGAATACCTTTTACCATACGGACCTGTTAGGACTTCTTGTAAAATCTGCAAACAGCAAAGCTTTGGGTAAAGTTCACGCCCTCTATAACTTTGGTGCAGGGGATCTTCTAGAGATTGAAACACCGGAAGGCGAACGCCAGATCATTCCCTTTACAAAGGATGTGGTTCCTGAAGTCAATATCACTCAAGGGTTTCTCCTTTTAAGTTCAGACGCCGATCCATTTCTTAAAGGAGGCAAGAATGTCTCCTAAGATAACCGTCCTGACTCTTTTTCCAGAAATGTTTCCAGGCCCCTTAGGTCAGTCGCTTCTAGGAAAAGCCCTTGAAAAGAGTATTTGGGAGCTTAAGGTCGTGAATATTCGAGACTTTGCTGAGGATAAGCATCAAACCGTTGATGACACATGCTTTGGTGGCGGGCCTGGGATGGTCATGCGCCCCGATATTGTTGATAAGGCTATTGCTTCCGTGATGAAAAAGGGAAACGCACGCCTGATTCACCTTGCCCCTCGCGGTCAGGTATTTCATCAACGTCTAGCCCGTGATATGGCAAAGTCCTCCCTTCCTCTTGTTTTCTTGTGTGGACGCTACGAAGGAATCGATCAGCGAGTGCTGGATGCGTGGGAGGCCGAAGATATCAGCCTTGGTGACTTTGTCCTCACAGGCGGAGAACTTGCAGCCATGACTATCCTTGATGCTCTTGTCCGGCTCATTCCAGGGGTGATCGGCGATGAAATGTCTTTAGAGGAAGAAAGTTTTTCAAAAGGGCTTTTAGAATACCCGCATTATACGCGTCCTCGAATATGGAAAGGACGAGAGGTGCCTGAGGTTTTGCTTTCCGGTCATCACGAGAAAATTGCCCAATGGAGATTTAAAGAGTCCGAAACCATTACCCGTGAAAGGCGCCCAGATTTGTGGGATAAATATACCAACCAACATAATTTAACGTAAGGAGAAGAGATATGAACGTTTTACAAACATTCGAGCATGAGCAGCTCAAGAAATTAACAGAAAAGAAAACCACCCCTGACTTTCAAGCAGGAGATACGGTAAAAGTTTTGGTGAAAGTTATTGAAGGAAACCGTGAGCGTGTGCAGGCCTTTGAAGGTGTCTGTATTGCCCGCAAAAATGCTGGAATTAACTCCTCTTTTACGGTTCGTAAAATTTCCTATGGCGAGGGAGTCGAGCGCGTGTTCCCTCTCTATTCTCCAAACATTGAAATCCAGCTTGTTCGCAAAGGCGTTGTTCGCCGGGCGAAACTCTATTACTTACGCGGCTTAACCGGTAAAAAAGCACGAATTGCCGAGAAAATTAAGCGTAAAACCGGGGCTGAATTGATTCTTCCTCAAGAGCAAGAAGAGATTATTCCTACCGAGCCTATCATTGAAGAAGAGGCTGTAGTCGAGAGCACCGTTGAAGAAACAAAGGAATAATATACCCTGAGTTTGGATTCCCGACACGCACTAGTGTCCGGGGAAAGTAGCTCAATCCCCATTCCTTGTCATCCTTGTGCAATAAATGCTTTGTTTTCCAAAGGAAAACATTAGCATTTATTAACACGAGGATCTCCTAACATTTCTAGATCCCCGGACACTACTGCGCGAAAGCGGGAATGACACCCGGGGAGGTAGGATAATATATAACGATCATTTCTCATAAAAAAATTACAAGATTTTGAAGACTAAGCGTCTCTTTTCTTGCAATTTTTTTATTAAATTTTGTTTAATTTTCTTAGAGTTTTTCTCGTGTATAGGACTTTTTAACATTCAACTATTTTACCTCTGTTTTTTGAAAGGCTTAGAAGCTTTTGCTTGTCTTTGTTGTTTGGGGGAACCCACTGCACAAAGAGCACCATTTACAGTTTTGATTGCTCCACCACATAGACCTGTATTTGGATCATATGGATAAAAAGTTGTCTTTCCAACCAAACCACTTTGGTCATCACAATACCATTGATTTGGATAACCATAACCATCAGCCCGACCGCATGGGCCAGTTCCACTTGTGCTCCAGCAAGTTGCGCTTCCAGTTGGACATGGGCCCTATTGGGCATTAGCAGCCATTGGTAAAATGAGAAGTGCCATATTTATTAAGGCAAGAGAATTAATTTTCATGAGTTCCTCCTTTGTATTAGAATTAACAGCTTAAAATAAAATGGTAAAAAAAGGTTAAAAACAAGAAGTTTTAGATCCAAAAATCTTAGTTCTATTTAAAGGATGACCTTATTGTCCTCGGCTAGCTTTTATGCCTGCCTCTTCAGCTTATTGAAAGTTGAATAATGAATAGTCCGCAATTGATCAAAAACATCGGAAATCCTGGTGAATAACTTGACGGAAATAACAAGATACCAGAGACTGATCTCTGGGATCCACTTTAAGGGTGAGGGAAACTCCCCCCTCACGGCACCCCTATTTTAACAATATAAGTCACCATGACCAAAATTGTCTGGTTTACTCCCGAAGCAAGTTTTGAGTTCTTTTGTGCTACTACCACCGCAAGACGTAAGAATAAGCATAGCAAAAAAACCAAATAATAAAAAAATGAGATTATATATTTTCATAAATAAGTCTCCTCATTTCATGTCTAATTAGCAATCGGTTACTTATTAACGATTACTTTTCTAAAAATTATATCCAATGGTTGCAAAGCCACTAAGCGTCTTGAGGGCGCTTCCAAGTTCACCTCTCACAGTCCCGATAAGATATAAACCACTCTTAAATTGACCGGTTAAAGAGAAAGAAGGTGCAACTTGATTAAACCCACGACGTCCCGAAGGAAGAATCACTGATTGAGGATTATTTACAAAATGCCCTTTACTTCTATGAGGTCCAACCGTATGAGCATAAATATAGGATATATCAAATTCGGGACGAACCAAGGCTTCATCAACAAGGTAAGTCCGGTATATTCTTGTACCGACCTCACCTCTCATAAATTGATCATTTCTGTGTTTTGTCACAAAATCCAGATTCCCAGCTCCTTTCTCTCTTGAACCTTCTTCATGGATTAATGCATACCCTACGTTGATAAAGGGCATAAAAACGACAGCTGGAAGAGGAAGGACCTGTCCCGCTTCAATTTTGGTAAAGAGTTGATACCCCTTATGATCAGATTTGGCTTTTGCATGAAACGCTCCAACATCAATTTTCCTTTTTGTATGGAATCTGTTCCCTCCAGCAAACAATTGTCCGTCCACATAAAATCCCATCTCACTAAGGCGAGTTGCATAAAATCCACCATAATAAGATTTTACACTGCCATTTGCTGGGGTCGACTTCAAATGAAAGGGCGAGTTGGAGGCTCCAGCAAATAAACCAAAGAAGGTATTTTTCAAAATCTCATAGTCGGCGCCCATCATTCCACCGAACGTTTTGCTTTTAGCTCCCGGCACATGAGATGTTCCCTTTAACCAAGCCACTTGATCATAGTTTTGGAACCAAACGTTTGTTTTTCCAATAGTAACTCTCTGACTTAAAGGAATAATACGCGACTGAACTTCAGGGGTTTCGACAAGGTTCCTTCTTCTCGAGCCAGAATGCATCAACTCTTGGCTATTCATGGCAAAAGACCTTTGCCGTTCAACCAACTTATCAAAAGAAGCTTGAAAAGCTGGGGCTACACAAGAACCACCCGTATCTGAAATTGGACTATTTTGAATTGTTGTTATTATTTGTTGACCAACTATTGTTTGAACTGTCGTTCCACTTGAGTAGACAACTCTATCACCCGGAGGCGTCGTCACAACAGATTCAACGGTTGGGATATTAATTACCACAGAAGTGGGGTTATAAGTCACAGAATATGGAATTTGATTTGTGGACGCTTGAGTTGCAAATGTTCCTGAAACTGGATGCGCTGTAAGAATGGTAAAATTTTGCCCTGCAAGAGCTGTAAAAGTATCTGCGCTAATCACATTAAGTGTGCCAGTTAAGGTTGCCTTTTTACCTACAGCAATCAGGTCTGATTTTCCATTGGCAGCAATTTCCGCATCATAAGTAGCTGTACTTTGCATCGTATAGTCATTGTTAACGGTTAGGGTTCCAATTGAATTTCCTGGAGCTATCGTTCCAGCAAGATCCAAAGACCTCATGCTCCCAGTTCCTCGAATTCTTGCACCAGATTCTACCTTCACATCACTCTTGGCAAGGCCTCCATTTAAAACAAAGACTCCCTGATTCACAGTTGTCGCTCCTGAGTATGTATAGCTCCCGGTCGAAGCAAAGGAAGTTGTCCCTGCCCCATCTATCCGAACCTTTCCATTTCCTGTAATATTTCCTTTATAAGCAAGTGTTGCCGCTGTTGCTGGTTGAAAGTCAAAAATAACCCCTGGATTTTGGAGATTTATCTTATTGGGAGCTGACGTAGTAACTGTCATCTGCCCTTGAGAAATGGTTGCTTGTCCTGTGAATCCAGAGAAATCACCTTTCATGGTCAAATTGTTTGGCCCTTTTTTTGTCAAAGTTCCTGGGCCACTTACTGCTCCCCTGAAAGAAGAATCTGCTGTTTGATTAAACACAAGAGCTGCGTTATCAGCGATATCTCCCCCAAGTCCACTCGTGTCTCCAGCAAAAGTCAGTGTTCCTCCAGTTATGGTTGTCGTGCCACTATAGGTATTAGCCCCGGATAGTGTGAGATTACCTCCCCCCACTGTATCAAATACCTGAAGGTCACCAATCCCTCCAATTACTCCTTTAAGGGTTGGACTATTCCCATGGGTGTCAAAGGCACCACCTCCCGCATTTAATGTAAAACCTCGCGCGCTTGTAAAAGTGTTTAGGAATTGCAGCCCTCCATTATCAAAGGTCACTCTTCCTAAAACTGCTCCTAGTTGATTATCTTGAGAAACCCCAAGGGCTGTCACCTTAGTAACAAGCGTCCCACCCGTATAGGTATTACCAGCTGCACGGGTCAAAATAAGTTCACCTCCACCCGTTACTGTAAATAAACCAGCTCCTGCACCATCTTGAATGAGCCCCGAAATGGTAGCGGTTTTCCCGTTCGTATTAATTGTCCCTCCGCCTAACCTTAAAGAAAATGTCCGATCACTCACGAAACCTGGACTATTAATTTGTAGCGCTCCATTATTTAATACAACCCCAGCTGATGGATCTCCTAAATTTCCATCGGAATTAACAGCAACAGTTCCTCCATCTATTTCGGTTGTACCAATGTAAGAGTTTGCACCTGTCAAAGTCAGAGTTCCGCCCCCTACTTTTTTTAACCCTAATGAGCCCAGCTCTCCCGTAATTACGCCATCAAGCTCGGCATTAAACCCATTTGTATCAATAGTCGCCTGAGATGTAAGTATATCAATGGCACGTGGGCTTAAAAATCCACCGGCTAGGAATTGAAGAGTAGCTGAGCCAAGCCCTCCATTAAAGGTAATGAATGTCTCCACTCCTCCCAATTGTGCATCCGTCGGGACAGCCAAAGTTCCTCCATTAATAAGAGTGCCTGAATAGCTATTCAGAGGATTTGTAAGTATAACTTTACCGGGCCCTCCAATAGTTAATGTATTCCCACTAATCTGCCCAGAATACGTTGATATATTTCCTGGCCCGTCAGCAAGCGTCCCCTGCGTCGCAATAGAAATTGGAAAACTAAAAGTAGTATTGGCATTATCGGCCAAGGTTGCTTCATTCAAGACTAAATTTCCCGTGGTAAAGGTAGTATCGGGATTTACTGTTAATATTGAGTTGCTTATGGTTGTTTCTCCAACAACTTCTAAATGCTGCCCTGCAAGGAGAGAGAGACTTTCAGCCAAAGGAAGCTGGGCGAGTTGAGATGTTCCTGGCTGGGTCCATTCAACGGGAGAAAACCATTCCTGCACACGATTGTTAGCTGTATCCGTTATATAAATTTTTCCAGTTGTCGCTTGCACATTGATAAAGCTTGGACTCTTAAATTGAGCATTCCCGATCCCTGCTGTTCCAAAGCTTCCCAGAAAAGTTGGAGGATTTGAGGTTCCGTCAAAAACGACAACTTTAGAGTTATTTCCCAGGGCATCGCCGTTATCAACAACATAAATGTGATTCGTATCACTTTGAAGATCAATACCGATAGGACTCGTAAAGCTCCCAGTTCCAAAGGTTGTAACAAAAGTGGGGGGAGATGTTGTCCACACCTGAACATCTTGATTCCCTTGATCAACAACGTAAACATCGCCATTTGGAGAACTTTGAGACACTATCCCTTGCGGGTTATTAAAAGGGTTAGCAGCATCTCTGAAGTTAAACTGGGGATTACCATTTGGATCAAAAACCCTAACCTCTTGAAGTCCTCCACTATCTGATACATAAATTAAGTTTGTCGAATTCCGCGCAAAAATTCCTGTGGGTCGGCTCGCTGCCGCTAAAGTGAACTTGTTAACAAAGGCATTGGTTGAATCAAAAACTTGGACGCGAGCATGGTTTTCATCGGTTACATAAACATTTCCTGTAGACGTCAGAACATCAACGTCATATGGGCCATTAAACTGACCATCTCCTGCCCCCGCACTTCCAAATGTCGATATAAAATTGCCCAACGTATCAAAAATTTGGACGCGGTTATTCCCAAAATCAGTAACGTAGATATTTCCTGTGGAATCATGAACTGTGATGCCGATAGGTCTGTTAAACTGGCCATTGCCAGCCCCGGCTGTTCCGAACGTTGAAATAAAGATAGGAGAATTAAATGCCGCATACAGGCTATGACTTAAGGAAAAGAAAACAAAGAAAAACGCTAAGAGGACAATCGATATTTTTCTTCCTTCAAGCAACCCGTAGGCGAATTGATATTGCCTCCTTGATAATAAGGTAGGATTTTTCCTTTTATTCCAAATAGTATAGAAAATCCTCTGGATTGTGGTGAGTATTTTCATTGGCCTTCCTTAATTTGTTTAAAATTTTTTTAAATTTTTAGAGAGTTTAAACATTTTTTTTTAAAAGTCGAGCCCTAGGATCAGATTTATCTTTTTTTAAATGCGAATTCGGCTGTCTATTTGTTGTATAAAAATCCACCCCAGCTATAGAGAAGCTACCACTTCTCGCCCTCTTTGATTTGATTAAGGTTCCGTTGGCCATTTCTTCTCCCAAGTAAAATCTAACCAAAGAAAAACAATGATTTATCACCTTATCTATTTAAAAAAATACGGCCGATTAGGGCCGCATTTATTATGGCTAAATATAAGCAGTTAGTTAAGCAATAGCGTCTTTCAGCCCTTTTCCAGAACGGAACTTCGGTAACTTTGAAGCGCGAATTTTAATCTTTTGGCCTGTTCGCGGGTTGCGGCCTTCTCTTGCTGGACGATGGGTTACAGTAAATGTCCCAAATCCAACAAGACGAACTTCTTTATTAGCCTTTAAACTTTTTGTAATGGCTTTGATAATACCATCAACGGCACGTGCTGAATCAGCCTTTGTAAGACCAGATATTTGAGCAACGGATGCTACTAATTCATTCTTGTTCACTTGAATATTCCCCTTTGTTATTTGATATAGTATTTTTAATACTGCCCTGAACTTCCAGGACAACTTAGAAAAAGGTACCTTATTTCGGAAACCCAGTCAATGCCTAACAAATCAAAGGTTTTGAAAATTATTTTTTTTAAATTCAATAACTTGTTTTTAATGAGTCGTTATTTCTTCAGCATTTATATCTTCTGCCATCTGCTTATGCGCCGCGAGGGTGGCCATTTCTTCCGTCCAACTTATCGGCTGTAAGGGCTCTTTTAGGGCAACTTTAAGAACTTCCTCAACTCGAGTAACAGGAACAATTTTCAACCCCCTTTTAACGTTTGTCGGGATTTCTGCTAAATCTTTTTCATTATCTTTAGGAATGACAACAATTTTGATGCCTCCTCTGAGAGCGGCCAGAAGTTTTTCCTTAAGCCCACCGATGGGTAGAATACGGCCTCTCAAGGTAATTTCTCCAGTCATAGCAACATCCTTTCGAACAGGAATGCCTGTAAGTACAGAAACAATTGAGGTACACATTGCAATCCCAGCAGAAGGGCCATCCTTAGGTGTTGCCCCTTCTGGCACATGAATATGGATATCCCTCTTTTCGAAAAGCGGAGGTTCTATGCCAAATTGAGGAGCCTTTGATTTTACATAACTTGCTGCGGCTTGGACAGACTCCTGCATCACTTCACCTAGTTTACCCGTGATTTGCATTTTGCCTTTTCCTGGAAGCATCACAGCTTCGATGGACAAAAGCTCTCCGCCCACTTCAGTCCAAGCAAGTCCTGTTGTAACCCCAACAGTATCCTCAATATCTGCCATCTCATGTCGATAACGAGGAATCCCTGCAAATTTACTTAGGTTCTTCGTTGTAATTTTGATCTTTTTATGCTTAGGAGAAGCCAAAAACCGCACGGCTTTTCGGCAAAGATTGGCAAACTCTCTCTCCAAATTCCGCACTCCTGCCTCTTGAGTATATGTGCGAATCAGCTCACGGATAGCAGATTCTGTTACTGAAAATTCTGTTTTTTTCAATCCATGAGCCATCATTTGTTTTTGCAATAAATGTTGCCGGGCTATTTCGACTTTTTCATCTTCCGTATACCCAGAGAGCCGAATGATTTCCATACGATCCATAAGAGGCTGTGGCATATTAAGGGTATTTGCCGTCGTAATGAACAGAACATCTGAAAGGTCATAGTCGATCTCGAGGTAATGGTCATTAAATGTATTATTTTGTTCAGGATCTAACACTTCCAAGAGGGCAGAGGTTGGATCCCCCCTCCAATCTGTTCCTAGTTTATCAATTTCGTCCAACAGAAATAAGGGATTGGTCGTCTTTGCTTTCTTCATCCCCTGAATAATTTTGCCAGGCATCGAGCCTATATAAGTCCGTCGATGTCCTCTGATCTCAGCCTCATCTCGAACCCCCCCTAAGGACATTCGTACAAAATTACGCCCCGTTGCTCGAGCAACAGACTTTCCTAGGGATGTTTTTCCCACACCGGGAGGTCCCACCAAACACAAAATTGGGCCATGAATTTTGCCCACTCGATTTTGAACAGCAAGATATTCTATAATCCGTTCCTTAATTTTTTCCAAACCATAATGATCCTCATTCAAGATTTTCTCAGCTTTTTTCAAGTCCTTTTTAATGCGTGTTTGGGTCTCCCATGGAATTTCCAGAAGCCAATCCAAATAATTACGCACCACTGTAGCTTCAGCAGACATTGGACTCATTTGACGAAGTTTTTTAAATTCAGTTTGAGCCCTTTCCCGAGCTTCCTTGGAAAGTTTCGTCTTTTTTATTTTTTCCTCAAGTTCGGAAAGTTCATCTTTACCTTCCTCCCCCTCCCCGAGTTCTTTCTGAATAGCTTTAAGTTGCTCATTCAAATAATACTCTCGTTGAGTTTTCTCCATCTGCCGCTTAACTCGACTACGAATCCTCTTTTCAGCCTGCATCACTCCAATTTCACCCTCCATGAAACTGATGATCTTTTCTAGGCGTGCCGATATACTCTTCATCTCAAGCAAAGCTTGTTTTTCTTCAAGTTTAAACCCAAGGTGAGCAACAACAACGTCTGCAAGTTTTGAGGGGTCTGTAATTTGGGTGATGGATGCAATTAAATCACTCGGAATTTTTCTCTGCAGTTTGACATATTGGTCAAATTGAGAAATGAGGGTTCGAAGCAAGGCTTGCATTTCCTGAGTTGGTCCAGTTTCTTCAGGAAAAGGCTCAATAATAGCTTCAAAATAGGCAGGATTGCTTACTAACTTTGAAACAACAACACGATTTTCCCCCTCCAACAAAACCTTAATTGTCCCATCAGGAAGACGCAAAAGTTGTAAAACCTTCGCCAATGTACCCACAGAATAAAGATCTTTTATGCCGGGATTGTCCATCGTTGGGTCTTTTTGACTCAGCAAGACAACCTTCTGAGTACTTTGCATCACCATATCTAAGGCATGAATCGACTTTTCACGCCCTACAAACAATGGAATAACCATGTGAGGGAAGACAACAACATCCCTTAAGGATAAAACTGGGTGCTTTGTTTGATAAAATTCCTTATTCTCTTCGCTCAAAGATAACCTCTTCCTTTAAAAAATATATCTTTTTTATAAATAAACCATTCATTCCCGGACTTAAAGATAAATTATAAAGGTCTTTTCAACCTTTTTCTTTAATTATAAGCTTTTCTTCATTGCTTAGCTACCCTCATAATGTCAAAATAGCTTAGTCATTCATTTAGGTAGCGGAGAAGTTGCATGGCAAAGGCTGTAACACTTATCGAAGGGGATGGAATTGGGCCAGAAGTAACTCAAGCCGCAAAACGAATTGTTGATGCAACTGGGGTTAACATCGAATGGGAACTCTGTGAAGCCGGGGCAAAAATATTTAAAAAAGGCCTTGCTACAGGCGTTCCTCAAGAAACCATTGACTCGATAAAACGTACAAAGGTAGCCCTCAAAGGCCCTCTTGAAACCCCCGTAGGTTATGGAGAAAAAAGCGCCAATGTAACCTTACGTGCCCTATTTGAAACTTATGCAAACACACGCCCTGTCCGGCAAATTCCTGGAGTTCACACTCCTTTTAATGGGAGAAATATCGACTTTATTGTTGTGCGAGAAAATGTCGAGGATCTTTATGCAGGAATAGAATATCTACAAACTCCTTCCGTCGCTGAAGGATTAAAACTCATCACAAGGAAAGGTTCTGAAAAGATCATTCGCTTTGCCTTTGAGTTGGCTCGAGCAGAGGGCCGTAAGAAAGTCCACTGTGCAACGAAAGCAAATATACTAAAGCTTACGGAAGGTCTTTTTAAAAAAACCTTTGAAGAAATTTCCTTAGATTATCCCGATATTGAGGCCGTCCATATCATCATAGACAATTGTGCCCACCAAATGGTCATTCGTCCTGAAGTCTTTGATGTTATTGTTACAACGAACCTCCATGGAGATATCATAAGTGACCTTGGGTCAGGGCTTGTGGGAGGCCTTGGGGTTGCGCCTGCTGCAAATATCGGGGACGATGTGTCCATTTTTGAAGCTGTCCATGGTTCAGCACCAAAGTATACGGGTCAAAACATAATTAATCCATCGGCTCTGATCTTCTCAGCTGTTTTAATGCTTCGTCATTTAAAAGAATTCGAAGCTGCACATCAAATTGAGCAATCTCTTCTTTACACATTAGGTGTTGAAAAGGCCTTACCCCGAGACCTCGACAAAACCTCAAATCTCACCACAACAGCCTTCACAGAAATTGTCATTAAGAACTTGGGGAAGAAAACAGATTTCTGGGCATCTCGACCTTACAAACCTTTACGCCTAGCCTCTGTAAAAACCCCCAATGATAACGTTCCTCGAAAAGATGTAGGCGTTGATATCTATATTGAAAGTCTACTCTCTCCAGAATCTTTGGGAAAAAGCCTTGAAGAAGTTGCCCTTTCTTCTCCCTTCTCTCTCAAAATGATTTCAAACAGGGGCGTTCAGGTTTATCCTCAGTTAGAAGGTGTAACCCCTGATACCGTTGACCATTGGAGAGCTAGATTTTTTATAAAAAACGATGAGGGATTTATGGGTGATGCTGATATCTTGGATCTTCTTAAGAAAATAAGCAAAGCCCATCATTGGATGCATGTTGAAAAACTTTATGAATTTAATCATGCCCCCTCCTTTACAAAAGCTCAAGGAGAAACGTAAAATCTTTATATTTTAAGGAGGAGAGTTAATGTATACACAGTCACGTCGGCAAAAAGGAATTACTCTCGATGTTTGGCCTGGGTTTGTGGATGCTCTTGCAACCTTATTGATCGTTTTGATTTTTGCTCTGATGGTCTTTGTTGTCTCTCAAGTGTATCTTTCAGATGCCTTACAAGGAAGCCAGCGAGGGCTTGAATCTCTACAGGCAAAACTACAAGAGATTGCGAGTCTCCTTCAAATTGAGAAAAAAAAGAATGCAAATTTAACCCAGTCTTTTAACGCGACCTCCCTGAAATTGAATGAGCTCCAGACTTTAAAAAACCAACTAGAACTTGATCTTTCACAAAAACTATCAGCAGCAAATACACGAGCTTTAGATGCAGAAACTTTGCTTGCTTCCCTCCAACAACAGGTGGAAGAACTTAATCAAAAGCTTCAAACCCTTAATACTGCTTTACAAGCCTCTGAAGCGACTACAGCTCAACAGAAATTAACCATCGAGACGTTGGATAAAAAGCTTGCTGCGGCGTTGGCCAAAAAAGTAGAAGAGCTTGAGACATATCGCTCTGAATTTTTTGGAAAGCTAAAGGAACTGCTTGCAGACCGGTCTGATGTAAGAGTTGTAGGTGATCGTTTTGTTTTTCAATCAGAAGTTCTCTTTCCTTCTGCTTCAGCAACATTGGGCACGGAAGGAAAGGAAAAACTCAAACAACTTGCTTTGACACTTAAAGAAATTTCAGCAAAAATGCCCGCAGACTTAAAATGGGTCTTGCGTGTCGATGGGCATACAGACAAAAATCCAATTCACACCGATAAATTTGCTTCAAATTGGGAGCTTTCCTCAGCACGCGCCATTTCTGTCATCAAGTTCCTCATGAAAGAAGGTATTTCTTCTGACCATTTAGCAGCTGCAGGCTTTGGTGAATTTCATCCCATTGAAAAGGGAGCCGCTGACAACCGGAATCGAAGAATCGAGTTAAAACTAGATCAAAGGTAACTGATGAAAGAAAAAATTGAGAACCTATCTAATTCACAGACAAATCCTTCCAAAGGCACTATTGCCTTTAGTAGCGATCATGCAGGGTATGACTATAAGGAATTCTTAAAAGAAGTCGCCCGTGGCTGGGGGTATACCATCCTCGATTGCGGAACTTATTCAACCGATTCTGTTGATTACCCAGATTATATTTCTCCTGTTGTAACAGAAGTCCTCACAGGAGCAGTTGGAGTGATGATATGCGGGAGTGGTATTGGAATGAGCATTGGAGCCAATCGTTTTACAGGCATCAGAGCAGCCCTGTGCAATGATGGGCTTATGGCAAAACGATCACGACAACATAATGACGCAAATATCTTGATCTTGGGAGAGCGTCTCATTGGGAAAGATGAGGCTACTTCTTGCCTAGAGATGTTTTTAAACACACCCTTTGAGGGAGGGCGACACGCACGACGGGTTGAGAAACTGGACAAGCTTGTGAAATAATTTTTTAACTCCTTCATCCTATAGTTGTTGTGGTTCTTATGTTAAGGAGGAGATCACACAATGCATAACATCTTCACAGTCTTTATTTTTAGGTCTTCGATTATTTTTGCTTGTGTAACCTTTCTATTCACCCCTCAAGGAAATGCCAAACACCAGGTTCGTGATGATGAGGTGAGTTACTTTTCCAAATCAACTCGAAAAGCTATACCTAAAACAGAGCACAAAGAAAAAACTGAAAATAAGAATACTCTCAAAAGTCTTAAAATAAAAGGGAAAAAGGCCGGAAAGGAAAAGTCTCAAGAGAAAAAAAAAGCAGATGAAAAAAAAGGAAAGATCACCGACAAAGTTAAGAAAGCTCAAAAGTACCCCAAATATGCGGCAATGAAAATCAATAAGAAAGCAGCATCAACAAATTCAGTAAAAAGAAAGTTATTGAGCGGAAGCGGAAGGAATTTTGTACCAGGTGTTTTGTTTTTTAAAAGCCAAGGGAAATTTAGAACACTGAAAAAACACTTCATCGATGTTTCCCAACTATCAAATATTCAAAAAAAGAAATTATTTAAGCTTACCCATAAAAAAATAACAACAAAAGTAAAAATAATCCTGTTTTGTCTAACAGGACTTGGATTCGACAACTTGAATATTTTTTTAACACGTCTGTTGCACCCTAGAAAAAATAACTCTTTCTACCTTGGCTATCTTCGCTAAAACCAATCCTTTTCTTAAAGCTGTTCAGATCACATGTAAAAATTTGTGTCCTAACACAGAGAACCCTTTCGCATTCTTCCAAGGAGGGCGTCAGACTTCGGACTCGGGGTGCTCACGTATTTAGAATACGCTCCGCGCCCCTCGCCTCGTCTTCCTGCTCATTTTTTGAATGCAAAATAATATAAATGATACCTTCTAATGCAAAGTTGCTGTTTCATAAGGGCTATCCAATGAAAATGCAGGGATAGAAACCTCAAAAACCTCACCACTTTGAGTTTGCATATGGTATGTTCCCTCCATCATTCCTGAGGGAGTAGCAAGAGGCGCTCCACTCGTATAGTGATAAGTTGTTCCAGGAGTTATCAAAGGCTTTTCTCCAACAACTCCCTCCCCTTTAACCTCACTTATTACACCATTTGCATCGGTAACTCGCCAGGTACGAGAGATAAGTTGAACCGTCTCAGCACCCTGGTTTTCAATCCAAACCTGGTAAGCCCAGACATAGTGATTATCAAGCGGAAGCGATTGGTCCTCTAGAAAAACAGGCTCTATTGTAACGTTAATGGAATGGGTTGTTTTTGAGTACACAGCTTATCTTATTGTTCAACTTTGTTCAATCCACTTCTGACTTTACCTGAAAAAAGAAGCTTTGTAACTAGCGGAACTATCTCCCATTTAAAATTTAGCTAAGTTATCAAATTAACTCTATCTTAATATTCTACATATATAATCGCTAACAAAACCCTAAGAAAGGAAAACTAAAATGAAAAAACTTCTTTTTATATTTACTCTATTAGCTTCTACAAAAGAAACGCTAGCAGATATCCACTTTGTGAATAATACAGGAAGCCAAATGGACTATCGAATAGGTAGTAGTTATTCTGGATGTAGTAATTCACCGAATGGAGGGAGCTACATTGCTACACAACCCGGATCATATCTTATAGAAGCTTCTACATGCACCAACTGGTCTCCAAATAATCAGTGGCAAACAATTGGGACTTTCACTGTAGACCAAAACAATAATTTACTCCTTACTTGCAACTCTCCCACGACATGTTCTTCTTCAGCGAAGTGAAAAATGATAACCAAAAGAAAGTAATAAATATTACATGAACATGCAAAAAAAGGAAAATGTTTGGGTATAAAAGCAAATGCCTTGTAGACAAAAAAGTAAATCTAACTTGTCTCGCACGGTATTCTCACAAGTCTAATAAAGGCCGCCGGTCCCAGACATAGTCGGGGCAGCAGGTGCTGGCAGTGAATTGCTTTCATATTGAGGAACTTCATAATAAGAGTCCTCATAAACCTCTGCAGGCTTGTGATATCTTTCTAAAGAAGTTTCTGAAGGTTGACGACGAGAAGGGCGTGAGGAAGACTCTGAAGACGCGTCCCGGAGATTTTGATTAACCTTTAAGGCTTCATAAATAACTCCATAATCGCCGGCCCGCGCCGTCTGCCCAGTCATTTCTTTCATCCGAACCAATTTCATTCCAGATGGGATTTTAAAGGGTTTGCTCGGAATTCCATCAAGGGCTTTCCCCATAAAATCCACAATCAGCGGAAGGGCAACCCGCGATCCGCCTTCCATATGACCCAAAGGTTGAGGATTGTCATATCCCACATAGGTCCCCACAACCAAATCTGGTGTATAGGCAAAGGTCCAGGCATCCATTTCTTTATTGGTCGTTCCTGTTTTTATGGCTAAAATCTTGCCCAAAACTTGAGCCCTCCGGGCAGATCCTGCTCTCACAGCCCCTTCGAGCATGGATGTGATCTGATAAATACTACGCGGATCAGCCATTTGCTCTCTGTGATCTTCTATCAGGGGAATCTCTTGTTTTATTAACCAGGGTTGATTTTTGCAAGAGCAACAAAGGCGTGTGTCCGCCGTAAAAAGGGTTTTTCCATGGCGATCTTGAATTCTGTCAATGAGGGTAGGTTCTAGTCTTTTTCCACCATTAGCTAGCATCGCATAAGCTGCTGCAAGACGTAAAAGAGTTGTCTCACCAGCCCCAATCGCCATTGCAATTTGCATTGGGACGTGATCCATAATGCCAAACTTTTCAATCAACTTAGCAACAGGCTTCATTCCTACATATTCATGGACAAGGCGAATTGTCATCATATTCAAGGACTTTTGAAGGCCAATCCGGAGGGGGACTCTTCCATAGTAATTTGACGTTACATTTTTAGGAGAATAGATCCCAAGACCTCGACCCAAAGCAATCGAGATAGGAGAATCGGAGACAATCGTTGCTGGCGAAAACCCCCGTTCCATGGCTGCTAAGTACACAAAGGGTTTAATTGAAGAGCCCGGCTGCCGGAGGGCTTGAGTTACCCGATTAAATTGACTTGCATCAAAGCTAAATCCTCCTGACATGGCAAGAACTCTTCCTGTATGAGGATCCATAGCTATGAGCGCCCCACTTACCTCTGGAATCTGTTGCAAGCTATAATATTTCTGCTTTTCTTGAACAAGTTCCACCAGGACTACATCTCCAACACTCAGAACATCTCGAGGATGGTATATAGGTGGCCCTATATTTACCTGAATGACTTCTTTTTCATCCACAAGAGTTTTTGTGGGAGGCAACGATTTTCGGGCCCAGGTTAATTCAGAGAGAGGAATCGTCCCCTCATCCCCCGATTTTAAGCCAATCTTAGCCCCGTTGTTCTCTAATTTTATAACAATTGCCAGCTGCCACCGTCCCACTCCAGGAGGATCTATGATGGTTGCTAACTGAGACAACCACGTTTCCTTTCCTGAATCCTTTAAATTAATGTGCAAAAGAGCTCCTCGCCAGCCATGTCGCCGATCATATGTAATAAGACCTTTTCGCAAAGCCCAATCAGCTATTTTTTGCAGGTGAGGATCAAGGGTTGTTCGAACAGTTAGCCCGCCCTTATACAGAGAAGACTCACCGTATTTTGAAATAAGGGTGCGCCTCACCTCTTCAGCAAAATAATTAGCTTTTACGACACGGGTTGGATCTGGACGCTTAAGGACAATGGCCTCTTCTTTTGCTGCACGAGCTTCTTGCCGTGTGATAACGCCTTCTTCATACATCCTGGTAATAACCCAATCGCGCCGGGACTTAGCCGCTGCATAGTTATTTTTTGGGTTATACTTGCTAGGGGCTTTAGGAAGACCTGCCAAAAATGCGGCCTCCGCAATCGTTAGCTCATCTAAAGATTTATTAAAATAATTCAGCGCAGCAGCTCCCACACCATAAGAACCACCCCCTAAATAAATCTCATTGATATAAAGCTCCAAAATGCGATCTTTACTCAATGCATTTTCGATACGAAAAGCAAGAATGGCTTCTTTTATCTTCCTTTCAAAGGATGCGCGAGTCGCAATCCCTGACAGAAGAAGGTTTTTGGCAACTTGTTGGGTAATTGTGGAAGCCCCCATCGGGCGTTTTTTTGTTCCCATTTGACTTAAATTAACGATGGAAGCTCTTATGATTCCAAAAAAATCAAGCCCAGAATGCTCATAAAAATTTTTATCCTCTGCCGCTAAGAAAGTCTGAATCACACGGCGGGGAATGGCTTCAATAGGAACAAAAACTCGCTTTTGTGTTGCGTATTCCGCAAAAAGTCGTCCATCACCTGCATAAACACGACTAACGACGGCAGGTTCGTATTTTGCAAGTTGAGCATAATCTGGAAGGCCTCGACCAAAATAGTACAAAACCATTAAAGCTCCAATGCTCCCCGCAAGGCCCAGCGTAAATAAGATTGTAAAAATCCAGGTAATATACCGAATCATTGGCGATTTAATTCATTTAAATATTTTGCACTTTGCCTAGAGATGATGGAGGGGTCAACACAAATCTATTTCATAGTCAACAAGATCAGACGGCATATAATTCAGGACTTGCTTCTCCAGCCCAAGGCTTTTATGTTACGCCTACGGTTAAAGTGTTACCCTTTTTCAACAGGAGGTTCTTTGAGAAAAAAACATGCCCTTATCGGTGGTATCCTTTCTCTTATCTTAATTTCCCTCTTGTGTTTGCTTTTTTATGATCTTGAGGGAGTTGATACATTTCGAACGACACAAGACAGGATCTTAGCTACAGAGGACCTAGACTTGCGAGGCTTAAAAGATCTTCACGCCTCGGGAGGTCATATTCCTCGTTTTGAAGAACTTCAAAAGCAACTCCCAGCTAATTACTCAAAAAGAGTAATTCTAGATCTTACCACAGAAGCGCACGGCTATATTAAAGGGATTCCAGCCAATTACTTTGGCTACCATCTTTCTTCCCCTAAATTAAAGCATATTCCTCGGCGCCTCATTTATCTAGGAACGCTTAAGAAACGCCGTGAGCTAATCATCCCTGAAGCTAAAGAAGCCAAGAAGCATAATTTTGGCTATAAAAATATTGTTATCGGCAGCAAATTTATTACAACTGATAAAAAAGTTGATAAATTTCTAGGGTTTTTTGACAAACTACCCCAAGGAACCTGGGTCCATTTTCACTGTGTTCAGGGAAAAGGACGCACTTCAATGGCCCTTGTGATGTTAGATATTATGAAAAATGCTCCCGAAGTTTCTTTGAACAATATTGTCAAGCGGCAATACCTTTTGGGATCGGTGAATTTATTTGATACAACTCTTTGGAAAAAATCAAAGTATTCCTTAGGGCAACTGAAGGCAAGGAAGAAATTTATTGAAAATTTCTATACATTTATTTGTCAGAGGAAGGCTGGGGGAATCCAACTTTGGTCAGAATGGCGCAATGCAAGGCAGGCTGCTTCAAAGCCTACGCATAAAAAATCTTTACGAGATAAAAGATGATAAAGCATCTCTCTAAAACAAAAGTCTTGATTAGTGGAACTACAGCCTTTCTAATTGGGATTATACTTTATCTATTTTTTGATGCGTTTTATGGAGACGTCCACTTCCGAACAATGCAGGACCCAATTTCTGATTCTAAAGGAGTCGATCTTACGGGCCTAAGAGAATTAAAGGCATCAGGAGGAAATTTACCCCGCTTTGCCTATGTCTCTTGGAAACTGAATCACATCAAGGGTGATAAGATTATGTTTGACCTCAAGCAAGAATTCCATGGTTATGTGAGTGGTATTCCCTCAAGCTTCCTCGGTTATCATTTTAAGGATAAGGATGTAAAATTTAAGCAATGGCCTCGGCGGCTTATTTTTACAGGAACTTTTAAAAAACGGCCTGAACTTGTCCTCACTGAAGCTCAGGAAGGCAAGAAATACGGGTTTGGGTATATCAATGTCAGCATTGGGAGTAAATATCTTTCCCCGAATAAAAACATTGATGATTTTGTATCTTCCATAGATGCTATACCTAATGATACATGGATTCATTTTCATTGCTTTCAAGGGCGGGGAAGAACATCAATGGCGCTTGCCATGTTTGACATTATGAAAAATGCCCCTATAGTAGCCTTAAAAGATATCGTAAGGCGTCAGTATCTCTTAGGATCAGTGGATTTATTTGATACCAAAAAATGGGTTCACTCCAAATATAGTAAAAAACAGCTAGAAGATCGTAAGCACTTTATCGAAAACTTCTATATATTCATTTGCCAAAGAAAAGCCGGTGGCATTCAAAAGTGGACAGATTGGCGGCGCCAAAAAATTCAAGACAATATACCAAGAGCCGCTGTTCAACCATCTCAAATTTTAGACTTAGCAGCGCACAAACTTTTCTATTATAAAGGACAAAATCCAAGGTCGTCATTGCAAGGCGCCGAAGGCGCCTTGGCAATCCAGAGATTTAGTCATTTTCTGGATTGCTTCGCCCTGCTTTCTGCAGGGCTCGCAACGATAACTTATTGATTTTCAATTCTTGTATGAAAATGTCCGGTGTTAAGAGTTTTAGAAAAGGTAAGGCATTGAATTTTTACTTGCCGCTGCAAAATAATTTTTATACATAGATGCCTATTGTATTAAAAGATATTTATAGAATAAGACTCTTGGAGAAAAATGACGATGAACTATCTAACCAAAAAAAATATCCTAAGAGCTCTTGGCGTTGGGTTCATCATTTGGCTTATCATTTATATGGTTTCAGACGCTTTTTATGGCGGTCAGAATTTCCGAACAATGCAAGATCGGATTTATTCCCTTCAAGATATTAATTTAACTGGGCTACGAGGCATTAAAGCTTCTGGAGGAAACCTCCCTCGCCTTCCTTACGTAACGTGGAAGTTAAATCACATTAAAGATAAAAAGATTATTCTGGACTTAAAATCTGAATTTCATGGGTATGTCCATGGAATACCTACAACTTTTTTGGGCTATAATCGTCCAACACCTGCCTTGAGACATATTCCACGGCGGTTTATTTTGACCGGTTCAACTGACATTCGTAAGGATTTAGTTACTCCTGAATCTATTGAAGTCAAAAAATATGGATATGGTTACAAAAGCATTGATATTGGAAGTAAATTTATAGCCCCCGATCACCAAATTGATGCCATAGTTGATTTTTTTGATAACTTACCAAAAGATATGTGGGTTCATATTCACTGCACAAATGGAGCTGGGAGGACATCGACAGCGCTTGCTATGCTCGATATGTTGAAAAATGCTCCTCATGTGTCTTTAAATGATATTGTAAAGCGCCAGCACCTTCTTGGATCAGTTGATTTATTCGACACCGTTGTATGGAAAGGAGGAACCTATACAAAGGCTGAGCTGGAAAACCGTAAAAAATTCATCGAAAAATTTTATGAATTCGCTTCCCAACGTAAGGCGGGAGGCATTCAAAAGTGGTCCTTTTGGAATCAATCTCAACCAGATAAGGTTGTTCTTATTCCTCTTGCCGACCCTCAATGAAAAGGAAAGTCGTCTTGATCATGGTAGAACGCTTAAAAAAACTTAAATTTCTTTTTCGTATCAAATATATTTCTTTTTTCTTTCTACTCCTTATCCTTATTATTATTGGACTCGAGGTCCAAGATAGTTACCGTCAACATGGTAAGTTTCGAACGATGCAAGATTCACTTACCACTGCAGAACACGTTGATTTAACCGGATTACGGGAACTTCATTCTGCAGGAGGCCCTGCCTTACCTCTTTCCGAAATTAAAGAACGGCTTGGATACAATCCAGGAAAACTTATCATAGTTGATGGAAGAAGAACACGAAATGGGTATATAAATGGAATTCCAACAACCTATTTTAATTACTCACAAGAAAACCCTTCTTTAAAATCTTACCTGTGGCGGTTAGTTTACACAGGAACTTTTCGCCCTCTCTCCGATCAAGTCATCTCTCCAGCTGAAGAAGCTAAAAGGAAAGGATTTGGGTATGCAAGTTTTGAGATTGGCAGTAAATACAAGTCAACAGATGAAGCGGTCGATGGGTTTGTAAGGTTTTTTGACCCCCTACCAAAGGATACATCGGTTTATTTTCATTGCCATCATGGTAAAGGAAGAACCTCTATGATGCTTGTTATGTGGGATATTATGGCAAATGCCCCAAAGGTTGCCCTAAAGGATATCATCAAGCGGCAATATCTCTTGGGCTCAGTAGACCTATTTGATACATCTACATGGACAAGAAGTACTTACAACACCAAAAAACTTGAAGAACGCAAAGAATTTATACAGAACTTTTATAAATTTATTTGTCAAAGAAAGGCTGGAGGAATCCAGGAGTGGGCTAAGTGGAACGCCCTTTATGTAAACAAAAATTAGTCGCATAATTTTTTGAGTTTGTGAGAGATGAAGATGAAGAAATTCCTACAAATACGAAACCTTTTGATGGGAACGATGCTCCTTCTTCTTTTGGGGATAGCTTATGTTTTATTTACCGACGACTATACACAAGCAAAGTTCCGCACTATGCAAGACGCTATTTCTTCTTCAAAACACGCGAATTTAACTGGGCTGCGAGAAATAAGAGCTTCTGGCGGTCCTATCGTTAATTTTCCTCACCTCAAGAAGAAACTGAAGCGTCATAAAAAAAACCTAATTATTGTAGATGGGATGTGGGAGTATCATGGTTATATTAATGGAATCCCCACAACTTATTTTGGATACCAAAAACAAGACCTAGACTTGAGGTATCTTTTAAGAAGATTGATTTTTACTGGAACAACACGAGCCCGACCAGACCTTGTCACACCTGAGGCAAAGGTGGCAAAATCCTATGGATTTGGCCATAAGAATATCAAAATTGATAGCAAGGCTTTAACAACAAACCAAGCCGTTGATGAGTTCGTAGCCTTTTTTGATGCACTCCCTCCCAATACATGGGTCCATTTTCATTGTCGTCTAGGGAAAGGACGTACGTCTATGATGCTTGTTATGCTAGATACGATGAAAAATGCTCCAAAAGTTGCATTAGCAGATATAATAAAACGGCAGCATATCCTTGGATCGGAAAATCTTTCGAATACAATTTCTAAGAAGGGAGGAACCTACACGTCCGAAACCCTTACGAATCGCAAAAAATTCATTGAGAATTTTTACGAATTTGTTTGTCAAAGAAAGGCTGGGGGCATTCAACGCTGGTCTGATTGGAATGATTTAAAGAAAACCTCACAAACAAAAACCCCATGAAGATATTATTCCAAAAAAGAGTTATCGCCCTTATAGGAGGAGTTGGAGTTATCAGCGGATTCCTTTTGTTTTTGTTTTATGAAGCGTTTTTCAGCGGAAACTTCCGTACAACCCAAGATAAAATCTTCACAACCCAACAAGTAAACTTTTCAGGGTTAAGAGAACTCAAGGCTTCAGGTGGGACATCAGTTAATTTTTCTGATTTAAAAAGACGCCTTTCTCACATTAAAGAAGACAAGATCATCGTCGACGCTATAAATGAATTTCACGGGTACGTTAAAGGAGTTCCCACGACTTTTTTAGCCTATCAAAGCAAAAAACCCCATTGGAAATATTATATCAGAAGGTTCGTTTTCACGGGTACCACCAATGTACGACCTGATCTTGTTACACCAGAGAAAGAGGAAGCAAAGAAAAATGGGTTTTCCTACGCCCATGTCAAAATTGGCAGTAAGTATATCTCATCTCCAAAAACCATTGATGAGGTCATTAAACTTCTTGAAAACCTCTCTAAAAAAAATATATGGGTTCATTTTCACTGCCATTATGGAAAAGGACGAACTTCCATGTTGTTGGTCATGTTTGATATCATTAAGAATGCTCCAACTGTTCCTTTGTCGGATATTATAAAACGCCAATACCTTTTAGGGTCTGAAGATTTATTAAATACAACAGTCCGCAGAAAAGGAAGCTACACGAAGGATCAACTTAGCCAAAGAAAAGGCTTTATCACAAAATTCTATAATTTTATTTGCCAGCGAAAAGCAGGAGGAGTAAAACTCTGGTCCGAGTGGCTGACTCAACAAAAGCAGGCCGAGATTGGAGTTAATGATAATTAATGGGAGTAAAGGATATTTTATGCACTTTTTAACACGAAAACATGTTTTGGTGAGTACAGTAACAACTTTACTTTTAGGAATTATCACCTTTGTCTATATCGATGCTTATTCAGGAAATAAGTTCCGAACCATGCAAGATAGAATTTCGACTACTGAGGGAATTGATCTCACGGGACTCGAGAATCTTCACATTTCTGGAGGAAATATCCCAAGGTATCCCTCTCTCAAATGGAATCTACGCCACGTTAAGATGGAAAAAATTGTGGTCAATGCGGAAACAAGAACCATCAGCTATGTCAAAGGCCTTCCCCACACTCTTTTTGGTTATACCTGCGAAGCTCCAAATTGGCGCCATTATATTCGGCGTCTTTTCATTACAGGATCTCTACTAGTTCGACCTGAAATAATTCGAACCGAAGATGAGGAAGCCAGGACTTACGGATTTGGTTACAAAAAAGTGATCATCGGGAGCAAATTCACAGCATCTGATAAAAATATTGAGGAAATCATAAGCTATTTCGATCATTTACCTGAAAATCATTGGCTTCATTTCCATTGTGCCCATGGGTCGGGACGAACCTCTATGTTGATTGTCATGATTGACATCATGAAAAATGCCCCAAAAGTAGCTCTTAAAGATATTGTCAGACGCCAACATCTTTTAGGGTCTGTCGATCTGTTTGACACGACTGTTTGGCCAGGGGGACATTATACACAAACTATGCTCGATAACCGAAAGAAATTTGTTGAGAATTTTTATGGCTTCATTTGTCAACGAAAAGAAGGGGGCATTCAAAGCTGGTCTGAATGGCATGAACAGCAAAGTGAAAGTGAATCACGCTTAACGCAGGCTGGGGATAAGAAACAAATTTCCTCTTCAAACCAAAGAGCGCCCAAGGAAACTCTCAAGGATTCGTAAAGGAGAAAGCTCGGCAACAGCCATCCCCTCAACCGGCAAATAGAACGTTTGTTCTAAGGCGTATTGCCCAACCATAGCCGCGTGTGAGGTCAGATCCGTATAAACAATCCAAGTACTTGCTGAAGGAAATGAAAAGTCGATTTGTTGAGCGGTTTTTTGATAATAATCATCAGCTTTCATCGTATCATGCATTTGAAGCATATAATGATCATAAAGTGTGCGGTGGGATTTTGTAATATGCAGTTTTTCTAAAAGCCAGCTACTCCCCCACAGTGGTTTGCGGCATTGCGGAATAAAACGTTCAACAACCTTTTGAAAAGGCTCTCCAAGTCGCCACTCACGTTTCTGGCCATGAGGGTTGATATTCGTAAAAACCCTCAGAATACGCTTTCCTTGAACAGGAGAAGACGGAAACGAATCCACATGTAAAAGGGTATCATCTTTTCGATACGAACTTCGCCTTCCAGCAATTTCCATTGGGCGATAGCTTGTACGAGCTTTCTCAAATGTCTTCTTATAATAAGGTAATATTGACTCCACGAGAGCCTGTGCCTCTGTTGCATATCGACCCAGCATGTCCCCTAAAGCAATAACCTCTTTCTGAGTACCTTTAGCGCCCCCAACCTTCTTTTGTTTTGAATCATAACCAATATTTTTAGACCTAGGATCAGCAAAATGAGGAGAAAGCAAAGCAAGTTCTTGTGATTTTAAGGAAAATGATAGAGAAGGGAAAAAAAGAACTTGACCTTCTTCCAACGCAGCTAAAGCTTCTTTCTGTTGCTGCTCAGTAAAAGGCCCCTTCCATGTGTCCCCTTTTATCGTATGAATCATTCGCACTGCTCTCAAAAAAACAATAAATTCATCAAAGAGTATAAGGTGGTATCTTCTCCCTTTCAACTTAAGATTATACTCTTCGCCTTTCAAGTTTCGGACACCCACCCGAAAACTTGAAATCCTTTGAGTACAGGGGCGAAGAAAATTATTCTAACATTTGCAACCACTCTTCTTCGGTGAGAACTTTAACACCTAATTCTTTGGCGGTTTTTGCTTTAGACCCTGCATCTTCACCAACAACAACATAATCAGTCTTAGAAGAAACAGAACTCGCAACTTTAGCCCCCAGCGCTTCCGCTCTTACTTTGGCTTCGGGACGTGTCATCTGCTGAAGTGTCCCCGTAAACACAACTGTTTTGTTCGAGAGAGGACTTGAGCTAACCTGAGGCACTTTTTCATCCACAACACGAACCTCTTTTAATAGAGCATCTAGGACAGAAAGGTTATGAGGCTCATCAAAAAAAGCAATCAAGTCCTGTGAAACACTGGGGCCAATTCCTTCAATAGAGAGGAGTGTTGCATAAGCTTCACTACCTGGATCTTTTGCAGCTCTCATGGCCTCTTTCCAATTTGTGTAAGACAAATAATGACGTGCCAAAAGCTTTGCCGTAGCTTGACCTACTTGGGGAATTCCAAGAGCATAAATAAAGCGATGGAAAGGCATTCTCCGCCGTGCTTCAATTGCTTTAAAAAGATTTTGAGCGGAAAGCGATCCCCATCCTGCCCTGGTCCGTAAAGGCGTCAGGCTTATTTTATCACGAGCTTCTAAAGTAAAAATATCTTGGGGGGAATGGATAAGCCCCTCTTTGTAAAATTCCTCCACATGTTTTGACCCGAACCCTTCAATATCAAAGGCATCCCGAGAAACAAAATGACGGAGCCGTAAAGCTGCTTGAGTGGGGCATATGAGCCCTCCTATACACTTACGAGCAGCCTCATCAGGGAGGCGAATCGCGTGAGATCCACAGATGGGGCATACATGGGGAAATTGAAAGGGTTTTGAATCAGGAGTTCTTTTCTCTAAAACAACATTCAGAACTTGCGGAATCACATCCCCTGCCCTTTGGATAACAACCGTATCTCCTACACGAATATCTTTGCGAGCAATTTCATCTTCGTTATGAAGTGTTGCTCGAGATACGACAACCCCGCCTACAGTTACAGGGTGGAGGACTGCCACGGGCGTTAGTGTTCCTGTCCTCCCTACTTGAATGAGAATATTATCCAAGTGAGTTTCAGCTTTTTGCGCAGGAAATTTATGAGCAAGGGCCCACCTGGGAGCGCGAGCTGAATATCCCATTCGGTTTTGCCAATCAATGCGGTTAATTTTGTAAACTATCCCATCGATATCATAAGGTAGTGTTCCTCGTTGGCTCTCAAGCTCACGATAATAGATGAGAACCTCTTCAACATCTTTACAGAGCCTAGCCAAAGGATTCACAACAAATCCCCACCCCTTCAGCTTTTCTAAATACTCCCAATGGGTTTTCACATGAAAGGGAGAATAGTCATCACAAGCATAAGCAAAAAACTTAAGGGGGCGGTTTGCGGTGATACTCGCATCAAGTTGGCGGACGGATCCAGCTGCTGCATTTCGAGGATTTGCAAATATGGGCAATCCCTGGCCCACTCTTGCATCATTCATGGCCATAAAATCCTCATGGCGCATATAAACTTCTCCTCTGATTTCAATTTCTTTAGGGAAATCAGTAGATTGAATAAAATTTGGAATGTCTTTGATGGTCTTAAGGTTGGCAGTAATGTCCTCCCCCTCCGTTCCATCCCCCCGTGTTGCTCCCAAGTCAAAGTGTCCTTTTTGATAATCCAAGGTCGCAGAAAGGCCATCGATTTTAGGTTCGGCTACAATTTCAACCAAAGCATCCGCCCCCAGCCCTAAGAATCTTCTTGTCCGATCAATGAAATCATAAACATCCTGATCCTCAAACCCGTTATCCAAAGAAAGCATAGGCCTTCGATGTTTTACTTTTTTAAAGGGACCTAAAAGAGAAATGCCAACCCTTAAACTTGGACTATCCTCCCGAATAAGATTTGGAAACCTTTTTTCAATAGCCTCATTTCGTAACCGTAAGGCATCATACTCCGCATCACTAATCTCTGGTTGATCCTCGAGATAATAAAGGCGATCATGGTGGGCAATTATAAGGGAAAGCCGCTCCAATTCCTTCTCAGCTTCTGTTTCAGTCAGTTTTTCGACAGGAATCAAACTTGTTTCCATGGTCCCTCCCCCATCAAGCGCTTTGCTGCAGCTCGGGCTTCTTCTGTAATCTTTTCTCCAGCTAACATGCGAGCTACTTCTTCACAGCGTTTTTCATGATCGAGGGCCTCAACATAAGTTCTTGTCTCTTGGTTTTCCATCACTTTGAAGACGACCAAATGCTGCGCGCCAAAGGACGCAATTTGGGGAGAATGAGTGATCGCCAAAATTTGGATAGTGTGAGAAAGCGCTTTAAGTCTTTCTCCCATAGCAGAAGCCACTGCTCCCCCTGTCCCACTTTCGATCTCATCAAAAATAAGAGTAGGCACAGCACTTGATTGAGCCAAGACAACTTTAAGAGCAAGCATAAGGCGGGATAACTCCCCTCCTGATGCAATAGCTGCAAGAGGTCCTTCTGGAAGACCAGGATTTGTTTGAATGTAAAACTCAATGCGATCTATGCCAAAAGGCCCCCAAGCGTCTTCTAAAAGATCCTGAAACTGTACTCGAAATTGGGCATGTTCTAACTTTAAAGGAGGAAGTTCGCGAGCAATTGACCTCTCAAGAGCGCATGCAGCCATTTTTCGAGCATCTGAAAGAACCTTGGCTTGCTCTAAATAAGCATTTTTAGCAACACTCACGGCTCTTTCCAAAGCCCCGATATGATCTTCCCCTTTTTCTAAATGGGAAAGTTCGTTTTTAAACTCAGAAAGACAAGATACCAGATCATCAGTTTGATATTTTCGAGACAATGTTCTCAATGCATAAATCCTGTTTTCAAGGGCTTCTAGGCTATGGTGAGTCCCCTCCACCTCTTGTTTAACCTCTTTTATCCCCTCAAGGATTTCTTGGCTTTCAATGATCGCCCGATCAGAAGCCTCCAAAAGAGGGTTCATTTTTTCTGGCAACAACTCTTGGATACGTGAGAGAGCTTTGTGGGACTGGGAAAGGCCCGTGAGGGCACCCGACAAGTTCTGATCTATAACCAAAAGGGCTTCCGCTATTTTAGCCCGGTTGGCAATCAAAGCACGTTCTAACTCAAGCTCTGCTTCTTCCCCTCGACGGGGATTGATCTTTTCAATTTCTTCAATGGCAAAGCGGAGGAATGTTTCGCGCTCAAGAGATTTTGCTAAATTTGCCTGAAAGGCTGCCAGATTTTCTTTAGCTTCCTGAAAGGTACGAAATGCCTCTTCTGTTGGTCCCTTTTCAACTTTTCCATAAATATCGAGAGCTGTTAAATGAGACCGAGGATCAAGAAGTTGATCAAATTGCCCATGAATTTCTACAAGCTGGTCACCTAAACGGCGCATTAGCGTTTGGCTGATGAGTTGATCATTGAGAAAGCACTTGCTCTTCCCATCCATTTCTAAAAGCCGGCGAAAAATAATTTCATGTCCTTCAGAAGAAATCCCATGCTCTTCCAACTCTAGCCAAAAAGGATGTGAGGGTGGCAAAGAAAAGATAGCTGTAACTTGAGCTTTTCTTTCTCCTTGACGCAAGAGGCGTGCCTCTGCCCTGGCCCCCAAAGCAAGGCCCAAAGCATCTAAAAGGATAGATTTTCCAGCCCCCGTTTCACCCGTTAAAACGCAAAGCCCCTTCGTAAAGTCAATATGGAGGTCGTCAATGAGAACAATGTTGCGAATCGAAAGTACTTCAAGCATGGCCTACCTAATGAATATCTTCTCTTATATACTGAATATCAAGTCGGATGTAAATTTCTTGGTCATTTGTCCATTTTTCTGGCATACTCAAAGGCAGGGGAGGTCGAGATGCAACATACCCTCAAAAAGCTTGACGAAAAAAGAGAGTTAGCCCGTCTCGGAGGCGGACAAAAACGTATCGAAACTCAGCATAAAAAAGGGAAATTAACGGCACGAGAGCGACTTGAAATTTTGCTCGATCCTAATTCCTTTGAGGAATGGGACACGTTTGTCGAACATCGCTGCAGGGATTTTGGCATGGAGAAAAACAAAATTCCCGGAGATGGTGTTATTACAGGTTATGGGACCATTCATGGGAGAGCTGTTTTTGTCTTTTCTCAAGACTTTACAGTTTTTGGAGGAAGTTTAAGCGAAGCCCACGCTGAAAAAATTGTTAAGGTTATGGACAAAGCTGTTCAGGTTGGTGTTCCCATCATAGGTCTCAATGATTCAGGAGGAGCCCGCATTCAAGAAGGAGTTGAATCCCTTGCAGGGTATGCTTCTGTGTTTCAGCGAAATGTCCTTGCATCCGGGGTTATCCCTCAAATTTCGGTCATTATGGGCCCCTGTGCGGGGGGCGCTGTTTACTCTCCTGCCATGACCGACTTCATCTTTATGGTTAAAAATTCTTCCTATATGTTTGTGACAGGGCCTGATGTCGTTAAAACCGTTACCCATGAGACCGTCACCCATGAAGACCTCGGAGGGGCTGTCACTCACACAACAAAGTCAAGCGTAGCTGACTTAGCCTTTGAAAATGATATAGAAACCCTTTTGGAAATCCGCCGTTTCTTCGAGTTTCTTCCTCTCTCCAATCGAGAAAAACCCCCGATCAAAGAAACGATGGATAATCCAGATCGAGAAAGTATATCTTTAGATACCCTTATTCCTCACAATCCATCCAAGGGCTATAACATGAAAGAGCTTATCTACAAGGTAGTGGATGAGGGAGATTTTTTTGAACTTCAACCTGACTTCGCATCGAATATCATCATCGGCTTTGCGCGTATGGAAGGCCAAACCGTTGGGATTATTGCCAACCAACCTCTTGTGCTTGCAGGCTGTCTTGACATTGATTCTTCACGGAAAGCCGCTCGCTTTGTTCGTTTTTGTGATTGCTTTAACATTCCGCTTATCACGTTTGTTGATGTCCCGGGATTTTTGCCAGGAACAACACAAGAGCTTGGGGGCATTATAAAACACGGAGCAAAGCTTTTATTTGCTTTTGCTGAAGCCACCGTTCCTAAAGTTACCGTCATTACCCGAAAAGCTTATGGGGGCGCTTACGATGTGATGAGCTCTAAACATCTACGGGGTGATGTCAATTTTGCGTGGCCTTCAGCCGAAATTGCAGTCATGGGGCCCAAAGGTGCGGTTGAGATCATCTTTCGCAACGAGCTTGATAATAAGGAAAAGGTTGAGGCCTATACTGAAGAATACCGGGAAAAGTTTGCTAATCCTTTAGTCGCAGCGAGCCGAGGGTATATTGATGATATTATTATGCCCCATACAACGCGAGCACGTATTTGTCGGTCATTACAAATGCTTAAGAATAAAAAGCTTGAAAACCCATGGAAAAAACATGACAACATCCCTCTATAAAAAAGTCCATGGATGAAGTTATCTTTTTTATGTGACAGGGGTATCTGAAGCTTTAGAACTCGAGCCGGAAAGTTGGCGTCTAATCGCAACCAAAGAGTCCTCAGACCCCAGTAGCTCTGGGCAATATGTCAACTGGGTCGAGTATCCTATCGAAGCTGAGTGCCGCACAGCCGCCGGTAATCATGAAATCTGCGAAAACTTTCAGCTCGGCAATTAAGATCGGCAATTAGAAAGTTGGACTTCTTGTAAATTTTATGATATACAATAAATATAAGCTGTGAATAAGATAACCTATTTTACGTTAGGTGTTATTTGTTTGTTTTCTCAAATAATACCTTCCCAAAGTTTAAAAAGTTTGCATAACAATTTTTAAGAGCCTTTTCTTAATCTTGATTAGAATAAGTCATTGCAAAACTATCAAATAAGCGACATAACCTGAGCTTTGGCTAAAGGCGTGGGTTTTCGTCATCGCTGCAATGACGATAATGTATTGTTTTTACTAATAGAATTACAATCCTTATGCAACACTCAAGTTATTTTAAGCGCTTATTCCACTGTACCCGGTTCCCTTCTTAACGAATTCTTCATTTGTTTTCTGATATAAAATCAAGACAATCAAGGAAAAACCATGGCTGATTTTGTTTACAATTTAAATGATTATTTACTTTTCTTTTTAATTTGTGGAATTTTTATTGCATTTTCTATAATAGGTTTTTTGATA
Organism: Alphaproteobacteria bacterium; assembly: GCA_027459605.1. Lineage (GTDB taxonomy): Bacteria > Pseudomonadota > Alphaproteobacteria > UBA9655 > UBA9655 > UBA9655. The sequence goes on from DAIDHR010000016.1 coordinate 37,481, forward strand.
ATTTATCGCTTTACATCACTAGAGGTACGCGGACATGGAAATGAAGCCATTGTAGGTGTTAGCGCAACAATTTGTATAATTTATGCCGTGTTATTTGGGTTTATTGCTCTTTACACCCTTGAAAACTTTGACAAGGCCGAGCGAAGTGCCCTTCAAGAAGCAGGTTTGCTCACTCAAATTTACCATGATTCTAAGCTCTTACCTCAGCCTTTTTATAATCAGGTTCGAGCAGACCTTAAAAACTATCTTCATGAGGTTTTAATACACGAATGGCCAGCTATGATTCATAATAAAAGTACGAATGGAATGGGAGAGCCCATTTTATTTAAAATGGAACATATGATCCATCGAATGGAATCAAGCAATAATAGAGAGCTATTTTCTCAACAAGAGATTTTAAAAGAAATTAAATCCCTTTATGAAATTCGCCAAGAGCGAATTTATATGAGCGGTTCTGCCTTGGGAACTGATTTTTGGATTGTTATTATTATTGGAGCTTTTCTCACGATCAGCGTTAATTATCTTTTTGGTCTTCATTTTTATGTACATCTCATTACCATCATTGGTATTTCTCTGGCTATATCTTCCATTTTTTACTTAATCGTAGTTTTAGACCGCCCCTATTCGGGGGAATTTTCTGTAAAACCAGAAGTATTCCAGTTACTCTTAAATACGATCAATAGCGAGTCAAAGCTTGGAGAATAGTGAGAGAAAGCAACATGAGTTGACCTTTACATTCTTTAGAAATAAAAGTCTTGAAAATCTTTGAAAAAAACATGACAATACATAAATATGATAAAAAGATAGGGAGAGCCTCATGAATGAACATCAAGCCCGTGAACATATTCGTAAATTACGCCGATTTTATACAGATGCGCTTATTTATGCTGTTGTTAACTTAGGGTTAATCCTCATTTGGGCCATCTCAGGAGGGGGCTATTTCTGGCCAATTTGGGTCATCGTAGGATGGGGAATTGGTCTTGGGGTCCATGCATTTTCCTTGGGTCTTATCCCTCAGTTAGAAGTTGTTGTGCCATTTATGACTGCTGAATGGGAAGAGCAAGAAGTTCGCCGTCTTATGAAGGTGAGCCATAAGGGTAAAGAAAAAGAAGAAAAAAAGGCCCCTCAAAAAGCCGAAGTTAAAACACAAGTTAAAATGGAAAAACCTCCTTCTCAAGTAATACCAGCTCGGAGAACAGTACAAAAAAGGACACCCAAAAGAAAAGTTTAATTAGTGACACGAGGTGTTTAAAAAAGTCCTTATTGCCAATCGTGGCGAAGTTGCTTGCCGCATTATTCGAACGCTCCGCCGTATGGGAATTGGATCTGTTGCTGTTTATTCTGAGCCAGATGAAGGATCACTTCATGTAGAAATGGCCGATGAAGCTTATTTCATTGGCCCCGCCCTTGTAAAAGAAAGCTATTTAAATACCCAAGCTATCTTAAAAGCTGCTGCCCAGAGCGAGGTTGAAGCCATCCATCCGGGGTATGGTTTTTTATCTGAAAATGCTCCTTTTGCCCAAGCTGTTGAAGATCATGGTTTTGTTTTTATTGGTCCTTTACCAAAAACAATTGCCGCCATGGGAGATAAGCTCGAAGCCAAAAGACTTGCGCAGCTTGCTAAAATATCGTGCTTACCAGGAACAAATGAACCTTTAAAAGAATTAAAAACGGCAGAAAAAATAGCCCACGAAATTGGCTATCCTCTCATGGTTAAAGCCGCAGCTGGGGGTGGCGGAAAAGGTATGCGTATTGTTAGGGACCCCAACCAGCTCGAAGATGCTCTTAAAGGAGCTATAAACGAAGCTCGAACAAGTTTTGGAGATGGCCGGGTATTCCTCGAAAAGTACATTGACTCTTCCCGCCACATTGAAATCCAAATTCTTGCGGATACTTCCGGAAATGTCATTCATCTAGGGGAGAGGGAATGCTCCTTACAGCGACGCTATCAAAAGGTTATTGAAGAGGCTCCAAGCTCTTTTGTTACCCCCTCTTTACGCGAAGCCATGGGAAATCAAGCTGTTCGGTTGGCTAAAACTGTTGAATATTCATCAGCTGGAACCGTCGAGTTTGTTGTTGATCAAAACCAAAACTTCTACTTTCTAGAAATGAACACTCGGCTTCAGGTTGAGCATCCTGTGACGGAAATGACCACAGGGCTTGATCTTGTCGAAGAAATGATTCGTATTGCAGCAGGAGAGCCACTCCGCTTACGCCAATCAGATATCTGTATTACGGGCCACGCCATCGAAGCTAGAATTTATAGCGAAGATTCATCTCGAGGTTTTTTACCCTCCACTGGACGCATAAGATCTTACTTACCCCCTTTAGAGAAAGAGGGAGAAATTCGGTTAGAAAGTGGCGTTCGCGAAGGGGATATTATTACCCCTTACTATGACCCTATGATAGCTAAGCTTATTGTTCATCAACATGAACGTGACCTTGCGTGTGATTTACTTCTTAACACTCTTGATCGTTTTTATGTAAGGGGAATTGCTACCAACATTTCTTTCCTTGCCTCACTCGTTAAATCACCTTTTTTTAGAAAGGGTGATTTTAGTACAACAACTTTGGATGAGCTTTATGGGGAAGGCTTTACCCCCTCCCCTCCTCCAAATCCAAACATTGCTGTCGGTGCATCAGCCGTCATATATTGCATCCGAAATAACGTGAATAAGGCAGAGGCAACAGTTCTCATAGATAGAGAAGCTCATCCTATCAGTATTCTTACCGAAGGTGAGTGCTGGGAAGTAAGAGAAGGAAATGAAACTCTCATCATTGAAACAAAATGGAAATCTGGTGATGTCCTCTTTCAAGGAATTTTCAACGGACATACGATTACGATCCAACTGGATCCAAAAGGTATAAGTGATATCCTTTTTTGGAATGGATATGCGGCAAAAACATATGTTGTCAATTCTCAGATTGCTGAACTCATCTTGCACATGCCCTTCAACCAACAGCTTGAAACCTCACGCATTGTCATAGCTCCAATGCCAGGCCTTATCGTTGAAGTTGCTGTTGCTGAGGGAGAAACTATCAAAGCTGGTCAACCGGTTGCCATAATTGAAGCGATGAAGATGGAAAATATCATCCGCGCCACGTGTGATGGCATTGTTGAAAATGTCTACATCAAAAAGGGAGATAGCGTAAATATCGATCAACATCTCGTGAAGATTGGGTAAGGTTTGGATTTGTTTAACCTGTAAAAGGGTCATTTAAAAAAATTTCCATTGGCATAGTTTATTCACAAGGTTATAAAAAGCCTATATAATTTTAGACTTGGATAAAGCTATAATTTTTATATGAGATAAAAAACACCATTGTTCAAATAGTTAATTGAATTTTGTATTCAAACATTAGCTTATATACATAGACATAAACCGGTTACCATGCGCGCAGAAATAGAAGCTCTTATTAATGATATCGAAGATGGCCTTGTCCTTCTAAGGAGGCATCTTTGACTGGGAGCCGTCTCAAAATCGACTTCAAGAATTAGAAAAAGAAATACAAGCCCCAACCCTTTGGGATGATCCCGAAAAAGCCCAGAAAATCATGAAAGAGCGGGAGCAATTGTTTGGCTCCATTGAGCGGATCAACAAAATTGAGCGGGCCTTAAAAGACTCTCTCGACCTTTTAGAGTTGGGTGCTATTGAAAATGATAAAGAAGTCATTGATGCTGCTGAAAAGGACATTGAAACTCTCCATCAAAATACCAGCCGTCTTCGATTAGAAACTCTTTTATCCGGAGAAGCTGACTCTAATAATTGTTTTATTGAAATCCATCCTGGAGCGGGAGGTACCGAAGCTCAGGATTGGGCTTTGATGCTCACGCGCATGTATTCAAAGTGGGCCGAAGCCAAGGGTTACAAAGTTGAATGGATTGAAGAAAGCGCCGGGGAAGAAGCCGGGATAAAGTCTGCTACTTTTAAAGTCATCTCACAGAAAAGTGCTGACCATCCTTACGGGTGGCTTAAAGGAGAAAGTGGAGTCCATCGTCTTGTGCGTATTTCCCCCTTTGATGCAAATGCTCGGCGTCATACGAGCTTTGCTTCAGTTTGGGTTTATCCTGAGGTGGACGAAGCCATTGATATCCAAATAGAAGACAAAGATTTAAGGGTCGACACATATAGAGCTTCCGGAGCGGGTGGACAACACGTGAATAAAACCGATAGTGCCGTCCGCATAACCCACATCCCAACAGGTGTTGTTGTCCAATGCCAAAATGATAGATCCCAACACCGCAATCGAGCCCAAGCTATGAATATGCTGAAAGCTCGTCTTTATGAACTCGAACTCAAAAAACGTGAGGAAGCCGCGCAAGCTTCTGAGGCCACTAAATCTGAAATTGGGTGGGGCCATCAAATTCGCTCTTACGTCTTGCAACCCTATCAAATGGTCAAAGATTTAAGAACTCATGTTGAAAAGGGAAATGCCCAAGGCGTGCTCGATGGCGATATTGACACTTTCCTTGAGGCTACCCTTGCCCAGAAGTTAGCTGATAGCTAAACTCTGAAGCATCCAAGATGCCTTTGTTAAAAGACTAATTCTCTCTGACATCATGTCGGTTGTGGCAAGATCACCATGGGCATCAGCAAAGGCAGCAACTTCTTCTGCTTTCTTAGCTAGTTCTAAGTAATCTGCCCTCAATTGTTGGACCATTATCTGCCCGATAGGAAAGGCTTCCGTTTCTTTAATGGATGCGTGTTTCAATAGTTCTGCATAACTGGGAGGGGCCTTTTCTCCTAGAGCACGGATACGCTCGGCTATTTCATCCATGGACTCCCAAAGTTCTGTGTAAAATTTCTCAAACATAAGATGGAGGCCATAAAAATTATTTCCCTCAACATTCCAATGAAAGGCGTGGGTTTTATAGTAAACAACTGCCGTATCGGCTAAAAACTCATACAAAAGGGTTGTGATTTCGACCTGTGTATTTCCAGAATAATGATAGGGCATTATAAATTTCCTTGTTCTTAAAAGAATTTTTAACTTTTTTTTATTTTTTACATAAATACATTAAAAATTCCTTTATTTTTTCTGGTCAAGAATTCATTTTTATTCCCTCAGAATCGTAAAAGTGACCCTTAATAGAAAGTAGACATAATCAGCACTTTATGTCATTTTTAAAAGAAGCAGGTAGGTTATGAAGGAATACACAATGAAATTTCGAGTGCTTTTTATTTTCCTTTTAATAGGATCAACAGCCCCAACACAAGCCCAGGATTTTTTGTCACAACACACATCGCCTGTTTCTGTAAGGCTTTTGAGCGATGATAATGGCGTCCTCAAAGAAGAAAAGGATATGTCATACTCCCCTGAAACCTTTTGTTTTGAAGAGGAGTTCTTTTGCTCTATGGAACAAGGAAGATGTATTTGTGACGTTTATTCTTGCAATGAAGAAGCCAATCAAAAAGAATATTGGCTAGAAATTTCAGGGACTCTTGCTCAGACTTATTGCCTTAAACCTTCTCTGCTCAATGAGCTCACAGGACTTTGCCTTTGCAATCAAAATGTCCCCTATTGTAGAAGCTGTACAATTCCGCGTGAGCCAGACTACCCCGTCCCAAAAATCTAAACCTTTTCAGTTACTTTCTCTTCTTGGTGAACTTGCTCGATTTCACGGCCCAGAAAGAAACTGATCACTGTTCGGATGGCAACTATTGCCCCCAAAATAATAAGATCTTCTTGTGTAGGCTTGATAAAGGTATGGATGATGTCCCCTGCAATCATAAGTTCAAGACCAAAAAGGATATATACTCCCAATATAGACCTTATTTTATTGGTTTCTTTCAGAAAAAGTCCCACCCCATGACGATGAAACTTTATTTGGATAAAACCAGAGGCAGCAACAATAAATCCCCAAACAACGACTCCTATCCCAAAGAGATTGATTCCTGTCACAACGTAGTTTAACAAGAGATAAAAAGTTTCTTTAATTTCCATCAAAAAGCTTCCCTATTTTACTTGTTTTTTTCCTATTATACGTAAATATTTTTATTTGTCCTGGGTTATCATGATACCCCTTAAAGTTTCAGCTGCTGATTGAGGAGCTTGCTAGCCATCAACGCGCACAGCAAACCTCTCTTCTCTCAGTTGATTCTTATTTTCACCATTTGCACCTGAATCAGCACCAAGCGATACCCCTGAGGCACGATTTGAGGATTCATCCCAAGCGCCTTTTACGAAAGGGTCGCCTGACGCTGCTGAAGTTTCACTTCCTATTGCACCTGGAGAAGAGCCAGGTTCACCATAGGCAGAGTAGTAGGGATCAGCGTATTCCCTCACCTTCCCAGGACCATATCCCCCTGGCACATCAACGTATCTATATGGCACAGGAGCATATCCTTCTTGCACAGGAGCATATCCTTCTTGCACAGAAACATATCTATTTGGCACAGGAACATATCTTTCTGTCACAGGAACATCACCATATGGCGCAAGAAAAGCTTCTATTGGAGAGTCCTGCCCTTTGACCTCTGTTCTTTGCAAAGCAACCCTTCCTCCTAGGGCATCACCAAGCTGTATTGCAGCTTTGGGGACTTTCGAACCTATCTTACCACTATCTTCTGCGCCATTACTAGGAAGTGCTGGAGTGCTATAGCAAAAACATATTATAATCGCACCAAGAATGAAGCATCTATAGCCGTGTCATGTTCATAGCCTCTTTGTTTAA
>DAIDHR010000017.1 GCA_027459605.1 Alphaproteobacteria bacterium
GATGACATTTCTTATCCTTTTCAGTGAGTTAACCTAATCTTAGACTATCACATCTCTAGGACTTTTGCAGCAGGTTCATAAGAGTTATGGATGCTCTAGACTGGCGGAATGGACCTGTGAAAGATGGCGCGCCCTGCAGGATTCGAACCTGCGACCTGCGGCTTAGAAGGCCGACGCTCTATCCAGCTGAGCTAAGGGCGCAACGTTCTCACCATAGCGAAAGCAAAAAAAAAGTAAACGGTCTTTAATATCAATTCACTTGTTTTTTTATATAGAGAGCTGTAATTAGTAATAAGACTCCATTTAGGTGGAGGGGAGGATCAAGCGGGTTAAGCTTATGGTGAATGAAAATTTACACGAAGAAAAAAATACGCATGTAGGGCAAATGTTAAAGAGTGCCCGTCTTGCACGCGGGCTAACGCTTGATGATGTTTCCAAGAATTTGTGCATAAGTAAAAATAGATTGTCGTATCTTGAGGAAGAAGACGAAAAACCTGAATGTAATGTTTATACATTAGGTTTTCTCAAATCATATGCCCTTTTCTTAGGATTGGATGAAAAGGAACTCTGCCAACAGTTTAAGAATCAAGCCCTCCATTCTCCAACACCGCACCTTCTTTTTCCTGCACCCCTCCCAGGAAAAGGGATGCCCAGTTTAAGAATTATTTCTATAAGTCTCCTTTTCTTGATTATAAGTGTAATTGGGTGGAAATGGCTTGAGTACCAGGATATATCCCCCTCTTCTCAGGAACAAAAAGCCTTGAGAAAACCCACCATTGATGAATCGAAAAAGACAGATCCTATAAATCAAAACTCTTCTCAGCTAGCTCAATCTTTAGCTGAACATGCTTCAGCAACAGAAGGTCCTGTTCTTTTACAGGCAGTAGAGAAGACATGGGTTGAAGTGAAGAACAAATCAGGGACGATTGTTTTTAGTCGTCTTCTTCAACCAAGCGAAAGTCAGGAATTTAAAAATCCTCAAGATTTGACCTTAAAGACAGGGAATGCAAAAGGCATTGAATTACTTTCTGGAGGGAAAAAAAGAACTTTTCCAGAGGGCTCTGGAATTGTTAGAAGTGATATTCCCCTTGATCCTGAAAAATGGGTTGAACAAAATTCTGAGACTCAGTAACTAAAAGAGCAGATCTTTCACAACTTTGCGAATGCCGATGACAACACTACAGCCCGTTCGGGGAACTCATGACTTATTACCTTCCGAACAACGTAAACATTTTTTGATTCTTGAAACGGCTAGAAGTCAAGCCGCATCTTATGGTTTTATGGAAATTTCCACACCGATTTTAGAATTTAAGGAAGTTTTTAAGCGAACTCTTGGGGACGTTTCTGATATCGTCACAAAAGAAATGTATGAAATTGCTGATCGAGGCGATGAAGAGATTGTTTTACGGCCTGAGGGTACGGCGGGAATAGCAAGGGCGGTTATCTCTAATGGGCTAACCCAATCTATGCCTTTAAAGTTTTTTTATACAGGTCCCATGTTTCGCTATGAAAGACCACAAAAAGGGAGAATGCGTCAGCTCCATCAAATTGGGGTTGAGATGTTCGGTGTTGCAGATCCCGTGGCGGATGTGGAAGTGATTTCGCTTGCTTATGAGATCCTGGTAGCATTGAAGATGGGTCACCGAGTAACTCTTGAGATTAATAGTCTTGGAGATGATGAAAGCCGGCAAAATTTTAGAACTCACTTGGTAACCTATTTAAAAGACCATCATCAGCATCTTTCTCCGGATAGCCAGCAGCGGTTTGATCGGAATCCTTTAAGAATCCTGGACACAAAAGATGAGGGAGATAAAAAAATTCTTAATGGGGCTCCTCTCCTTGAAGACTGTTTGAATGCCTACTCAAAAGAAACTTTTTTAAAAGTGCAAGAAGGCCTTAAAGATTTAAAAATTCCCTTTAAGATTAACCCCCATCTTGTCCGTGGTCTTGATTATTATTCGCATGTAGCCTTTGAGTTCACAACCACTGACCTTGGGACCCAAGGAACAGTATTAGCTGGAGGCCGGTATGATGGTCTTATGAGCACCATGGGGGGGCCAGCGATCCCTGGAGTTGGCTGGGCAGGAGGCATTGATCGACTTGCCATGATGTTAACCAATGAGGTTTGCCCTCCGCTAAAGAGGCCCCTTGCCGTCATCCCTATGGATGAAGCTTTTGATATGAAGGGGCTTGAATTTGCTCAGCTTTTACGCAAGGCAGGGCATTATGTAGAAATGACTTATGGAGCTGGACTTGGGAAGCGCCTTAAAAAAGCCAGTAAAATAAATGCTCGCTATGCTATGATTTTAGGGGAAGAAGAAGTATCCTCTCAAAAGGTTACAGTGAAAGATTTGGATACGGGTGACCAAATTCAACTTTCCCGTCAGGATGTTATTGTTTTTCTTAAGGAAAAAGGTGTCTCGTGAGCTTTGATCAAAAATTAAACCAGCTTTTGGATCATTTTGAAGAGCTTAAGGAGAAGCTATCCGCTCCTATGGAGGATGCAGGAGAATTTGCTAAACTCTCAAAGGAATATGCAGACCTATCCCCCATTGCTGAAAAAATCCATGAGTGGCGGATGTGCGGGGAGGAGAAAAAAAGTCTTGAAGAGCTTCTCTCCGATCCAACTCTTGATAAAGATCTTAAAGACATGGCTCAAGATGACCTTTTGCGGCTTCAGGAGAGATTACCCAAACTTCTCCATGAGATTCAAGTCCTCCTGCTTCCCAAGGATGTAGATGATGAACGAAATGCGATTCTCGAGATTAGAGCAGGCACCGGAGGGGAAGAAGCTGCCCTTTTTGCTGCCGATCTATTGAGGATGTATCAAAGATACGCTGAACTTCAAGGGTGGCGTTTTGAGCTTATGCATGAGAGTGACACGGGTCTTGGGGGAATTAAGGAAGCTTCAGCCTCTGTCTTGGGAAAAGGGGTTTTTGCAAAGCTGAAGTTCGAATCAGGCGTTCATCGTGTTCAACGAGTCCCGGAAACGGAAGCTGGTGGTCGAATTCACACGTCTGCCGCAACAGTGGCGGTTCTCCCTGAAGTAGAAGAAGTGGACATTCATATTGATGAAAAAGACTTGCGTATCGATGTTTTCCGCTCAAGTGGTCCTGGGGGACAGTCGGTAAATACAACCGATAGTGCTGTCCGCATTACACATATTCCATCGGGGGTTGTTGTCCAACAGCAAGATGAAAAATCTCAACATAAGAATAAAGCAAAAGCTTTAAAAATTTTAAGAGCTCGGCTTTATGAACATCAACGGGAACAAAAGGCAGCAGAACGAGCTGCAAGCCGGAAGAGTCAAATTGGAAGTGGCGACCGGTCGGAGCGAATTCGCACCTATAACTTCCCCCAGGGCCGTGTGACAGACCACCGCATTAATCTAACCCTTTACAAGCTTGATCGAATTATTGATGGGAGTGCTTTAGATGAGATGATCCAAGCCCTGATTTCTGAAGACCAAGCCAGCCGACTTGCTGATCTGGGAGAAACCTTATAATTACGTCAAGTAACCATAGGATAGTTAAGGTGAATGTCATCGAGAGGAGTTAATCCGTCCAAATTGAAATGAAGGCGATAAGAGTTATCAAGATACAATACTTTTCAAATTTTTAAGTTGATTTCTTATACAAACAGGTTAGCTAGCTAAGGCTGTTACTGATTTTCTTTGGCGGACTGCTAAAAAACCAACAAATGCCATTGCTATCAAATAAAGATTGGGCCCCCATAAGGGGCCTATAGTTTTCGCAAGGTGGCTGCATAACAGGGGCGTTGTTCCTCCAAAAAGAGCTGTTCCAACGCAGGATCCAAAAGCAACTCCTGAGTAGCGGCATTGAGGAGGGAAAAGGGTATTGAGGTAAGCATGGGAGGGAGCAGTAAAAGCCTCAGCAAACATAAGAAGGGCCATTTGAGCCAGGAGAATGGCAAAAAGACTTCCCTCAGTATAAACAATAAAGACAGGATAAGCCAAAATTATTTGCCCAACAGCTCCCCATGACATCAACCGATCAGCTCCCATTTTATCTGAAAAATAACCAAGCCCAGGAATCACAAGAACGCCGACAAGCGTGACAAGCATATTCATGATCATAAGGTCAAATCCACTGATGAGGCCTTGTGCATGTAAAGTCGGATTCATGTATCCAACGATGATATAAAAGGGGACATGCAAGAACCCTCCAATTCCAATAGCCTTAAGGAAGGAAAGGGGATGTTTCTGAAGAACTTCAAAAAGAGGAACGGTTAGTTGTTCTTTAATTTCACCCTCTTCAAAGGCTCGTCTTAAATAGAGCCCTACAAACGCGACGAGCCCCCCTAAACAAAAAGGAATGCGCCAAGCCCAATCGGGCATCAATCCATGGGTAAAGAGGGCTCCCATGAACGTTGCCATAATAGCGCCAATCCCAGCTGAAGAGGTAATAAGGGCCCCAGCAAATCCACGTTTTTGACTCTCAATTTGTTCAAGCCCAAACACAGCCGCTCCGTTCACTTCTCCTCCTGCTGCAAAGCCTTGGAAAAGACGGAAGAGAATCAAGAGGGCAGGTGCAAAAATGCCAATCGTTTCATAAGAAGGAAGAAGGCCAATGCCGACGGTTGAAAAGGCCATTAAGATAAGGGTTCCAAAGAGAGCCTTTTTTCGTCCAAATTTATCTCCCCAATGACCGAAAACCAAAGCTCCAATAGGTCTTGCTATAAACCCCACGGCAAACACACCAAACCCCATCATCAGCGCCGTCAAGGGATCGGATGAGGGAAAGAAGAGGGGGGATAAAATGGAAACAAAGAAGCTATAGAGAAAAAAATCGTAGTACTCTAGAGCGTTTCCTACCATCAGAGCGCGTAGAAATGAAAAGCTCATACTCTCCTCTCCTTTTTTTGAAACCGCATGTAGGCACATTTTTTACCCATTGAGAGGGCTTTTTGTTCATACCGAGTGGGAGGCCATCCTTCTGGTCGTGAGGTCCAGGTTGAGGGATTAGAAGAGGGTGGGCCTTCACAAAGAATGAGGGTTGGATCGTTATAGAGGACTCCTTGAATCTGCTCCACATAAGATACATCATCACTTGCAATATGTAGAAGTGCTCCCTCACGAAGAGTTGATCTTAATTTATCCATAAATTCTTTTGTTATAAGCCGCCTGGAGTGATGACGCTTTTTTGGCCACGGATCGGGAAACAAAATAAAGGCGTGTGTAAAAAACAAAGGGGGAATGACATCCACTAAATATCTTACATCATCATGCCAAATTCTCACGCGATCATAATCCTTGGGGTCCAGATGGGTCAAAAGCTTTGCAACACCATTCATAAAGGGTTCACATCCGATCATTGAAACGGAAGGATTTTGAGCTAATTGAGCGAGCAAATGTTCTCCCCCTCCAAATCCAATTTCAAGCCAAATCTCACGGGAATGTTTATCAAAAAAAGAATTAGCTTGATCAATTTTAACAAGAGGAAGAATTTCTTCATAAGCCTTTTGTGATGTGGTTCTTAGCTTCCGAGCCTTTTTCCGACCATAAGAACGTGTTAATTGAGTTTGCATCATAAGACTACTTAAAATAAAATGATAAGAAACATACTCACGAAAAGTTCCGCATTTCAAGAGACTCTTTATAGATAGATTCGAAAGACATCAAGAATTCTGTATAGAAATATAAAATCTCCCTACCCTATATTTATAAATAAGTATCCTTTTCTGAAAAAATTAAATTCTCAAATTGCCCATTTTTTTAACTGCTGAGGTATTTAATGTTCATCATTTGTTAATCATTCGTCCTTAAAATTCCTAAAAGGTGCGGGTTCCTTATTTCAAAGGGAAAAGGGGAAAAAAGCAAGAAATTTTCAACTTCAGGACAAAAAGATTAAACAATACAATAAATTACAATAAAGGAGAACGATATGGCGAGCAAAGAAAAAGTTATTCAAAGTTTAGAAAAGAATATGAAAAAATATAAAAATAAGGTTACAAGTATAGACTCCCTCTTAAAAGATTATAAGGCTCATAATAAGGAGCATTTGATGGAGGAGAGGGAGGACCTAAAAGAAAAACTAAAAGAAGCTGAGGCAATTTTTAAAAAACTAAAATCCTCCTCTCAAGAAAATTTTGAAGAAATTAAAGCGTCTACAACAGAAGCATTTACAAATTTAAAAGAAGCGCTCCACGATTTTTCGAACCTTCTTACTATCGATCAACTCTACCATGCGAGGGATGAGGTTGTAGAGTATGGAAGTGAAAAGGTAACTCAGGTTGAAAATTATATTAAACAAAAGCCCCTCAGCTCTGCCGCATGGGCATTTGGCATTGGGTTTCTTATTGGGGCATTTATCAAGCGTTCCAAATGAAAGTCGGACTTATGTTCATTCTCCAGACAATTGTTACCTATCTTCTTAAACCTCAAGGAAGAAGTTATTATTTTATAACACAAATCTTGGGTTATTTACTGTTATGCGTCGGAGGAATCATTGGTCTTTACTTTCTCTTTCAAGCCCTTATTCCAGTCATAGGATATATTGGAAGCGGAACTGCAATGAGTGTTTTACTCATGGGAGCTGGGGTTATTGTCCTTATCATGGGGAAGCGAAAAAAATACTCCCGCCCCATTGATACGATTTTTGGAGAGGCTCAAAGCATGACTAAAAAAATAGACCTAGAGAATATCCTTAAAAATAACGCTCATCAAATCCTTCTCTTTTCTTTTCTTGGAGGACTCATTTTATCTCAGGTTAAGGAAGGTAAGAAGCTCTCTTTTCTTAAAGACAAATTGCCTTCTCTCAAGGATTTTTTAAAGTAACTTAGGCCTCACCTTGCCTCTTGAACGGGTTTACTCCACTATTCGTTTTTGAGAAAGATTCGTGAGAAATGGGACGCTGATGCATTGAGCCTATCTTTCTCCATGTTAATAAATTATTAAAGTTTTATTATTATGCTGGGTTTAGGATCAGGATTTTACTTTGTTTAAAATGTATAAAAATGGAAAATGAAGAGAGAAGATATGCTGATAAGATATCCCTTCATAATAATCATAGGTTTAACCCTGACCCTTGGTCAAATAACAGGAGAAAGCGCGAGAGCCAATGTGTTAAAACAAGAATGCAACACAAGCATGATGTCACCTGAGGGAAAGGTTTTGGAAGTAAGTTGTAATAGTGCAGAATGTCTGAACTCGAAAGAGCAAATTGCGCAATCTCTAGCATATGCCCTCTGTAAGGATGCTTATAAAGATCGACTCCTCAGATCAAGCGTTTTCAGGCTACAAGATCCTGAAGCCAGCGATTCAAAGTATGCAACATGCCGAACTATTATTAGTTGGCCATATCGCGTATATTGTTACCTCAAACCATAACCATAAATATTTTAGCTTACGAAAATGCTTTCTTTAAGTCTTCCACCAAATCTACCTTTTCCCAAGAAAAGGCTCCATTGAGATCAAAAGGACGGCCAAAGTGGCCGTAGGCCGCTGTGGGGGTATAGATGGGTCTGTCTAAATTTAACTTTTTGCGAATACCTCGTGGGGTTAAATCCAGCATCTCTCGTAAAATAAGGGACAAGCAATCTTCAGGAACCAGGCCTGTTCCATGGGTGTTTATATAAAAAGACGTTGGATCGGAGCGTCCAATGGCATAGGAAATTTGAAGGGTGCACCGGTTTGCAAGCCCTGCTGCCACTATATTTTTTGCTATGTAGCGAGCCATGTAAGCTGCGGACCTATCAACTTTAGTGGGATCCTTTCCTGAAAAGGCTCCTCCCCCATGGGGGGCCATGCCTCCATAAGTATCCACAATGATTTTCCGACCGGTAAAGCCAATATCGCTTTCTGGCCCTCCAATAACAAAGCGGCCTGTGGGGTTCACAAGAAAAGAGTCCTCCCCGCAAAACCAACCTTCTGGAAGAACTTTATCCAGGTAGGGATGAATCAAAGCTCTCACCTCTTTAATACTGACGTCATCCCTGTGCTGGCAGGAAATGACAATCGAGGTCGTTTTGATGGGACGATGATCATAATACTGGACAGAAAACTGGCATTTTCCATCAGGCTTAAGCCCGGGAAGAAGGCCTTTTTTCCGATCCTCACTAATCAGGCGTAGTAGATTTTGAGCCAAATAGAGAGGGGTTGGCATAAGGGCTTCATTTTCGGAAGTGGCGTATCCAAACATCATTCCTTGATCTCCAGCTCCCTCACCTTCGACACCTTGGGCAATATCAGAAGATTGAGGGGTCAGAGAGATGACTATTTTGACAGTGCGCCAGTCAAAGCTGTCATCTTCGTATCCTATTTCTCGGATTCGTCCTCTGACAATTTCTATCATCTCGTTATGGGTAAGGAGGTGGAGATCTTTGACTTCTCCTAAGACAAGAACTCGACCAGGAGCGACAACCGTCTCTGCGGCAACCCGTGTTAATGGATCCTTAGTTAGAAAAGCATCTAAAATTGCATCAGAAATTTGGTCGCAGATTTTATCCGGGTGACCTTCTGAAACAGATTCACTGGTGAAAATAAAATTATTCACGACGTCTCCTTAAAAAACCAAATATCCATGAAAGAGCCAATGTTCCAATGATAAGTCCTAACGTAATCCAATCTCCCCATTGGCCATAGAAAGGGGTTAAACGGGTTGGGCTTGGGAGGATGACATCGAGGACTCCCTCCTTTCCAAGGCCAAGGCTCCCTTTGTTCCGGCCGTAGGCATCAAAGACTGCAGAAATCCCTGAATTGGCAACACGTATCAGAGGGATCCCTTCCTCAATGGCTCGAAACCGCGCAATTTCCAGATGTTGATAAGGACCGGAAGACCTTCCATACCACCCATCATTCGTTATATTAATCATCCAGCCCGGACGGGGTTGAGAGGGATTGATCACGGCTCCCGGGAAAATTACCTCATAGCAAACAAGCCCACTAAAGGAGAGAAAGCCGGGGAGAGATATGGATTCGGGTCCGGGGCCTGCAGTAAAGTCAATAGTTCCTGTAGTAATTTTTTTTATGGTTCCAACACCAAAGAGAGTATCTAGCATAGGTCTAAACGGGAGATATTCTCCAAAAGGGACCAAGTGAAATTTATCAAAATGAGCAATAACTGTACCTAGAGAGTTTATGACAAGAAGGCTGTTCCAGATCTTAAAGGGTTTTTCTTCGGGCCATGTTCGGCGAAGAGATCCAGTAAATAATAAAGAGTTCTGCGGAATTTTTTCAACCGATACCAGCCGGCGTAACCTATCTTGCTCAAGGAAAAAAGGAACAGCTGTTTCTGGCCAAATGATAGCTTTTAAAGGGAGATGGGAGGGAAGAGCTGTTAAGTCTAGGAGTTTTTTAAAATTAGCTTCTTTTTCCTCAGGATTCCATTTTAGGGTTTGAGGGATATTGGGTTGAACAAGACGAATGGCTAGAGGAGAAGAGGAGCCAACATCGGGATGATCAAGACGGGTTTTTCCCCAAACCCAAAGCAAAACAGCAATGAGATAAATACTCAGGGCTGTATTTCGCTCAAGAGGTCGTTTGGAAACAAAGTACCCTAAAGAAACGCCCATTAGGAGTGTGAGAAGGCTCAGTACATAAATTCCTCCCCAAGAAGCGGTTTGGGTCATTTCTGGACTAAAGGCCCACGCATACCCAACCAAGTTCCACGGAAATCCTGTAAAAAGATGGCCCCTTAACCATTCTAGACCAACCCAGAGGCCAACAAACGCAAATGCGCGGCTGAGCCCTTCATAAGGCCAAAATCGGGTTAAGACAAAAGATACTCCTATAAAAATCCCAAGAATAGAGGGAATTCCAAAAAGGGCAATCGGAATAAGCCACCAAAAGGTGGCTAAATCAACTGTAAGTGCATTTGCAATCCAATAAAGGCCTACGGTAAAATGCCCAAGCCCGAACCACCAGCCCAAGCAAAAGAGGCTCCATAGGGAGTATTTTTCTTCAATCGTTCTTTCGAGAAAAAACCATATTCCGCTAATGGCGAGAAGAAGGGCTGGGAAAAGAAAAATAGGAGCAAAAGCAAGGGCTCCGATTCCCCCCAAAATGAAGGCCAGCCCTCGTTGCCACCAAGGTTTAAGAAGGCCGGGGGGAAAGTCCATGAATACCTATCCGCTTAATGCGCCTTGAGTCAGCCTCAATAATCTCAAATTCAGCCCCTGAAGGATGGGCAATAAGTTCTCCCCTTTGGGGTATCCGATCTGTTAAATGAAGGACGAGCCCTCCAATTGTATCAATATCTTCATCTTTTTCGGCTTGGGTTCGAAGAGGACCAATCTTGTCTTCTAATTCCTCAATATCCATGCGACCATCCACAATAATGACACCATCTGGGCGGCGGAAAAAATGAAGGGGAGAGGCCATTTGAGCAACATCTTGGATATCTCCCACAATTTCTTCGACCAAATCACTCATAGTTACAAGACCATCCACACCGCCATACTCATCGACAACAAGAGCTATTTTTTCTCCCGTAGATCTCATTTTTAAAAGCAAATCCAAGACGCGCATGGAAGGAGAGATAAATTCAATTTTGTGAAGATAGTCCTGAATCTTAAAGATTTTTGGCGTGGCATCAAGAAGATCCCGCAAGTGTACATAGCCTATAATATCATCGAGTGTTTGACGATAGACGGGAATGCGCATCACCTTGCTGACTCTGAATGTGTTTTTAATTTCTTCAAGGGGACTGTCAAAAGGAACAGCGATGATCTCAGCTCGCGCAATTCTTAAATCTTTTGCTGTCAGATCGCGCAAATTAAGAATATTGGTAAGCATTTCTCGTTCATCAGGGGCGATGGAAGTATCGGCAATTTCTTCTTCTTCAATAAGTTCTTCTAGGGTTTCTCGTAAAGACCCTTCGCCTTCCTTCTTTTTAAAAAAGCTGCGTATCGAATTGAACCAGTGCTTCATAGATCCTCATAAGGGTTGGAAATATTAAGTTGTTGTAATATTTTGATTTCCATGGTTTCCATTGTATGAGCTGCTTTTTCTTCTTCATGATCATACCCTAAAAGATGCAAAAAACCATGGATAATCAAATGGAGCATATGATGGAGAGGGGAAATGCCAACTTCTTGAGCTTCCCGCATAATGCTTTCATAAGCTAGGATAATATCGCCCAGCTCTCCCTCTTCCTCAGAAGGAAATGAAAGAACATTTGTTGGTTTATCTTTTCCCCTGAAGGTTTTATTGAGGGCCTGCACTTCTTGGTCATCGGCAAGAACGACACTCACTTCCATTTCAGAAAAATCTGTACCGATCGTCTCTGCAGCTTTTTCAAAGGCATAAGAGATTTCTTCTTTCCAAGAAGAATCAAGGTTTGTCCAGATCTCATTCAGGAGAATGAAATTAACGATGGGTTTCTTTGCGCTCATAGGCTCTGACAATGCGTGATACTAAAGGGTGTCTTACAACATCGCGCTCCGTAAATTTAACAAACCCAACTCCTCTTACCCCTTCGAGAGTCGATATGGCATCTTGGAGGCCAGAGGGAATCCCCTTTGGTAAATCCAATTGGCTTAGGTCCCCTGTCACAATCATACGAGAGTTATTGCCTAGTCTCGTCAAAAACATTTTCATTTGCACTTCTGTTGTATTTTGAGCTTCATCCAAAATGATGACAGAATCTGAAAGTGTACGCCCTCGCATAAACGCAAGAGGAGCAATTTCAATTTCTCCAAGGGCAATCTTCTTTGTAACTTGATCAAGAGGAAGCATATCATGCAACGCATCATAAAGGGGACGTAAATAAGGGTCTACCTTCTCCCGAATATCCCCGGGTAAGAACCCAAGGCGCTCCCCAGCTTCAACAGCGGGGCGAGAGAGAATAAGCCTGTCCATTTGCCCTGTGAGCATCATTTCCACACCATAAGCGACAGCAAGATAAGTTTTTCCAGTCCCTGCGGGCCCTTCGGCAAATACAAGTTCATTTTCCTTTAAAGATGTGATATAGGCTGCTTGCTTGTTTGACCGGGCTGCAATCACACGGCGCTTTGTTGTCAGAAAAGTTTCTTCGTGAGGTTCTGCATCCCCTGCAAGACGAAGAGCCGTCATGACATCAGTTGCATCAACCTGTTGCCCTTCCTGAAGACGAGTATAAAGAGAAGCAAGAGTACGTCCGGCAATGCGCGTGTACTCCTCCTCTCCTTGAATTGTAACTTGGTTTCCTCGGGTTATAATTGAAACGGGAAGCTCTTTTTCAAGAAGACGCAAGTTACTTTCTTGGCTTCCGAAAAGTTCAATGAGAAGAGTATTGTCCTCAAATTCTAAATAGGTTGTTGATTTTTTATTAGAGACCATGGGCATTCTTTATGGTTGGCCGAAAAAGATTATCAAACCAACTTTTTTGAAGTACCTCCCTTTTCATTTTATCAAGATGTTATTGTTTCTAATTTATGATTCCTTATCCTTACATTATAGTCAAGAGAAAGCATGAGGTTATGTTCTCCTTCTCAAACTCCAAGTTTATTTTTAACAAAAATACTGGCTTTTAAAACGATATACTCGAAGAATTGTAAGTATAGTATGATCAAGTAAAATATTTGATGTACATTTACATTCTGCAGCACAGGAGTCCCCATGAGAAGGCTGTCCTATCGTTTTTTATACAAATCTTGTGTGAATAGCAGTTACTGACACTCTGTCACTTAGGGTGACTATATTCACCACGCTCGCTCTCAAACACCTGTCCGAAAACTTAAGATCATTCAAGTAATAAATACAGTTAGCTAGCTAAGCGGCTTGACTCCCCAAGACTTGCAATGGAGCGTGCAATGAGACGCATTTCTTCTTTCAGTCTCTTTAAAACCTCTTCTCGATCCTCTCGTTGGGATTGGAGTGACTGCACCAAAGCCCGTTCAATATGTTGAAGGCATTTGCGACTTTCCTCATCAAGACCTTGGGGAATTGTTGCCAGAAGATTTTGAAGTTGGACCTGACCCTCAGCCAGTTTAACCATAAGACCCTGATGAGTTTTATTCTGTTCTGAGGCAAGAGCCACAGAATTTATAAGCTTTTCTAAAAGGATATTTTTCTGCCGCTCATTTTTTTCTGTTTTTTCAATAACTTGAATGAAGCCTTCAAGGGATTCAACGTTTTTTGTCAGCAAAGATTGAATGTAACCAAGAGGTGCAGATCCAACCGAAGCTCCTTTATTATTGTGATAAGAACAAGAGGTCAAATAAAGGTCTGTTTCATTAAAAAAACGATTGTAGGCATGGCCTACTTGAAGCTCTAAAAACCCAATTATCAAGGACCCCCCTAACCCAAAAAGAGATGAGCTAAAGGCGGTTCCCATCCCTGCTAATGGGCTTTGAAGACTTTGTTTTAAGAGCTCAAAAAAATTAGCCGAATTTGTTCCATCAGAAGGCATGCTCTGAATTAAATGAGTAATTGAAATGATTGTCTGAGAAAGCCCCCAAAAAGTTCCCAAAAGCCCTAAAAACACCAAAAGGCCAATCAAATACCGGGGGAGGACTCTTTCATTCTCAAGCCTATCCCCAAGGGAATGGGCAAGTCCTTTGGCCAGATGGGGATCTAAATCCTTTTTTTTCTCAGAAGAAAAAGAAAGGACTTGTTCTAAAAAATTCGCCTGAGGAACTGATGAAAAACTCCACCTACCTTGCTTCAAGTCATCCAAAACCTCAGCATCCTTCCTTAAGGAGAAAAGCTGATAAAAAGCATAAATACACCCACCAACAGTTAAGGCGAGAATGAGAAGATTTAAACGGGGATTACTTAAAAATATCAAAAGGAGTGAGGACATAAAACAAGCCCCAACACCCATTAATATAACACATGTAAGCCCCATTCGAAAAAAGTAAGGTCGGAGTTTCATCTTGAATTCCTTTCATCACAAGTTGATGACATTTTACCCCCTCCCCTTAAAACTGCAAGGGGCGAGGATCCTCACTATAGGTATTATATATTTTCTCGTCTGCTTCATCAATGTAGGGTTCATCCACAATGTGAGCTGTGAGGAAGATAACGAGTTCAGTTATCTTTCTGTCGTCATCTTTCCCTCTCGCCAACTCTCCAAAAAAGGGAATGCTATCAAAAAGGGGTACAGAGGCACTTTCATAACTTGCCCGATCCTCCATGAGTCCTCCCATAACAAGAATTTGACCCGATTGCATTTTAAGGACCGAATCAAGTTCCCGCACTTGAACTACAGGGACGGAGGATTTGACTTTTTGGTGGGATTTAATCGCCACGGCTGGGTCTTCGACTTCTTTTTGAACTCGAGATATAGTGGGCCGAAGGGCCATCATGATTTCACCACTCTCAAAATTTACAGAAGGCTGAACAATCATGACAAGACCAATTGGAACAGTCATCGCGTCGCTTGAAATATTTTCCACATCCGGTTTTCCTTCCGATTGAAAATAACGTTCAAATTCAAGATGAAAGAAAACTTCATTGGTTGCGACTTTCAACATGGCTGGCTGGTTATTCATGACTGTTAGGCGAGGATTTGAAAGGGTTCTCACTGTTCCAAATTTTTTTACCAAATTTAAAATGGCTGAAAACTTCTCGTGCTCCACTGCAAATGTAAAAACATCCCGGGTTGGATGGTGAGGTTCGTTATGGACACGAGGTGAAGAAAGAGATCCTAAAGGTACTGTTAAATGCACGTCGCCTCCTAGCTGACTCCAATTGATTCCACTTTTGTATTCTTGATCAAGGGTGACTTCAAGAATCTTGGCTTCAATAATGATTTGGGCCGTAATGGCTTCTTTCAGCTTTTTGAGATAGTTGTTAATTTGCAGGTGCTGTTTTGCTGTACCTGATACGATCACAAGTCCAGCCTGCTTATGCAAAGCATAATTTGAAGGGCTTTTACCGGAAGGCCTTCCCTCGAGACTTAAAATGACCTTAAGATTTTTCTCAAGCTCAGACCAGAAATCAACAAGGCTAATTCCCACCAAGAGGCTTTCTGATCCATTATCAGTTCGGCTTTGACTTTCAAGAGGAGAAAAAACATCGGTTGAAACGGAGATACGATTTTCACTCTTTCGGGTCTGATTTAAAAACTCAACATGGTAGGTAACCAGGTAGGGATCATCTGGCTCGATAAGAATCCTATTTTCCTCGATTTGAAACCTGAGCCCTGTTATCAAACAGATATCCTTTATCACATCAATAAAAGACCTTCGGTCAGCACTATAGAGAATTCCTTCCTGCTCATGGGCAACCTGAGAGTTTATAGCCATCCCCACACCAACTTGGCGCCCTAATTCCATAAATGCTTCTTTAAGAGGGACTGATTCGGAGAAAGTTACAGAGACTTTCTTTTCCATAGCTGGCGTAAGAAGGGGAGCTTTCGATAGAGGGTAAATACGAGGATGAAAAGGCGGCACTTCCTTTTTTTGTAAATTTGGTTTAGTTATTTTTTCATAATCCTGTTGGGTAAGCTTTAAGGTCGGGTCATGAAACCGACGATGATCAACGAGATCGCATCCCTCAAGAAGACTTAAAATGCAAAAGATCCATAGTATTTTGATTATAGACATCACACCTCCCCACGTTCGGAATAAGTGTAAAATAAATGAAGTGGATTTTTCAAGTTTGAAAATTACGAATTAATTTTTTGGATCACTTTTTAATTTCTCCAAATAAGAAAGTTTTAAGCCAAGAAAAAGTTATCCGATGAAATATTTAATCAAAAGATGTATAGCCCCATCACAGCTTCGTTGCTTTCATCCTTGTGGAGGATTTCACATTAAGAGCCTGAAACAATTAAAAAAGAGTTGGAAATTACGAAATGTAAAGTTAAAAATAATAGCATGAAAATTAATTATAACATCTCTTAAAGATTTGTGAGAATTTCAAATGGTATCGCTCGTTTTTCAATATTTACCCTTAATCCTGGGGCTCTCAAGTCTTGTGATGGTTGCTCTCATTAGCCCTGGCCCTGATTTTGCAGTGACTGTAAGAAATAGTCTTGTCTACTCAAGAAGAACGGGCCTTCTAACGGCTTTAGGAATTGCTATAGGATCTTTAATCCATACAACCTACACTCTGTTTGGATTAGGCATAATTATTCGCGAAACCCCCTGGATTTTTCTTCCCATCAAATACATAGGAGCTGCTTACCTGCTTTATATTGGGTTTAAGGGGTTGAGAGCTAAAAAAAGCACTTTGGCTTTAGGGAATATGAAACATGTGCAGGATATCACCCCTCTTTCAGCTCTGAGGTCTGGCTTTTTGACAAATGCCCTCAATCCAAAAGCCATGTTGTTTTGTATGAGTCTTTTTTCAGCCATGATCCCCCCTCAAACCCCTGTCTCCATTTTAATTTTGTGTGGATTCATAATTTTCATAGAAACATTGGCGTGGTTTAGTTTCGTTGCTTTTTGCTTATCTGGGAAACGAACACGGGAAAAGTTTCACGCTATGGGGCATTGGATTGAAAGGATCACGGGGGGTGTTTTAATTTCCCTCGCTGCAAGGCTTATTTATATGGTATAAGAGCTTCTAAAAAACGCACCGCTTACAATATCTATCTTGGAGGTTCGTAAAGGGAGCCCTATAATCATCAACAACCCTTTTTATAAAATATCATATATCAGATGCTCCCCATTCACCCTATCTTAGCAAATTCTTTACTTTTTCTCATTTTAATGGGAATCAGCATAAAAGATTTCAAGGATGGCCTGATTCCAAACATTTTTGTTATCGGACTGACCCTCCTCGGAATTCTGGAATTTGGAGGGACTCACTTCATGAGTGTCTTAATTTTGGGCCCGCTCGCCTATGGCATTTATAAGCTTTACCCTCTTCTTCGAAACCAAGAAGGGCTTGGATTTGGAGATGTAAAACTAATGACTGCTTCAGGGATTTGGCTCAATCTTTCTCAGCTCCCCTTATTCCTTATAGTTGCAGGAGGAACTGGCGTGATCATTGCTCTTTTATGGCATATTTTAAAGAAGGAAGTTCGCTTTCCCTTAGGACCAGCCCTTGCACTTGCGCTCGGAATTTGTATTGTGGGGAATTAAAGCTTATCAAAAGGAGACTATGAAATGACCATCTCTTTTTCAGGGCCAAGTCTTTCCCCCGCCTCGGGAAACAAGCCTGAGTCTATTGTTGTGTTTCTTCACGGCTATGGCGCCAATGGCCATGATTTATTATCCCTGGGAACAGCCTGGGCGGCCCTTCTTCCTAACACTCTTTTTATAGCCCCACATGGACCAAGCACAAGTATGCTTTATCCGTCTGGAAACCAGTGGTTCAGTTTGGAAGATTGGAATCCTGAGGAACCGTTCACAAACCATCAAAAGGCCCGAATACTATCGGAGATCCAAGCTCTTACTCCTTCATTTAATCGATATTTAGATGACCTTTTAAAAGTAAATGACTTGCCTCCCGAAAAGCTGGCCCTTGTGGGTTTTTCCCAAGGAACGATGTTTGCTCTTCATGTGGCCCTCCACCGCCCTTTATGCGGAGGTGTGGTGGGTTATTCGGGCGCGTTTTTTGATGATTCTACTGAGCCTAAAACCGCATGTCCGCCTATTCTCCTTCTCCATGGTCAAGAAGATCATCTGGTCCCCCCCTCTTTCTCACAAGAGGCTGAAGCCCGTTTGAAAGCGCTTGGAATTCCTGTAAATCTTTGCCTTTTGCCAGGTCTCAATCATGGAATAAATGAAAAAGGACTAAAAATGGGAGGTGTGTTTTTAAAAGATCATCTTTATAAAAACCCGCAGGCTGACTTGTGGCAATGCGCTAAAGAGGGTAATAGTTAACGAATAGGAAATAGGAAATAATGATGAAACGATCAAAAATTGCCCTGATCGGAGCCGGTCAAATCGGAGGAACGTTGGGCTACCTCATAGGCCTTAAAGACCTGGGGGATATGGTCCTTATTGATATTGCGGAAGGAACACCTCAAGGCAAAGCTCTTGATATTGCCGAAGCCGCCCCTATTGAAGGGTATGACGGTACCTTTAAGGGATCCAATTCTTACCATGACTTGGAAGGAGCTGATCTTGTTATTGTAACAGCAGGTGTGCCCAGAAGACCAGGTATGAGCCGGGATGATTTACTTGCCATTAACACAAAAATCATCCGCCAAGTCGGCGAGGGAATTCGCCAGTATTGCCCTCACGCCTTTGTTATTGTCATCACAAATCCTTTAGATGTCATGGTTTGGGTTATGCGTGAAACAACGGGATTACCCCACAACCGGGTTGTTGGCATGGCCGGCGTTTTAGATAGTGCCCGGTTTCGGTACTTTTTATCTCAGGAATTCAACGTATCTGTTGAAGATATCTATGCTTCTGTTCTGGGAGGTCATGGAGACAGCATGGTCCCTTTAGTTCGATATTCGACAGTTGCTGGAATCCCCCTTCCCGACCTTATTAAAATGGGGTGGACCACCCAGGAACGCCTGGATGCCATTGTTAAACGTACGCGCGAAGGAGGGGGCGAAATCGTTAATCTCCTCAAAACTGGATCTGCTTTTTATGCCCCCTCCTCCTCTGCTATAGCGATGGCCGAATCCATTTTAAAAGACAAAAAGCGCATTTTCCCCTGTGCTGCTTGGTTAAATGGAGAGTATGGAATTAAAGATCTTTATGTCGGTGTCCCTGTTGTAATTGGTGCAAAGGGAGTTGAGCGCATTATCGAAATTCAATTAAACCAAGAAGAACAAGCCATGTTTGACCATTCCGTAGATGCTGTAAGGGAACTCACATCTGCTGTTCAATCCTTAGATCAAAAAGTAGGTGCACTATGATGGTCATCAGGAGACCGAACTTACTGTTGTGTAATAAGCCTTTTTTCGTCAACCAAAATTGTCCTCCTAAACTAGTTCTTCCATTTTATAGAGCCAATAATAAGTTCACCGTGGCACAAGTAAAACCTTCTATTAAGGTCCTCCCGAAATGAATATTCATGAGTATCAAGCAAAATCGCTTCTCCGATCTTTTGGAGTTTCCGTCCCCCAAGGAGGGATTGCCTTTACATCTCAAGAAGCAAGAGAAGTTGGGGAGACTTTAGAAGGGCCCCTCTGGGTTGTTAAAGCCCAAATCCATGCTGGTGGGCGCGGGAAAGGAGGAGGAGTCAAACTTGCAAAGTCATTGAATGACGTCAGTTCTTATGCAGGTCAAATTTTAGGGATGACACTCATTACCCATCAAACAGGGCCTCAAGGACGCCTGGTGCGAAAAGTTTATATCGAAGAAGGATGCTCGGTTGATCGTGAATTTTATCTCAGCCTTTTGATTGACAGAACTACCTCACGCTTAACTTTTCTTGCATCAACAGAAGGTGGCATGGAAATTGAAGAAGTAGCCAAAAACCACCCTGAAAAAATTATAAAAGTCAGTATTGATCCAGCTGCAGATTTTCAATCCTTTCATGGAAGGAACATTGCCTATGGCCTTGGGCTTAAAGGAGATCAGGTGAAAGAAGTCATCCGGTTTGCAAAAGGCATTTATGAGGCCTTCATAAATCTTGACGCAAGTCTTATTGAGATTAATCCTCTTGTCCTCACACAAGAAGGAAAGCTTCTCGCTTTGGACGCAAAGATGAGTTTTGACGATAATGGCCTTTACCGCCACCAAGATTTAGAAAACCTGAGAGACATTGATGAGGAAGATTTAATCGAACACCAGGCATCCTTAAATGGGCTAAGTTATATCAAATTAGACGGAAATATTGGGTGTATGGTCAATGGTGCTGGCCTTGCAATGGCTACAATGGATATTATTAAACTTTATGGGGGCTCTCCCGCTAATTTCCTTGATGTGGGAGGAGGAGCTCCTCGGGAACGCGTGACAGAAGCCTTTAAAATCATTCTTTCTGATCCCCATGTCAAAGGCGTACTTGTCAATATTTTCGGAGGCATAATGCGCTGTGATATCATTGCAGAGGGAATTGTGAATGCCGTGAAAGAAGTTGACCTCCACATTCCCTTAGTTATTCGCCTTGCAGGAACAAATGTGGATCTTGGAAAAGATATCTTTAACAAATCAGGCTTGTCAATTATTGCCTTAGATGATTTGGCCCAGGCCGCAGAACGCATCGTTAAAGAAGTTAAGGAGACCGCTTAATGTCTGTTCTCATTAACTCATCGACAAAAGTGATTTGTCAAGGATTTACCGGTGCCCAAGGAACTTTTCATTCTGAACAAGCCATTGCCTATGGAACAAAAATGGTTGGGGGTGTAACTCCTGGCAAAGGGGGAACAATTCATTTAGGGCTTCCTGTTTTCGATACTGTTGAAGATGCTGTCCTAAAAACGGGAGCTACTGCTTCGGTCATTTACGTACCTGCTCCTTTTGCAGCAGATGCTATTTTAGAAGCTATTAATGCTCAGATCCCTCTCATCGTCTGCATCACAGAAGGAATTCCCATTTTGGATATGATGCGAGTCAAACGCGCTCTTACTGGATCTAACACGCGCCTGATTGGACCTAATTGCCCAGGAATTATTACTCCTGGTGAATGTAAAATTGGTATTATGCCCGGGTATATTCACAAACCTGGACGAGTGGGCGTTGTATCCCGCTCAGGTACTTTAACCTATGAAGCCGTGGCTCAAACAACAGCAGTTGGACTTGGGCAATCAACCTGTATTGGCATTGGTGGAGATCCCATTAATGGAACAAGTTTTGTCGATTCTCTTGAATTGTTCCAACAGGATCAAAATACAGATTCTATCGTCCTGATCGGAGAGATAGGAGGGACAGCCGAAGAGGAAGCCGCTCTTTTTTTAAAGTCCTCCAAAAATCCTAAACCTGTTGTTGGTTTTATTGCAGGAATGACAGCTCCTGCAGGTCGGAGAATGGGCCATGCAGGTGCTGTTATTTCGGGTTCTCAAGGAGGAGCACAAGATAAAATTGAAGCTTTAAAAAGCGCGGGCGTTGTCATTGCTGATTCTCCTGCTAAAATTGGGGAAACCCTTTATGAGGTCTTGCGTGGAATTTCGTCTAAAAGGGTACAGGTATAATGGTCACCTCCAGAAAGAAATCCTCCTCAACATGGTCAGATGAAAGCCGATCGTTTTTGACAGGGGATAATGCTCCTTATGTAGCTCAAATATATGCGTCTTATCTTGAAAATCCCTCAACCGTAAGCCTTGATTGGCGGCACTTTTTTTCGTCTCTAGGAGATAAAGAAACCGAAGTTTTAAAGGATCTTGTAGGCCCTACCTGGGCCCCGCGCTTTTATCATGAAGGGACTGAAGTTCCTGCGCTTATTCCCGAGGAAAAACAGGCCGCACCTGAAGATTTTCAAGGTGCAATTTTGGATTCAATACGCGCAATTATGCTTATTAGAGCGTATCGAGCTCGAGGACATATGATTGCAAATCTTGATCCCCTCGACCTGGCTCCAAAAGAATACTATCCTGAATTGGACCCGAAAACTTATGGTTTTACGGCAGAAGATTATGACCGCCCCATTTTTATTTATGATGTTTTGGGCCTTCCTTATGCAACTTTACAAGAAATTATTAATCGGCTCCAAAAAACCTATTGTGGAACAATTGGAATTGAGTTCCTTCATGTTCAAGATCCCGAAAGAAAACTTTGGCTTCAAAAAAGAGTTGAAGGGGAAGGGGAGCTTGGCCTAGCTGAACCCATTCATGATGTTAAGTGGAAAAAAAGAATTCTAAAAGAACTCATAGCCGCAGAAGCCTTTGAGCAATTTTTACATGTGAAATACCCTGCAGCTAAACGATTTGGCTTGGATGGGGGTGAAAGCCTCCTTCCAGGTCTTGAGGAGATGCTCCAAAGATCTTCAGAGTTGGGAGTTGAAGAAGTTGTTATAGGCATGTCCCATCGGGGTCGTCTTAACGTTCTCGCTAACATTCTAAAAAAGCCATATAGAGCCATTTTTTCTGAGTTTCAAGGAAATGCCCCTCAGCCAGATCAAGTGCAAGGATCAGGAGATGTAAAGTACCACCTGGGCACATCCACTGACCGAGAGTTTGAGGGAAGGAAAATGCACCTTTCTCTCACCGCAAACCCATCTCACTTAGAAGCTGTGGACCCCGTCGTTGTTGGAAAAGTGAGAGCCAAACAATCCCAATATAATGATCAGGAAAGATCTAAGGTCATGGGTCTCCTCCTTCATGGAGATGCTGCGTTTGCAGGGCAAGGGATTGTTGCAGAAACATTCATGCTTTCCCAGCTTCATGGGTATCAGTCCGGCGGAACCTTTCACATAATCATCAACAACCAAATTGGGTTTACGACAGCCCCTGCATTTGCACGCTCTTCTGCCCATTGTTCCGATCTAGGAATGATCGTCCAAGCCCCCATTTTTCATGTCAATGGCGATGATCCTGAGGCTGTGGTTAAGGTTATGCGTCTTGCGGCTGAGTACCGGCAAACTTTTAAATCTGATGTGGTGGTCGATCTCGTATGCTATCGCCGTTTTGGCCATAACGAGGTCGATGAACCTGCGTTTACTCAACCCCTCATGTATCAAGCTATTCATGATCATCCTTTTATCCGCCAAGTCTATACACAAAAATTGATTCAAGAGGGTTCATTAACCCAAGATGACGTCCTGGCAATTGAACGACTCATTGAGCGAGACCTGCAAGACAATTTTCAAGAATCCCTTTCTTATAAACCTTCAAAAGCCGATTGGCTTTTAGGAAAGTGGGAAGGGTTTTCCCCCAAAACGGGCAAGGAACCCCCATCTCTTACAGGTGTCGAAAAGGAAACATTAATTTCTGTTGGAATTGCTCTTACGGAAATTCCTGAAGGGTTCCATCTTCACCCCAAGCTACAACGTTCTCTCGCTATTCACCGACAAATGGTGACAGAAGATCATCCCATAGATTGGCCCATGGCAGAAGCCCTTGCCTTTGGAACTCTTCTGGTCGAGGGACATATTGTCCGTCTTAGTGGTCAAGATAGTGGAAGAGGAACTTTTAGCCAGCGCCATGCCGTCTTAAGAGATCAGGAAACAGAGGAAAAATATATCCCCTTTAATCACCTCTCCCCCACCCAAGCACATTTTGAGGTCTGGGATAGCCCCCTTGCTGAAGCTTCAGTTTTAGGCTTTGAGTTGGGGTATAGCCTTGCTGAGCCTAGAGCCCTTGTGATGTGGGAGGCTCAATTTGGAGACTTTGCCAACGGAGCTCAAGTTATCATTGACCAATTCATTTCAGCCGGCGAATCTAAGTGGCTTCGCATGTCAGGACTTGTCATGTTATTGCCCCATGGTTATGAAGGGCAAGGACCAGAACATTCCTCAGCTCGGCTTGAGAGGTACCTCCAACTTTGTGCAGAAGATAACATGGAGGTTGTCAATTGCACAACTCCAGCCAATTATTTTCATGTCTTAAGGCGGCAAATTCATCGGGGATACCGTAAACCTCTTATCGTCATGACACCTAAAGTATTATTGCGAGATAAACGGGCTGTTTCGACTCTTTCCGATTTTGACACAACCAGCCATTTCAAAGAAATCATTCCTGATTCCCTTAACTCTTCCTCTTCCATGAAACGAGTCATTTTATGTTCTGGAAAAGTTTACTATGACTTGCTAGAAAGAAGAGAAGAGGCCGGGATAAAAGACATTGGCATTATAAGGCTTGAGCAGATATACCCATTCCCTGACAAGGCATTGGTCGAAATTCTTAAACCTTATAAAAATGCTGATCTGATCTGGTGTCAGGAAGAGCCTAAAAATATGGGGGCCTGGACCTTCCTAGACCGACGCCTTGAAGCTGTGTTGATGGAGGCAGATATCAAAACAAAACGACCTATTTATGTAGGGCGACCTGAGTCAGCTTCCACAGCAACAGGCTTGTTAAGCCGGCATATTTTTGAACAGAACCTTCTGGTGAGCCAAGCTCTTAACCTTGTGAAGTGAGGAAAGAATGAATACAAAAACCTCCCCTCAAGCCCAAAAAGACATCAAAGTCCCAAATATGGGGGAATCTATTACGGAAGCAACTATTGCACGGTGGCTCAAAAAACAAGGGGACGATGTTGTCATCGATGAACCTGTTGTTGAGCTTGAAACAGATAAGGTTACACTTGAGGTTGGATCTCCCATCACGGGTGTCCTCTCCGAAATCCTTGTTCAACAAGGAGAGACTGTTGAAATAGGTACTGTTATTGGCCACGTTTCAGAAGGAGAAGCCCTTCCTCCAAAGGAAAAACCACAAGAAAAAGCAAAAGCCACTCCTCAAAAGGAAAAACCTCAGCCCAAGACAGAAGCCGCTCCTTCTTCTCACCTTTTAGAAACCCCTCCCCTTTCCCCTTCTGTCAGGAGGCTCGTTGCAGAAGGAGGGCTAGATGCTCGCCTAATTGGGGGGCAAGGCAAAGGGGGACGCCTTACCAAAGGGGACGTTCTCACTTTTTTGGATAAGAACAAATTGGAAGAAGTCGAAGAAATCCTTCCTGAACCATCACCAGAGGAAAGAAAAGAAGCGCGAATTGAAAGGGTTCGCATGAGTAAACTTCGTGAGCGGATTGCTGAACGCTTAAAAGAAGCTCAGAATACAGCTGCCATACTCACCACCTTCAATGAAGCGGATATGACAAGTGTCATCGCTCTCAGAACCCAGCTGAAAGAATCTTTCCAGAAAAGGCATGGGGTCAAACTTGGGTTTATGTCCTTTTTTATCAAGGCTTGTATTGTCGCCCTTAAAGAAATACCAACGGTTAACGCCGAAATCGAAGGGAATGAAATCATTTATAAAAACTATTATGACATCGGAGTCGCTGTTGGGATTCCGCAAGGGCTAGTGGTTCCTGTTATTCGAGATGCAGATAAAAAAAGCTTTGCCCAGATCGAAAAAGATGTTGCGAGTTTAAGCCAAAAAGCCAGAGATGGGAAACTCGCCCTTCAAGATCTTCAGGGAGGAACATTCACCATATCAAATGGGGGAACCTATGGCTCGCTTATGTCAACACCCATCCTTAACCCCCCTCAATCAGGCATTCTAGGAATGCACAAAATTCAAGAACGCCCTATAGCTGTTGCAGGAAAAGTCGAAATACGTCCCATGATGTATTTAGCGCTCTCCTATGATCACCGAATAATAGATGGAAAGGACGCCGTTACATTTTTAATTCGTGTAAAAGAATGCATTGAAAACCCTGAACGAATTTTATTGGATATATAGCTATGCCACAAAATAAAGTTGACCTCATTGTTATTGGAGCAGGCCCTGGAGGGTATGTTGCTGCCATTAGAGCTGCCCAGCTTGGGATGAGCGTTCTTTGTGTTGATAAGCGAAAAACACTCGGGGGAACATGCCTTAATGTGGGATGTATCCCTTCGAAAACATTGTTGTATTCTTCTCACAAATATGAGGTTACCGAGCACCATTTAGCTGAACATGGGATCAAGGTTGGGAAAGTATCCCTTGACCTGGATCAAATGATGGACAGGAAAAACAAAGTTGTTGATCAACTGACGAAAGGCATTGACTTTCTTTTCAAAAAGAACAAGGTGTCCCATCTTTTTGGAACGGCGCGCCTTCTTTCGCCTGAGGAGGTTTCCGTTAAAACAGAAAAAGGCGAGGAATCGTGGCATGCTCGTCACATCCTCATAGCTACTGGCTCTGAAAGTCTGTCTCTTCCCGGCGTTATAATTGATGAGAAAAAAATCGTATCGTCAACAGGGGCTCTTAACCTCATAAAAGTTCCTAAAAATTTAATTGTTGTTGGCGGAGGATATATTGGCCTTGAAATGGGGTCAATCTGGCGGCGATTGGGCTCTCAGGTAACAGTCGTCGAATTTATGGATAGACTTGTCCCTCAAATGGATCAGGAGCTTGCAAGCGCTTTACATAAATCTCTTACAAAACAAGGAATAACCTTTAAGTTGTCATCAAAGGTTAAAAGTGTAACAGAAAAGAAAGATAAACTTCTCGTGGACGTTGAGTCTTCATCTGGAAAACCTGAAACACATGACGCTGATGTTGTCTTAATTGCAACCGGTCGTAAACCCTTTACCGAAGGACTCGGGCTTAAGAAAATGGGGATTGCTGTCAATGAAAAAGGATTCATTGTCGTTAATGAGCGTTATGAAACCTCTATTTCTGGCATTTATGCTATTGGAGATGTTATTCCCGGCCCCATGCTAGCTCATAAGGCAGAGGAAGAAGGAATAGCTGCCGTTGAAGCAATGGCAGGACTTTACAGTCATGTGAATTACGAAGCTATTCCCTCTGTCATTTATACAAGCCCCGAAGTTGCATCCGTTGGCAAAACAGAAGAGGAACTCAAGGCCGCAGAACGGGCCTATAAGGTTGGGAAATTTCCATTCCTTGCTAATAGCCGAGCGAAAGCCATTGGTGAAACAGAAGGGTTTGTCAAAATCTTAGCTGATTCACTTTCAGATCAAGTCTTAGGAGTCCATATCATTGGCCCCGACGCAGGAACTCTCATTGCCGAAGCAGCTCTTGCTATGGAGTTTTCAGCTTCTTCCGAAGATATAGCCCGAACCTGTCATGCTCACCCAACCCTCAATGAAGCCGTTAAGGAAGCTGCTCTTGCCGTAGAGGACAGGGCCATTCATATTTAACCCTTTCTCAATCCTCATTTTATACTATCACATTCCTTTTATTTGAAGATACGCAACGCCAACTAAAGCAGCTGTTTCAGCGCGAAGAATATGGGGGTTTAGGCTTACTCCTTGGACATGGGAGTGGGATTTGAGGATGTCCAGTTCTTTGGGTGTGAATCCCCCCTCAGGGCCTACAAGTAAAGCATAGGATTTTTGAGAGCTTATCTCCAGGCTTCCAAGAGAGGAGGAGGTTAGGGTTTCATCTCCAAACAAAAGAAGTCGATCCGAAGGCCAGCTTTTAAGGAGATCGAAAAGGGACGTCATAGGCTTAATTTCAGGTAGCGTTAAACGCCCACACTGCTCTGCAGCTTCTCTCATATGGGCCTGCATTTTTTCGAGATTCACTTTAGATATGGAGGTTCTTTCACAGAGAATAGGCCAAAGGCAAGAGATGCCAAGCTCAGTTGCTTTTTCTTCTAAAAACTCTTGTCGTTTGGGTTTTAAAGGAGAGAACAACAACCAAAGATCTCTCGCTTTGTCTTGCGGACGAACTCGGGATATAATAAGAAATGTTGCTGATTTTTTAGAAACCCCTGATAGGCGGGCTTTCCACTCGCCATCTTTTCCATTAAAAAGAAGGATAGAATCACCTTCTTTAAGGCGCATGACTTTTTGGATGTAGTGGGATTGTTTTTCATTGAGAGACACTTCTTGATTTTTAAAGAGAGGGCTTTCTACATAAAGACGAATCATGGGAACCTCATGGAGTTTAAAATCGGTCCTGAAATATTACGAGGAGATGATGGCTCGAACAATAAATTTTAAGGCTTATGCCCAATTAGCTCGCTTTCATCGACCCATCGGGACATGGCTCTTAATGTTTCCCAGTTGGTGGGGGCTTGCTCTTGCTAGCTCGACTTTTCCTCCTCCTTTTCTCCTAGCTCTTTTTGCATTAGGGGCAGTTTTAATGCGTAGCGCAGGGTGTGTTTATAACGACATTGTGGATCAAGATTTTGACCGTCAAGTAAAAAGGACGGCTTCTCGTCCTTTGGCAGCTAGAGAAATTAAGTTGCAGGAGGCTGTTGTATTTCTTGTCATTTTATTGGGGCTCAGTGCTTTTATCCTCTTTAGTCTTCCTTATCCTGTAATTCTGACGGGTTTCGTAGCCCTTGGACTCGTTTTTCTATACCCTTGGATGAAACGGATTACCTATTGGCCCCAACTTTTTTTAGGTCTTACATTTAATATAGGGGCTCTCATGGGGTGGTTTTGCCTTAAACCAGGTCTTTCAAATGTTCCATTCCTTTTCTACGGGGGAGGAATCTTGTGGACTTTGGGGTATGATACGATCTATGCTTTTCAGGATCGAGAAGATGATTTTTTGGTAGGCGTAAAATCTTCTGCTCTTGCTGTATCCTCCTCCCCTAAACTCTTTTTAAGCTTTGTTTATGCGGGGTCTGTGATCCTTTGGAGGATCGGAGGAAATGAGGCCCACCTGGGTCGTACTTATTGGTTTTTTTTAGGAGTCATTGCGCTCCATTTTATTTGGCAAGTTCTTTCATTAACCGAAAACTGTTCTCAGAATTGTTTAAGAAGATTTGACTCTAATAAATTTATTGGACTACTTTTGTTTCTTGGCATTGTGTTTTCTCATTTAATCGACTAGAAAAAGAAAAATGAGTTGAGTAGTTTGATGAAATTTTTAAATCTTTTTTCTGATAAAGCCACTTTTTCACTTGTAAATCGTCTGTGGCACGAGCATATCAAACCCTATCGGTGGCATATAGGGGGGGGCCTTCTATGCATGGCTATTGCTGCATTAACAACAGCCTTTCTCGCAAAGCTATTGCAGCCTCTTTTTGATGATGTGTTTGTGGCTCGAGACGAGACAATGCTTTTTCAAGTCGCTTTTTTGGTCTTGATTGTCTTTATTCTTAAAGGATTGTCGAGTTTTGGGGAATCAGTCAGCATGATTTACGTCGGACAGAAAATAATCGGAGATATTCAAAGGAGACTGTTTGATCACTTTATTTCTGCTGATCTTGCCTATTTTCATGCGCGCTCCAGTGGGGAGTTGGTTTCCCGATTTACAAATGATGTCAATTTGATGAGAAATGCCGTTACTACAGCTCTAACAGGAATGGGGAAAGATACTCTTTCAATTTTCTTTTTGGTTGGTTTGATGTTTTACCAGGACTGGGTTTTAGCCTCTTTAGCATTTTTTGTCTTTCCAATTGCCATCCTTCCTATTGTGCAGATCGGAAAGAAGATGCGAAAAGTATCTTTAAATACGCAAGAAGAGATGGGGGATTTTACAATTCTTCTTCATCAGGTTTTTCAAGGTATGCGAATTGTAAAATCTTATGCCATGGAAACTTATGAGCAAATGCGGGCCCATGCTTTAATCAACAGCCTGAGTCTTTTGACCATTAAGGGGGGGCGAGTCCGATCTGCTTCCCATCCTATTATGGAAACACTGGGAGGAATTGCCATTGTCATTGTGATACTTTATGGAGGTACGCAAGTTATTGCGGGGAATCGGACAACCGGAACCTTTATTTCATTTATTACTGCGCTCTTATTGGCCTATGAGCCTATGAAGCGTTTAGCTAATTTAAATGCAAACCTGCAGGAGGGATTAGCAGCTGCTTGGCGAATTTTTTCTGCCATTGATTTAAAACCAACAATTGTGAATGCTGAGGAAGCTTCTCCTCTCAAGATTAAAGAAGGCGAAATTATTTTTAATAATGTAGGATTTTCTTACCCAAATGGAAAGAACGCTCTTAAAAATGTGTCTTTAGATATCCCTGCTGGATGCCGAATTGCTCTTGTGGGACCTAGTGGATCTGGGAAGTCCACTCTTTTAAATCTTATCCCTCGTTTCTATGACGTCACGTCAGGAGCTATCGTGATTGATGGTGTTGACATTAGGAAAGTGACTTTGGATTCACTACGATCTCAAATTGCCCTTGTTAGTCAGGAAGTGATTTTGTTTGATGATACGGTAAAAGCAAATATTGCCTATGGAAAGTTAGAGGCTTCTCAAGAAGAGATCGTAACTGCAGCAAAGGCTGCTGCAGCCCATAACTTTATTATGGCTCTTCCTCAGGGGTATGATACACTCGTTGGGGAACAAGGTATACGCCTTTCAGGAGGACAGCGGCAGCGCCTTTCCATTGCGCGGGCGATGCTAAAAAATGCGCCCATTCTTTTATTGGATGAGGCAACATCCTCCCTTGATACAGAATCTGAAAGACAAGTCCAAGTGGCTCTTGACCGGTTAATGGAAGGACGAACCACTGTTGTTGTAGCCCACCGACTGTCGACGGTTATGGATGCAGATGTGATTTATGTTATTGAGGCCGGAGAGCTATCTGAACAAGGAACTCATCTCCAGCTTCTCGAAAATAACAAAACCTATGCCCGTCTCGTGGAGCTTCAGTTTATTGCAGATGCCATGCCCATAGCATCTTAGAGGAGAATGCTCGTGAGCCTTTTGAAAAAGTTACGTAAATCAAGAGCTATTCGACGCCTAGCTTCTTTTTTTATTACCCAGTATGTGAAGCTCGTCTGGTTAACAAGTCGCTGGGAAATTCTTGGCAAAGAATACTCAGCCCCCCAGTGGCGTCAAACCAAACCAATGATTACTTGCTTTTGGCATGGTCGTCTTTTGATGATGTTTAAAGCATGGGGGGGACAAAATAAATTACATATGCTTATTTCAAGCCATCCCGATGGGGAAATTATTGCCCGGACGACGCAGTCATTCGGATATGGGTGGATAGCGGGGTCGTCAACCCGCGGAGGACAAAAGGCCTTTTTGAAAATCGTGAAGGTCTTGAAAAATGGAGAGGCCGTTGGCGTTACACCAGACGGACCCCGAGGTCCCCGTTATCAAGCTAACCCTGGAGTCATCCAAATGGCGCGACTGGCGGGAGTTGATATTTTACCGGTTTCTTATTCTTCAACCAGAGGAATCTTTATGAAAAGCTGGGACCGCTTCTTTCTCCCTTTTCCTTTTGGGAGGGGGGTCTTTGTTTTTGGGCCTATGATTGAAGCCACAGATTCATCTAAAAGTGAAGAGGAGTTGTGTGAAGTGCTCAATAAGTCTTTAAGAGATTTAACTCGAAAAGCAGATCTTCATTGTGGTCAAGAAATTGATACTCTTTTAAAGGAGGAACCATGAGCCTTCTGCGTAGTGGGTATTATGGGCTTTCATGGGTGGGTGCTCCTTTCGTTTCAGCCTATTTAAAATGGAGAGCTTTTAAGGGAGACGAAGATAAAAGCCGTCTTCCTGAGCGCCTGGGGAAAGCAAATCTCCCTCGACCCAACAAGCCCCTTTTATGGATCCATGCTGTAAGTGTTGGAGAGGCAGTAGCAGCTCTTGCCATCATACAAGCGATTTTAAAGAAATATCCGGGAATATGTGTTCTATTAACAACAACAACCGTTTCTTCAGCAAAGGTCATTGAAAAAAGACTTCCTAAAAATGCGATTCATCAATTCTGTCCAGTTGATACACCCCAGGCTGTGAGACGTTTTTTAGACTACTGGCAACCTGATATAGCGATGTGGATTGAATCAGAGCTATGGCCCAATCTTATCCACGAAACTCAAACAAAGGGAATTCCAACAATTCTATTAAACGGAAGAATGTCTTTGAAGAGCTTTTCAAACTGGCAAAAGCTAAAAGGAATGATCGCTCCTCTTCTTTCTCGTCTTGATCTTTGTGCTGTTCAGTCGGAAGAACAGGCTTCATTCTTCCAAGCCTTGGGGGCTGAAGCTATTTCGATCATGGGGAATATTAAGCTGATGATGACTCCCTTAGTGATAGATTCTAAAAAACTTCAGGCTTTTAAAAAAGATGTCGGAAACCGGCCCTTGTGGCTTGCAGCAAGCACCCATCCAGGGGAAGAAGAAATCGTCATAAAAGCTCATAAGACGCTTCGCAAAGAATACCCTGATCTACTGACGGTCATGGTGCCCCGGCATATTGAAAGGGCTCCTTTTCTTCAGGAACTTGCAGCAAAAGAAGGGATCTCTTCCGCTTTGCGAACAAACACGACCTCCCTAAGCGGAGTTGAAGTTTATATTGGAAATACCTTAGGGGAGATGGGATTATTTTATGCGGTCACTCCAGTTGTCTTAATGGGAGCTACATTTGTGCCAAAAGGGGGGCATAACCCTGTAGAAGCAGCTCAGTTGGGAGCTTTTGTACTTCATGGGATCCATACGTTTAATAATCATCAGCTCTACACGACCCTTTCCTCTTTGGGAATTAGTCACTGTATTCAAGAAGACCATCAGCTTGCTTCTTTAGTTCGCCCTTGGCTTAACAAAGAAAAAAGCAGCTATGAGGAGCCCCCCTCTCTTAAAGCTTATCGTGACGAAGGGCTCAAGAACTTAATGAAACTTTTGATTCCCTTTCTAAGAACTTTAAGAAAGGAAAGGGAATGAAGACACCCTTATTTTGGTATAAACCTCCTACTTTCCTCTCTACCCTCTTCTGGCCCTTAGGATGGATTTATGGGCAAGGAGGAAAAGTCCTACGTATGCTGAAAAAAACAGAACACTTTCCTATCCCTGTCCTGAGTATTGGTAATATTGTCTCTGGAGGAGCTGGGAAAACGCCCGTTGCTCTGGCTCTTGCCTCTCTTTTACAGAAAAAGGGTGTTCATGTTCATTTTGTAACGCGCGGTTATGGTGGACGTGAAGAAGGGCCCCTCAAGGTAAACCTTTCTCATCATACTCCTCGAGATGTCGGGGATGAGCCACTTCTTCTTGCCCAGCAGGCGTTAACATGGGTTTCAAAGAAAAAAGCTTTAGGGGTTAAAATGGCTATTGAAGAAGGCGCCTCCCTCGTTATTTTAGATGATGGGCACCAAACAACTGGGCTATATAAGGACCTCTCTTTCGTTGTGGTGGATCTTTTACAAGGTTTTGGAAATGGGTACATCTTTCCTGCTGGGCCCTTGCGTGAAGAGCATAAGGAAGGCTTTAATCGCATGGATGCTCTCATAGGAGTGGGAGAAGGGGATATCTCTTCTTCAAAGCCGATTTTTAGGGCTCGTCTTATTCCGCGATCCATGCCTTTGCCTTCAAAGAAGGTCATTGCTTTTTGTGGACTTGGGTTTCCTCAAAAATTTTACAAGATGCTAAAGGATCTTGGGAGTCATCTCGTTGCAGCTGAAACTTTCCCCGACCACTATATGTATAAAGAAGAAGACCTTGGAAGACTCCAAAAACTTGCTGTTGAACATCAAGCGATTTTAGTTACAACACGTAAGGACTTTGTAAAAATACCTTCCTCTTGGCAAGGGCGTCTTCATGTTTTAGATGTAAATATTGAATTTGATGATTCTGAAGGGATTTATCGCTACATTCTTCAAAAAATCCCTTCCTTAAAGGAGGGTGTGTGAAAGTTCCTTATTTAAAAAAACTACGTCATTTGTTTGAAGCTGTTCCGGCCTGGATTGCTTTTTTTTTCTTCCATTATGTTTTGCCTTTTAAAGTATCCACCGCTTTTGGAGGATGGGTTGCTCGCACTTTAGGTCCTCTCTACCACATAAGTAACCGAGCACGATCTAATTTAAGAAAGTGTTTTCCTGACATGCCGGATGGACAGATTAATAAAATCGTTTCTGAGATGTGGGATAACTATGGGCGCCTTGCTGCTGAATATGCGAATGCGGATGTTTTTTGGAATGGGAAAACCTTACACAATATAGAGATTCAAGGCATTGAGAACTTAAAACGGTTCCAGGATGACGGAAAACCTGGAATTATTTTTACTGCCCATACAGGGAACTGGCAAATGATTACGCTGGCGGCCCAATCTATCGGGTTTGATTTAACTCAAATGTATAGGCCTGCAAATAACCCATGGGTGGATCATTTGATGCTAAAATGCCAAAAGCTGGCCGTTAAAAGTGTCATTACAAAAAAGAAAGGGGGTCCTAAAGACTTGCTCTCTTTGATAAAACGAGGAGACCATGCTCTTCTCTTAATAGATCAAAAAATGGGAGAAGGGATAGCCGTTCCTTTCTTGGGGCGAGAAGCCATGACAGCTAAGGGCGTTGCACGAATGTATATTAATCAGGGTTGTCCTTTGCTTCCTGCTCGCTCAGAGCGGCTTCATGAATCTCGTTTTCGTGTCACGTTTTACCCCCCTCTGGAGTTTAAGCCAAAAGGTGATCTCAATGAGGACATGTATAACCTGTTGTTGCAAATCAATACGATGATTGGTGGGTGGGTTAAGGAGCGGCCTGGCCAATGGCTGTGGATTCATCGTCGGTGGAATGATTCATGAAAATTCTAGCTATTGATACAGCAGGATGGGAATGTTCCATGGCTCTTTGGGAAAGCGGACGAGAAATTATCTATCAAGCAATCCCCTCGGAGAGAGATCAAGCGACTCTTTTACCTTACCTCCTGAAAGATGTTCTGGGATCTCATAAAGTTGATCAGATCATCGTTAATGTGGGTCCTGGATCTTTTACTGGAATACGTGTAGGTCTTGCCTTTGCAAAAGGATTTGCTATGGGGCAGGGGCTTCCCCTAAAAGGTATCGATGGATTTATGGCAGCTTATCAAAGTATTGACTACCATGAGGACGTTCTTGTTTTGATTGACTCTCGCCGTCAGGACATTTTTGGAAGACGCTTTCTCGCAGGAGCACCCCAAGCCCCCCAAAGTTTGCAGAGAGAAGATATTGAAAAAATTCTTTTGGGATCACCTCCCCCTCTGGTTACAGGGAGGAATTTTCAGTCCTTCCTTAAGGACATTTCCTTTAAAGAAGCATTTTCACCTTGGCGAGGAGCCCAAAGTCTTGCTTATGCCTTTTTTAAAAACCCGAACGCTGTTTCTGATCCACTGCCTTTTTATGTTAGAGAGGCTGATGTAACGGTTTCTAAGAGTTATGCCCATCAAACAACTTACGCTTAAAGATTGCGCTGAAGCAGCTTATCTTCATCAAGCTGCCTTTTATAAAGGATGGAAAGAGCAAGATTTTCAAGAGTTTCTACAAAATCCCCTTATCCAAGGGCTAAAGATCGAAGAAAATCATCAGATTATTGGTTATATTTTGTGGCAGCATGTGGGAGAGGAAGCCGAAATACTAACACTTATCATTGACCCACTACATCAAAGAAAAGGGAAAGGGAATAAACTTTTAAGTGCTTTATTCAAACGCTTAAAAGATCAAGGAATAATGCACCTTTTTCTTGAAGTTGCTGAAGATAATAAACCAGCTCAATTATTTTATATTAACCATGGTTTTATTTTGATAAGTAAAAGACCAAAATACTACTCAAGAAAGCAAAATACTTTTATTTCTGCTTTAAATCTTTATAAAAAACTTGTATAAGAGGGCTCAAAAGCTTAAATTAACTATTTTTAAAAATATAAAAAATGTGTTGATTATTTTTTTTCAATGTAATATATAGAATCATAAATTGATTTAAGAGAAAGGTATAAAATGGCAGAAAGAAATGAAAATTTAGACATTATAGCTTTAGTAGCGGAAGTAGTTGCATCCTATGTTTCCAACAATGAAATGACTCAATCTGAGCTTCCTGGTTTTATTCAGCAAGTTCATCGTAGTCTCTGCAATTTAGGAAATGGTCGCTCCTTTATGCTTCATGATCGGCCAGACCCAGTCGTTCCAATTGAAGATTCGGTCCAGCCTGATTACATTGTTTGCCTCGAGGATGGCCGGCGGTTGAAAATGCTTAAGCGTCACTTAAAGACAGCTTACAACATGACTCCCGATCAATATCGGGAAAGGTGGAACCTCCCTCCAGACTACCCAATGGTTGCTCCAAACTATGCAAAACGTCGTAGCAACCTTGCCAAGAACATTGGACTAGGTACACGTCGTGATCGTCGCCGCGATATCGCTGCGTAAAAATTAATACTTTAAATGCACCGATGATGCCTTTTGGCACCATCGGTGTTTTTTTGGTAGAAGATATGACTTTCTCGCATTTAGAGCAACTTTGTCAAGAAAAAGGACTCAAAATGACAGAGCAAAGGCGCATTATTGCTCGTGTATTGTCTGACTCCCAAGACCATCCCGATGTGAGAGCCGTCCATCGACGAGCCAGTCAAATTGACCCCAAAATTAGTCTTGCGACTGTTTATCGGACCTTGCGCTTATTTGAAGAAGCGAATATCTTGGACCGGCATGAATTTAAAGATGGGCGTTCCCGATATGAAAAAGCATCTTGCGAGCATCACCACCATTTAATAGATATGCATACCGGCCATATTATAGAATTTCACGATGATCAGATTGAAGCCCTGCAGAAAGAA
This sequence comes from Alphaproteobacteria bacterium, assembly GCA_027459605.1. Taxonomy (GTDB): domain Bacteria; phylum Pseudomonadota; class Alphaproteobacteria; order UBA9655; family UBA9655; genus UBA9655. Next base: position 35,771 of record DAIDHR010000017.1, read on the forward strand.
ATTGCAAAAAATCTAGGGTATGCCTTAGTTGGCCACCGCCTTGAATTATATGGAGTTCCCTTAAAAAAGAGTGGAAAAAGAATTTGAATACAACAATTTTGAGTACAACATCTGCACCTTTTGATCGCTTCTCAAAAACTCTTCCTTTACTCAAGTCAGGGACGTTGGAAGCTCGTCTTGCTCGATGCGAGGTAGACATAGAAGCAGCTCAACGGTTGCGGTATGAAGTTTTTTACGAAGAATGCGGTGCAAAGCCTGACGAAACAGTCGCTCGTTTAAAACGTGATATCTCCCCGATTGATAATTTTTGTGACGTTCTTCTTGTCATTGACCACGCGCGCGATAGAATCGTTGGAACTTATCGTTTCATGCTTCGCGAAGCCGCCCAACAATATGGGGGATATTATACGGCCAGTGAATTTGAAATTGATAAGATATTAAACTACCCTGGACAAATTATGGAGCTTGGGCGCTCCTGCGTCCATAAGGACTATCGTACAAGGCCCACTATGCAGCTGTTGTGGCGCGGAATCGGGGCATATATTCAACTCAACCAAGTTACCTTGTGTTTTGGCTGTGCAAGTTTTATAGGAACGGATGTGTCAAAGTATCAGCAAGCATTGGCATATCTTTATCATTATCATCTAGCGCCACCAGAGATAAGGTCTCGGGTTCTCCCTGCTTATTATCAGGAAATGAATTTGATTCCAAAAAATAAAATTGATCTAAAGCAAGCCATGAAGCAATTGCCTCCTCTGATCAAAGGCTATTTACGTTTGGGGGGATATGTGGGGGATGGAGCCTTCGTTGATTATGATTTTAACTCGATTGATGTTTGTATTATTGTCAAAAGGGAAACCGTTACAGAGCGTTATTCACAAAGGTATTCCCCTCAAAGTGAGGAGGGCGTCTGATGCCGCGCGCAAGTTTGTTAGCGGCTTGGCGCTTTTTTTTGGTTGTATTAGTCTTTTTGACCTTTACACCCCTTTATTGGATATTGCTTAAAATCAATCAGCCCTTGGGATTTAAATTTGGGCGGTTTTATCTTTCGAGCTGGCGTAAGTGCATTGGTCATCAACTTATCATCAAGGGTGAACTGTCAAAAACTCAGCCGACTCTTTTTATTTCTAATCATTCAAGTTATGTGGACATTCTTGTTCTCGGAACCTTTGTTCCCGCTCGCTTTGTTGCCAAGCAGGAAGTGGCCCGCTGGCCAATTATGGGATGGCTTGCGACCAATCAAGGGACACTTTACATCGATAGGAATCGAAATGCTATTGCTGAAGGTACCGACAAACTTATTGAATACCTTGATAAAGGAGAAAGTCTTATTCTCTTCCCTGAAGGAACCACATCCGATGGGTGTCGCATTCTTCCTTTTGGGAGTTCTTTTTTTGATGTAGCTATAAAAAAAAATGTCGTTGTTCAACCCATTACAATTACCTATGCAGGGTGGGACCGCCTTCCTATGCCCCGTTATATGCGTAAATTTTGTGGATGGTTCAGCCCAGATATAGCCTTACTGCCTCATCTTTGGGCCATAGCCCAATGGGGGACCGTTCAAGTGATTGTTGAGCTTCATCCCCCTTTGAAGGTTGAAACTTATACGACGCGGAAAGAGTTGGCTCAAGTTAGTTTCCTTGCAGTTCAACGGGGACTTTTAAAAGCCTTTGAATGTCCAATTTCTGAACAAATGAGTTAAGAATGAGTCAGAAACGCCTGTACATAAAAAGCTATGGTTGCCAAATGAATGTGTATGATTCAGGGCGGATGGCAGATATTTTGAAACCCTTGGGTTATCAGCTTATAGAAAGTCCCGAGGGGGCGGATATGGTCATTTTAAATACGTGTCACATTAGGGAGAAGGCTGAAGAGAAGGTTTATTCTGATCTTGGACGAATCCGTCTCCACAAGGGTGAAAATATGATTCTTGCCGTGGCTGGCTGTATGGGACAAGCTGAGGGAGCTGAGATCATGCGCAGGGCTCCTTATGTTGATATCGTATTGGGTCCTCAAACTTATCATAGGCTCCCTGAAATGATTGCCCGGGCTGAACGCTCCCAAGATAAAACAAAAGGACCGGGGCGAGGTGTTTTGGAAATCGAGTTTCCCGTTGAATCAAAATTTGATTATCTTCCTCAAGACCATTCGGATGTAGGAGTCTCAGCCTTTATTGCTATCCAGGAAGGGTGCGATAAGTTTTGTACTTTTTGTGTGGTTCCTTATACCCGGGGAGCAGAATATTCAAGGCCTGTTTCTTCTATATATGAAGAAGCCTCTCGTCTTGTTGAAAGGGGCGTCAAGGAAATCACTCTATTGGGTCAAAATGTTAATGCCTATCACGGGCAATCTTCCCAAGGGAAGGAGTGGGGGCTTGGTCGCCTTTTAGAGCACTTAGCCTCCCTAAAGGGACTCGAGCGCCTTCGTTACATGACATCGCATCCGCGGGATATGGATGAGGAGCTAATGATGGCTCATCGGGATATTCCCCAAGTCATGCCTTATCTGCATCTCCCTATTCAATCAGGATCTGATCGAATTTTAGAGGCTATGAACCGAAAGCATACGAGACAACATTATCTTAAGATCATTGAGAAGCTGCGTACTTACAAGCCTGATATTGCTCTTTCTTCAGATTTCATCGTTGGTTTTCCAGGAGAAAGTGAAAAAGATTTTGAAGAGACAATGGACCTTATCCAACAAATTCAGTATGCCCAAGCCTATTCTTTTAAATACAGTCCCCGCCATGGGACACCTGGAGCTTTGATGGAAAATCAAATCCCTGAAGAAATTAAAGCCGAACGCTTGGCTCGGCTTCAAGAGCTTTTAAATGCCCAGCAACAAGCTTTTAATGAAGCAAGTGTTGGACAAATTTTTCCTGTACTTTTAGATCGTAAGGGCAAGCAAGACGGCCAGCTTTTAGGTAAAACTCCATACCTTCAATCGGTTTACGTTGAAGCAAATCCTCGCCTCTTTGGGCACTCTATCGATATTCGGATTGAAAAAGCTTTTGCGAATAGTTTGACAGGGTCCATTGTAACCGTTGATGAGGTTTTGAAAGAGCCTTTAGAATAAATTCGTAAATTTATTACCGAGCCGACCAAATAAGCTTGGAATTTTTTATATACCGACCTTCTTTATATTTGCAGAGGTTGATCCCATCAACAATCATCACAATTCCAAAAACAGCCGCCAACTAGCATCTCACAGTCACCATAACCAGAACAAGGGCAGGCTTTACCATAAGGATTAGACGTAAGAGGCGTTTTCTCACATTTAGAGGCAAGTTCCTTCCAAGTTTCAGTATTTTTGTAATGTTCCTTAAAGGTTTTAGCTTTTAAAGGGTCTTCTAAATCCTCTGCCCTCATGCCCATGTCTTGAAAGGCTGTTTCAAGTGCTTCACGACATTCGGTTGACATGTCTGAAGTAACTGATTTGGCAAAAGTTAATGAACAGGGTATAGTAAAAACTAAACATAAAGAAAGTATTCTAATATATTGTTTAAAAAACATCTTTAAAGAAGCTGTCTCGCTGTGATGCAAAAAATTCATTTTTAGATCTCCTATTTTTTTGTTTAATTAACTTAAACAGAAAATTATAAAAAAAGGGTTAACTTTTAGTATATCAAGGAGAACCACTTGATTCCTATCATTGCTTATCCAAAGCTTGGGTTAAGGAAGCGAGTTAGATTTAATACACGGAAGTGCTGCCCCAGGATCAATGAGGGGAAGCATATTTTATCTTTGTGCCCCTCTGGCCTTTGTCTCGTGGCGCAAATGGCGCACTTGATCCCACCCATCTTCCATACCTGTAGCATACTTAGCTTTTCTTCGAGCAGCTAATAGATTTTCAGGGGCTCCTTTATATTTTTTAGAAACCACACTGTCTATACTTTCAATCGCTTCAAGAATTTTATCATCTTGAGATGTTTTAATGGCGTCAGCCATAGCCTGGGGTAATCTTATGGTATCAAGATCTTGAATGTCCTCGAGTGTAAGCTTTCTTGAAGGAGTTGGAGAGGGAGGAGTTGAGAAAAAGTCCATCACAGATGCCCAAGCGTCATCAAAGACTGACCCTTCCGATGGGTTTTGGGGCTGCGAAGACTGTGTCGTAGCACTCTCTTTTGATTCTTCGGCTTCTCCCCAAAAAGTGTCATAAAAGGAAGTATAGATATTACTTAATGATATATTACTGATGGAGGTATAAGCCCAATCGCCCCATCCTTGCTCCTCCGCAGGTTCCCTTGGCTGAGCAGGCGTTGACGTTACTGGAGTGACTTTAGGCTTTTCTTCTTGAGTTGATTGCCCAAAAACAAAATTCTTAAGCCTGCCAAAAATCCCCACCTTAACAGGAGCCTGAGATGGTTGGTTTTTGGTTTCGTCCTTTTTTATAGGGGTCTCAATTTTATTTTTGGAGGAGAAATTATGAAGAAATGCCGATTCCTGCTCCAATTGATTCTTATTAGCATGGGCTTCTGAAGACACAACCGTAGCTAGGACTGCTCCAATAAAAAATAGTTTCATACTTGACCTCCAAAAAATAACCTTCACGAATTACTCACTTTGAAATAGATTAACTTGTTCGTCATTAACAAATGATAAATGCAAATCAATTAATTGTCGAGCTTTTCCACACCTTGAGAGACTCGTTACTTTTTCCGAGAAAAAGCAATGATGAGCCTTTCTCGAACTTTGGTTCCTGTGATTGAATCATAAAGATGATATACACCTAAGCAAGAAGAATCATAGGCTTTGTCAGCTAATGTATATATTTTCCTTGATTCCACTTCGTCAAGAATCCCAAGGATGTTAGGATTTTTTTGCAAAAGGATTTTTACTGCTTCTTGAGTCTGGGTTATCTCTTTATGGGAAGCAGCTATTCCTGAACTAATGTCAACTTTGTCAGCAACATCACCGCTTTGTAAAATAGAAATGTTGTCTCTGGTGTTTTTCATCTGAGTTTTTGCGGTAAATATTAAGGTCAATTGCGCATGGGTTAACTCTTCAGGAACTTTAAGTTCTTTTTTCGATTTTTCCTTAAGGGAAACTTGCTGAGAAGTTACGTTCTCGTCATCTAAATTCTCTTGTTTTTTTTCTACAGAAGTCCCCTTATCCTGAGAACCAATGGGCTTTTGATACCTGGGCTCAGATATTGGAAGCGGAACCTCTGACTCTTTCTTAGAGGAGGTAGATCCTTTTCTTGGAGCTTCTTGCTTTGAACCTTTTTTCATGAGAGGTATTTGTTTTGTTTCCTCGGAATTTTCCGAGCCTGTTTCTTTTCCAGAGGCCATACCTTCGCTTAAGAGGGAAAATCCATAGAGGAAAGCAACACTAAGATAGAATAACTTGGTCTTTAAATGCATAATAACTCCTTGTTTTATAAACAAACAAACACTAATCGTAATTTATATCATAAGTTATTGATGATGTAAATCATTAATCTTTCCTAAAATGTTTTTCCTTAAGTTTTCCTTAAGGCAGCTGCCTCTTCGTCCTCAAGCCACTCTCCTTTTTCAAAAAGGGTTTCCTTTTGAAATTCAACAACGTGAGGATCAGGTTTGCCTGGAATAAGCTCCATTCCTTTAAATAGGATTCCTAAAAATGGGATGTGCTGACGGTTGCATTCTTCAATAGCATCCTCTAGATATTCGGGACGGTCATCGATGAGCACAATTTGAGAAGGTTGTTTGACGTTAAAATAAGCCCGCAGTACATCGCTTTTATTCAAAGCCCCTGTAATAAAGATACCTTTATAAAAAGTTGCTGATGAAGACGTTAATGGATCTGTTGCAATAATCCCCTCCGAGATTCCATCGTAAGAAGGAGTAAAAGAAATTCCCTTTGAAGTCAGTTCCTCATATCGCCACCTTTCCATTGACGGAATATCCCCAAGCCGACCCGAATCCATTTTGGTCAAAGCATAAACGGGATATTTTTCCTTTAATAACGCAATAAAGCCAGGCCAGTCCTCTGAAACGAGGATTGTTTTTCGCGTGAGTCGCCAATGACTTAAGATCGATTCGAAATTCTTATATTTATCTTTATTCTTTTTTAAATCATCTATCAAAAAGCGATAGGGGCTCGACCAATGGAAAACCTTTGACTCAGGGGTAATGAGGGTATCATCTACGTCGATAAAGATAACAGCTCCCTCATCAACCTTAGAAAGGACTTCCCGAATATCAGCAACTGTATAGGCTGTCAGAATATTTTCTTTACCATTTAAAGCGATAGCTCCTGTAACGAGGGACATACCTATAATTCCTTCTATAGTTAAAAGACATGAAGCTATCGTGTTTAACAAAGACTGCTGTCATTCCCGCGAAAGCGGGAATCCAGGTATACCGCTGGATCCCCGCCTTCGCGGAGATGACAAATGTGCGAAATGAAAAAAGATAACTTCAGGTCCGATGGACATATAATAAATTTTACATTCCGGTGAAAGGTTCCGAGTGATTTTATTTTCATTTAATGGCATAGACGAGTTGAGCTTCCTCTTCCCCCTTACTTAACGGTTTGAAACAATTCTCTTGCGGATCAAAAGCCTCTAGCACGCCTTTTGAAAGATTAAAATTCCATGCATGAAGAAAAAGAGATCCTTTATTTACCCTTTCAACAATATAGGGAAAAGTCTGCAAATTTTTTAAGGAATTTATCAAAGAATAATGTCCACAAAGCGTGGTTTTTTCATCAAACGAGATGTCTGGATGATTCTTTAAGACAGCCTTTTGTGCAGGTCTTGCAAGCTCCATCCACTTATTAATAAAGCTTTTTTGCTCTGCTTTTTCCTGGGTACGCTCGAGGAGAGCTTGAATTCCTCCACACTGTGTATGCCCAAAGAGGATCACATGTCTAATCCCAAGGATACAAACCCCAAATTCAAGGGCCGCGCTGGTTCCATGATAAGATGTGTCGTCTTCATAAGGTGGAACTAAGTTTGCAACATTGCGGATGACAAAGAGATCCCCTGGCTGACAATTCATAACAATTGCTGGATCAACCCTTGAGTCAGAACAGGCAATGATCAAGACCTTTGGTCTTTGACCACATCGCACAAGATCCTCAAAAGCTGAATTTTCCGCCTTTAAATAATTGGATCGAAATTCTTGATACCCTTGTATTAAATGCTCAATATCTTTTGACATAATTGTTTCACGTGAAACATTCCATTGAGCGACCTTAAAGGATTTTACAAGCCTCGTCAAAGGAAAGGCGCGGCGCCCGAGGACCAGGAAGTCCTTTTGGATCTCCATAGGCAAGGTTACACAGGAAATTCGACTTAAATCGTCCTTCAGGAAAAAATTCCTGATCGACCCCTTCATTGGAAAATCCAGACATCGGTCCACAATCTAGGCCAATAGCTCGTGCGGCTAATATAAAATAGCCTCCTTGAAGAGTTCCATTTCGAAAGGCGGTGATTTCACTAAATTTTGGTTTTCCCTCAAACCAAGATTTAGCGTCTGTAAAGGGAAATAGTACGGGCAAGTGCTCATAAAACTGAAGATCATAAGCTAAAATGGTCGTTACAGGAGCAATCATGGTTTTATCCAGATTTCCAGGATCAAGATGGGGCCTGAGGCGTTCTTTTGACTCCTTTGATCTCAAAAAGAGAATTCTTAGAGGACAGCAATTCGCACTTGTAGGCCCTAAACGCATAAGGTTATAGAGATCCTTCAGCTGCTCATCGGGAACGGGCTGATCTTGCCACTTGCCATAGGTTCGAGCATCCGTAAAAAGTTGTCTAAGACAATCTTCTGCAATTTTTCCCATAAATCCTCTCCCTAAAATTTATCTCAATTTTTATAGACTATAAAAGGAGAAAGTTAAAACTTATTTAAAATAAAGTCTATTTTCCTTCTTGGAAAGGAAGGGTTGTCCCTCTTCTCACAAAATTGGCCAACAGTGAGAAAATTCACTCGTTCCTTCATTTTTAAGAGTTATTTAACCTCAGTTTTGGATAAGAGGAGTAGAGAATTTAATGGATGGTTTGTTTTGTCTGAATTGATAAGAGACGAGACAA
>DAIDHR010000018.1 GCA_027459605.1 Alphaproteobacteria bacterium
TTTCCCTCCCTTCTTGTCAATTTTAACTCCCGCTCTAACCTCCTTCTTCATTCAAACACTTTTGCAGCAGGTTCTATTAAGATAAGCAAGAATCTTTTCTGTGAGGATTTATTTTTGATTTAAGCAGTTGGTTGTAATGTAGGGGAAGGTAAAGCAGGGGCTATGGGAAGGGGCAGAGGTGGGGATAAAATGGGGACATCTTGTCAGGGCTGGGGAGGTAATACTTTTTAGGTGATTGATTCCTCGGGTGGAGAGACTCAAAGCCGAGCCCCCCTCCTGGTTACACTGGTCGGAGCTGAGTCGGCTCGAGTTTCTGAAGCTAAACCCCGCACCACAGGGTAGAGCAGAAGCTGCAGAGACTGAATGCCTCCTTGCGCGAGGGGCGGGTGCTTCGCTTTCTCAATCCCTTTTTCCTGAGTTTGTAGGTTAGGAGAAAGACCTTGTAGGGTAAAGTGATATCCTAAAAGGTCGAATTCTTTATGAGATCTTCCCATAAAGGTTTTTAGAATTGCATGCATTTCAAGACACATTCGTCTTAAGAGGTGTCTCTTGCGAGAAACAAGAATGATGTGACCTTTACAGTTGAAAAGCTACGTTATCCATAGCTGAAGTTAAGGAGCCCTTGTCCAATCAGTTAAATCAACTTGCCACCCTCCTCCCAAGGCTTTGTAAAGGGCCACTGCATTTAAAGACATGGTGGCCTCTGATTGGGTTAGGGTCAGAAGGTTTTGTTGGTAGGTATATTCAGTTTGGAGTGCAATGATAAAGGGAATGCGTCCAGCTTTATACCTGAGCAAGCTCACATCTGCAGCTATTTTGCTATCATCCACCGTCTCTTTTAGCCATCCATACCGTTTGACTTCTTCGGCATAATTGACAAGAGAATTTTCAACATCAGCAAGGGCATTTAAAATTGTACTTTTATAGTGAAAGAGATTTTCATCCCGTAGAGCTACATTTGTTTCAATCATGGCCCTTACCCGTCCAAAGTCAATGATATCCCACGTAAATCCAGGCCCAAATGAATAAAAAGCACTCTTTGAGTTGAAAAGATTCGACGTTCGACTGCTTTGATATCCTACAGTCCCTGTAAAGGTAAATATTGGGAAAAGGCTCCCTATGGCCACACCAATTTCTGCTGTAGATGCTGCCAAGCTCCTTTCTGCAGCTCTGATGTCTGGTCTGCGTTTCAATAGCTCGGACGGAAGACCAGCAAAAATCTGAGGTGGCATTTTTGGAATACTTTTGACTTCAGACAACAAGTCATAGAGAGCAGCAGGGGGTTTCCCTACAAGAATGGCAAGCTGATGCATAGACGTTTTGATATTTTCTTCTAAAGGATAAGTGCTTGCTTGGGTTTGATCTCGAGTTGTTTTTGCTTGGTAAACATCGATCTCAGTCACAAGACCCGCCTCCAGCAAACTTTTGTTCATCTTGTAAATAGAATCCCAATCTTCAAAAGCTTTCTTGGTGATCTGTAATTGCCTTTGATAACTCCGCAGGTTGATGTAGGTGGTTGCGACTTCTGCGATTAAACTCAAGAGAACTCCGTGTGCATCATCAACTTGGGCTTCGAGGCTAGCCTCAGCTGCTTCAATACCGCGTCTCAAGCGACCAAAAAGGTCAATTTCCCAGGCTGTATTTAACCCTAATTCAAAAAAGTGAAAAAACCGATTTGTTGTTGTCGTAGCACTACTTGCGCTTGCACTTGTCCTTGCAGGAGGAGTGACTGGATTTATGTTTTGCTGATTAAAAAAGAATGAATTCAAGCTAAATTCATCTGCGGTAAATGAGCCAACGGCGTTTATTTCTGGAGCGAGTGCAGCTTCTGCCCCTAAAAGATTAGCGCGCGCCACACAAATAGAAGCAAAGGCCACCTTTAAATCATAGTTTGACTTAAGGGATTCCCTAACTAACTGAGTCAAAATGGGATCATCAAAATTCTTCCACCAATAAATTTCATCGTTAATGTTGCGATCTTGCTTTTCATTAGCTGATGTTGCATTTTCCCATTTTTCTGGCACGTCTGCAGGGGGCTTTTTATAGTCAGGCCCTACCATGCATCCTGACAAAAGAAAAAGAGTTAAGAGCAGGCCTTGCTTTATCATTTTGACACCGGTAAAGGTCCGCCATATAGGGCATTAGGGGACACCTTTTCAGCTTTAATATAGACGTCTACCTCTTGTCCCAGGTAGGAGGGCATGTCTTTGGGATCAAAACTATACACCACCTGAAGAACCCGGGTATCAACTCGCTCGGTGGAATCGCCTGTAAAGGACGCTTTTGGAACGACATAGGGCTCATAGTATTCAAACTTAAGCAGGGTATGATATTGGATATTTCCCCTCAAAAAAGCGACGGCAGGGTGATCTTTTTGAAATCTCCAAGCATCATTTTCATCCACATCAACACGAATGTGGTACCGACTGACATTACCTACAAGCATCAAGGGGTTAATGATCTCTAAAGAGGGAGCATTAATGGGTTGGTTTAAGGGAGCAAATTCACCGGGGCGCACATTAATTTGTAAAATTTTACAATCAATCGGGGCTTTTACTGTATAAAAGTCAACGATTGTCCTTGCTTCTTCTACCTGAGCTTGAGCTGCTTTTACTGAGGCTTCTGCATTCTCTACAGCCTTCTGAGCAATCGTAACATTGTCTTTTCGGTTAATGATCTCTTCTTTGGTGACACCCCGTTTATCCTCAAGGGCAGTTACAAGTTCATGTTCATGCTGGGCATAGAGGAGGGAGGCCTTTTGTTGTTCTAAAGCCGTCTGAGCAACCTCTAATTGGGCTTCTTTAACCTTTAAATCTGCGATGACTTGTCGCCCATCAAGGGTCAGAAGGGGGGTACCTTTGGTTACCATATCTCCCTTTTTTACAAGAACCTTTTCAACCACTGCCCCAACCATTGACCAAATATTTATATTTTCGCTCGCTGCTTCGACAATCCCTGCCCCAGCAATAAAGCTTTCATAAGGAGAAACTGAAGGAGGCGTCAGGGGTTGAGACACGGGGACTGGCTGTTGATCCAGAATAAGCATATAAATGGCTCCCAAAATTCCGAGTATCGCAAGAATTGTAAGAATGATGTTTAGATTCGTTAATTTTGAGATCATGGCTTTTTCTTTCTCAATCCTCAAATTCTTCATAGGAATTAACAACTTTGAGTATCTGTCCGTCTTCCATTTTTGCAATGCGATCTGCAAAGCTGAAAATTCGGCTATCATGTGTAACAACAATAATGGCACGTGTTTCATCGAGAGCCACTTTCTTAATCAATTCCATGATCTTTTGCCCTGTATGCCCGTCAAGGGCGCTTGTGGGCTCATCACAAACGATAAGACGAGGACCATGGATCATGGCCCGAGCAATGGCAACTCTTTGCTGTTGCCCTCCTGACAAATCAGCTGGGACGTCAGAGACTCGATCCCCAAGTCCCATTTCATTTAACAACTCGCATCCCTTTTGGGTGGCTTCTTTAATGTCCATCCCTCCAATAACCAGAGGAATGGCTACATTTTCTGCTGCAGTTAGGGAGGGGAAAAGGTTAAAGGCCTGAAAAACAAATCCAATATTTTTCGATCGGAAAGCAATTCTTTCTGTTTTGCTCATATGATTTAAATCGTGCCCATAAACTTTACACTCTCCATTATCTTGATTCAAAATACTTGCAATCACAGAAATAAGCGTCGTTTTACCGCATCCAGACGGGCCTGCGAGCATCATCATTTCACCTGATCTTACTTCCAAGTTCACTCCTCGCAAGGCCGTTATTTTTGTTTCACCATGCCCATAGCTTTTAATTAATTCTTTACAAGTTACAGCGAACTCTTCTTGGGTCATCAAAATTTAACTCTTAAAAACGATGGCGGGTTCTAATGTTATAACTTTTCTAATACTAATAAGGGCCGCAAAAGAAGAAATAATGAAAATACCAAAAATACTAAATATAAAAAGCTGCCAGGGAAACCGGAAGGCAAGCATTGTATTTTGAGTCAAAAGATCAAAAATTCCTGTACAGCCAACACCAATACCATACCCGATAAAACTTATAATAAGAGCTTGAAAAATGATCATAAGAAGCAAGGTTTTTTCAGATGTTCCCATGGCTTTTAAGACACCAAAGTAGCGCAAATTTTCCAAAGTAAAATTGTAGAAAGTTTGCCCAGCAATGGCAGCTCCTACTAAAAATCCAAGGAGAACAGAGACACCAAAGTTGATTGGGATGCCCGTGTATTTTAAATAATAATTGACTGTAAGGCTCTTGAAGTCTTCCTTAGTATAAGCTCTTAAACCCGTTCTCCTAAAAATCCGATCACAGAGTGCTTTCAGGTTTTGTCCGGGCTTAGCCTTAACAAGAACAAAACTTAGCAAATTGAGTTGAGGAGGAGTAAAAAGAGTTGCATTTGAATAGGTTGTATACACAACAGGTTGAGATTGAAATGTTCGTGTTGTTTGGGCAATACCAACAACAACGGCCCGATGGTTATTTAATTCAATCTCTTGTCCTACCTTTAAAGGGATTTTGGGCCCTCTGGGGTATTTAGGAGGATTGGCTAGCTTATCTAAAGCTCCTTCTTGGTTAACAATAATCCCATCCGTACGGCGTAAATTTTCAATCTTTCCCTCGATCATAACAGCTGGAGCCCCAATTAATGTCGCATCATCAAGACCGATTAAGTTACACGTTTGAAAGGTTCCGTTATGAAGACGAGCTTGAATTGTCCCTTTATAGAGCGGCTTCGCCCATGCTACCCCTTCAACACTCGCAACTCGGTAAAGGTAGGTGTCTGGCATAGGTTTAATGTCATCAATATATTGGACCGTCGGCTCCATAACCCATATATCAGGCAAACCAAGATCTGTAATAAAACTATAGGCACGCGTCATAATGCCAACAAAAACGCCTGGTTGTTGGGTCATAATTAAAGAGGCAAAGGAAAGCCCCAGAATAATTCCTAAGAATTTTCCTCGATCCCCAACCAGCATTCGAAAGGCGATATAAAACATGCTCCCCTTATTTTTTTGGCAATTCTATGAAGGACCTCAAAAAATAGCAATCCGGAATAAGAAATAATTCCTTCATGAAAAATTTCTTGATTTTTAAATTTGTTTTATTAAGATGAAGAAATGGTAAAAAGCAAATACACACCCAATCCTTGTTTTCTTTATAAGCGACCGGATATTCGCTAACCTTTATTTACACTTTCACATTTTTTAATTTGAACTGCATTTCTTTTGCTTATGGAAAAGAAAAGCTTAAAAAACAAGGAAAATTACGATGACCATATCTTACAATGATTTTGCTAAAGTTGAGATCCGTTCAGGAAGTATTATTAAAGTTGAACCCTTTCCTCGCGCCCTCAAGCCTGCTTATAAAGTATGGGCTGACTTTGGACCTGAAATCGGGATTTTACAAACCTCTGCCCAAGTCACCGTTCACTATACGCCTGAATCTCTCATCAGGCGGCAAGTTTTAGGGGCTGTTAATTTAGGAACCAAGAACATTGCTGGATTTGAATCCCAGTTCTTGATGCTGGGATGCTCGGATAATCAAGGAGCTGTATGCTTAGCAACTTTAGATCCTAAAGTCGATAATGGAAAAAAGCTGTTTTAAGGACGGGTCCATTTAAAGAATGATAGGATCTCTGTCATTCTTTAATATGCCTTTAACTTACAGAATCTAAATAAAGCCTTCAGGTAGATGAGAAAGGGATAAATAGATTTCTAAATCTAATAAAGTATCGCTCATCTATGAATTTCACTAAAAAATGCTTGAAATTTCTTATCGAAAAATTTTCTTTTTTGCCATAAGCTTAAAAATAAAAAATGAGGAACAAATGGCCGCTACTCCTTCATCCATGATCCCTTTGGGTACGCACGCTCCTGAATTCAGCTTAAATGATGTTGTTTCAGGAAAAAAGCTGGTTCTCTCTGATTTAAAATCTGATAAAGCAACGGTTATCGTTTTCATGTGCAACCAATGCCCTTTTGTGAAACACATATTGAAAGAGCTTATCCATGTGGCTCATGATTACCTTCCTTGTGGCATACGATTTATTGGGATAAATGCTAATGATCCAGAACAACACGCCGAAGATTCTCCTGAAAACATGGAAAAGCTGGCTAAGGACTTAGAATTTCCTTTTCCTTACCTTTTTGATGACTCCCAAGAGGTTGCCAAAGCTTATGATGCAGCTTGTACCCCAGATTTCTTTGTCTTTGATCGTGACATGACCTGTGTCTATCGGGGTCAATTTGATGATTCTCGGCCCATGAATAACATCCCCGTCACAGGAAAGGATTTAAGGGCTTCTCTGGATGCTCTTCTTGAAAACAAGCAGATTTCTCAAAATCAGAAACCTAGCCTTGGATGTAATATTAAATGGAAAAAATAATCCATCCCCATCAAACGTGAAGTTATCGTTTTTCATTTTGGAAAATTGTCATTCCCTGCTGTGGCGGTGATCCAGTACCCTTTCTTCTCATGAAATATCCGATGCCAGTTGGAGGACTTCTAAGAATTTATTATTCTGATCTTCACTTCCGATAGAAACACGAATCGAATCCAGGGAAACTGGTGAACAATCTAGAACATGAATCTTGTACTCTTTTAACAAGGCCATGGTTTTCTGAAAATTTGAAAGAACAATCATAATGAAGTTTGCATCACTTTTATAAACCCTTATGACACTTTTCAAATGGGTCAATTCCTGAATCAACTGATCTCGATTTTTTTTAATTTTATTCCAGGAAGAAAATGTTTTCTTTGGTTGCAGTAACCGTGTCCTCACCTTTGATTGAGAAGGAGAAGAAACAGCAAAGGGAAGCTGCACATACCTTAACGCATTAATGATGGATTTATCAGCAAGAATTACCCCACATCGTACGCCGGCAAGTCCCCAAGCTTTTGAGAAGGTCCGGAGAATGATTAAATTTTTGTATTTATTTAAATAAAATAGGGATGAAGGGTGGTTCGAGAACTCGATATAGGCCTCATCAACGACAACCAATCCATCAAAAGATTCGCATAATTTTTGAATGAGCGTAGTTTCTAGTTTTGTCCCCGCAGGATTATTCGGATCACATAAGAAAACAACTTTTGGACAAATCTTAATAATGTCCTCGATTAAGATTTGATTGAGGTTTTCTCCAAAAAGCGGAATTGTTTTTACCTGAACGCCGTGAATTAAAGCCCAATGTTCATAGGCAGGAAAAGTAGGTAAGGTGATACAAAGGGTATCCTTTTTAGGTTCTAAAAACGTTCGGAGCACTAAATCAAGTCCTTCCATGGATCCTGCTGTAAACAAAACATTTTCCGAAGAAAAATCCTTAGAGTCTCCTTTATTAAAATATGAAGGACGATTCAAAGATAAAACAATTGTTAAATAAAGTTGCTTAAGCTGATCTTGTTTAACATCTGGATACTCAGCAAAGTAACCCAAATAGGGGTTCGTATTATTACTAAGGTCGATGTCCCACTTGAGATCAGTGAAGTATTTTTGGATAGGGGATGGAATAGCTAATGTTGAAAGAATAGATCTGGCTTTTGGATGAATCTGCATGGATGACCCTCCCTGAATCATGACATGATATTTTTAATTTTTATCATTTTTGATACGTTTTGTACCAAGTTCACTGAACTATATAGGATAAATTTTTGACATGCAATGGATTTTGCAATTTTTAATCAATTGTTTTATATGCAATTTTTACATGAGATCTGTTAATTTTTAGGATGAATTACATTTATTTTATTTTGTGCAAATTTAAAGAATTCATGGAGATTATGAATTGATACTTCTCAAGGTAACGGACTCTGTTTGTTAAGGTCTATATAAAGAACGTTATTTTTAAGAAAATAAGCAAGAGCTTCGGAAAGGTTGAAACTCCTATCCTTTGATAGGGCAGAATGAAACGCCTCTTCTAATGGTTTATTTTCACTAATCCCTTCTAGAAATAAAAAATATGCCTCTTCCAGCCAGAATGTTTCAAAAGATAAATTTTGTAGCCTAAGTATGACATGTCGCCGCTTCTTCCTTTCTTCTGTAAAATAAATTCCTATCGGAGCCTCAAAAGCAAGTAACCGGTACGGGGTATTTAATCGAAGATTGGCCTGTTCCAAGAGCTCAGGAGTAAGTTTCGAAAATTGGCTTTGGCTCAAATCTAAAGGTTTTGTTGGCATACAATTTTTAATTTTGTAGATTTCCCAATCTAATAAAGCCACTTCTGCAATATCTTCCCAGGGTTTTTTTAAGGACTGTTGTTTTAGAAAAGAGGAGAATTCTTTTCCATACTGGGAAAGAATTCCAGTGCGAGGTGGACAAAAATGGATAAACTCCTGCACTATCTTTTCAAAAGCTTTTTTCTTTAAAATTTTAAGAGTGGTGGGGTATGTGTTACTTAAATATGTGTTTAACTTAATTGTTATGCTATCTTTGTATAAAGGCATGCGTTTAGGACAATAGCATGGTGTTGGCTTTATGTTGAGCAAATATTCAGCGAAATTTTTTTGCACTTCTTTTACCGTGTGATTCATCATTCCTCCAAAGGGAATTTTATATTTAAAAAGTGGTCAATTTTTTGAGCCTCTTCCAGAAGGATCTGAAAATCGGGAAGGTCTGCATCCCATTCAACTAAGCTTGGAATTTGCCGAGGTGCAAGATCGAGAAACTTTTCATATAAATCCCACGTTTCTTTTAGAATGACTCTATCATGGGTATCAATTCGAATCTCCCCATCTTTATGTTTATGGATTTGATGACCGGCAAGGTGAATTTCTTCCACGCTTTCGAGAGAAAGAGTCTTTAAGTAAGATAGAGCATCCGCGTTTGTATTGTGAGAAGAAACAACGACATTATTAATATCTAAGAGTAGCCCACACGATGTTCGTTTAACCATTTCATTAAGAAATTCCGCTTCTGGAATTGTAGAAAAAGGAAAATGAAAGAAAAGGGAGGGATTTTCGATGAGAAGTTTGCATCCTAAAAAATCCTGAGCGGCATTTAGATTTCTTACAAAGATCTCAAGGGA
Organism: Alphaproteobacteria bacterium; assembly: GCA_027459605.1. Lineage (GTDB taxonomy): Bacteria > Pseudomonadota > Alphaproteobacteria > UBA9655 > UBA9655 > UBA9655. The sequence continues at coordinate 9,039 of DAIDHR010000018.1, forward strand.
TTCTTCCGTATAAGGCAAGGCCAGCAAATCATGGAAATAAACGCCTTCTAATCTATTCCAAGCTAAATGTTCGGATACAAGGCCAGGTTCTATCCATTCGATTAAGTGTTTTAAACCTTTCAAATAAGTTATATCCAACCCATCTACTGAACCAAGAGAGAGGTTAACTCCGTGGATACTTATGGGATAGTCTTGTCGAATTTTTTCAAGTACGTTTCTTTTCCTCTCCACATCACCCATAAATTGGTCGCTATGAACTTCAAACCAGCTTACTTGAGGGCGGTTTTCAGCGACCACTTCTAAATGAGGGGGTCTTAAACCTATTCCTGCCGTTGAATTTATATTTTTTAGTGCATAGGGTGAAAATTTCATGTTGCAAGCCCTGAGCAAGAGTGTTATCCTTAATGAGTAATAATAACTTATATAATAGGGGATCTCAATGAGGCAAGTTATTCTATTTACTTTTGCAATGTTTTTAACTTTCTTTTGTGAAGCAGCTACAAGTTCAAAACTGCATGCTAAAGGAGAAGATGTTATTGTGGATCTTTTAAAAGCCCTTGAACCTTTTGGACAGTATCACTCAGGAAAGTCAGCTTTATACGCCGCTTGCTTTTCTAACTGTAGCAAAGATCATTGTGAGGTAAGTGAAAAAGTAAGAGAAGCTTGTTCGAGCATATGCCCTGCCGATACAACTTCTCGCTGCATACGTTAACATAAAGGGGAATAACTTATGAAAATGAAGAAAAAAAATTCTAAAAATTTATTTTTCGCTTCGGCTCTTACTGCAGCGTTAGGGATGGTAGAAACATCATCTCAATTGGAAGCCACTACTTTTGCCGCAAAAACAGAAGAACCTCTCATGTTTGCCTGTACACCAGATTGTTGTAATTCCTGTTGTAGTAGCTGCCCCTGCCCTCCTCATGAAGAAAACAAAAGATATAAGGAAAGAGCTAAGCGCTCTACTTATCATCAAAAAAAGGCATAATTTTTTACGCTTTATTTTGTATTGATTAAAAGAATCTGATTGGATAGAGCCATTTGATTGCAATCATTGTGAGCCCTGTAGAAATCAGGGCACAGCAATGAGGGGTGGGGGAGAAACAGACAAAGCAATTCTTCCATTTTGCATTCAAACAATGAGTAGGAAGACGAAGCGAAAGGCGCGCTCTAGTAATCAGAAATCAGAATTTTAAAGAAAAACAATTGATTAGACTGTTCTGATAACTGGCATCTGATTACTGATCACTGAGTGCACCTCGAGTTCGAAGTCTGACTCTCTCATTACAAGAATTGTACCCGTTCAGGGGGTAAAAAAAGTTTGTAAATAAAAAGTTAAGCTGGTAAAAAGGAAATAAATAAGAAACACAAAATAAAAGTGTGGGGATGGATTTTCCTTCTATTATAGAAGATCTATATAAACAAATTGCAGATTTAAAGGATCGGATTGCTTATTTAGAGCAAGAGAATAAGATCTTAAAAAAGGAAAATGCGCGCCTTCGCCAAGAGAATGATCGCTTAAAAGAACGGCTTGGAATAAATTCAACAAATTCCTCTCTTCCTCCCTCACGAGATCTGTATCGGGCCAAGAAGACTCGTCCCCGAAGCGGTCGTAAACCTGGCCACAAACTCCAAGGCTACCAACTTAAAACACCTGACGAAATCGTAAGAGTTTATTCTGGTACCTGTGCTTGTGGTCATAAGATCGATGTGGGGTCTACCTACCAGATTCATCAAAAAATGGAGATTCCTCCGATCAAGGCTTATGTTACGGAATATCACCTTTATCATGGGGTTTGTAAGTCCTGTGGAGATCGTCACACAGCAGAACTGCCCGAAGGGGTTAGTCCTGATTTATTAGGGGATCATGCGAAGGCCATCATTAGTGCTTTAAGTGGCTTTTACCACAATTCTAAGAGAGATGTTCAGCAAATCCTTCATGATATTTTTCATATGCCGATTAGCTTGGGCTTGGTCTCTACGACGGAAAAGAGGGTTAGCCATAAGCTTCTGCCTTCTTATGAAGAACTATGCCAGCAAATGGAAGACAGCCCCTACCTTCACATTGATGAGACCGGCCATAAGTGCAAAGGAGAAAGGGGTTGGGGATGGATGTTTACAAATCGATCCATGAGCGTGTTGAAACTTACATCTTCTCGAGGAAAGAAAGTTCTTCAAAGCCTTTTACCTGAGTATGAAGGCCAGGTTATCAGTGATCGTTATGGAGTTTATCGGCATTTTGAAAATGAGAAGCGGCAAATATGTTGGTCTCACTTAAAAAGGGATTTTGAGCGATTTGCCCATAGCCGGACTGAGGCATTGGCTGCTTATGGAAGAACATTAGAGCAGATCGGTCATGAAGTCTTCGTTCTGGAAAAGGCCTTTAAAATTCAAGCTATTGATCATTTACTTTTTATGCGGCGAATTCGCAAAGTAAAGAAGCGAATGATTTATGCTTTGAAAGGAATATTGCGTGTTCCTGATTGTCCGCATGCCCATCGTGTGGCTCAAAATTTACTCAACAGTTTTGAGATGATGTGGCGGTTTGTTGATAACCGCGAGATTGAGCCAACCAACAATTTGGCGGAAAGGCAGATTCGCAAGTATGTGGTTTATCGAAAGAAATCCTTGTTTACATGGTCTCAAAGAGGAAACGAATTTATTGAGCGTATTCTCTCTCTTTTCTTGACTTGTCGATTGCAAAATCAGAACTCATTCTTAAGGCTTTCTAACCTCGTCACTACTCCTGCTTAATTGACCCCTGAACGCGTACCAAGAATGCGAATTGTATCAGAATTTTTTGTCAGGTTATTTCATTTAATTGGTATTACACGAAGGCATACGATTCCACCATCCTCCCCCAAGGGCTTGGAAGAGGGCTGCTGTATCTGCATATCTTGCTGCTTGAGCTTGGATTCGATTAATGCGAGCTAGGTGATACTGCCTTTCAGCATCAAGAAGGGCTAAATAAGGAATGACCCCTCCCTTGTATTGAATTTGAGTCAGAGAATAGGTATTCCAGGCTGCTGTTTCAGCGTTGGTTTGGGCTTGTAGGTATTCCGCATCAATTTCGAGCGCACTTAAGCTGTCGGCCACATTTTGAAATCCCTGAAGAACCGTTTGGCGATATTGGGCAAAGGCTTGGTCAAAAGCAGCGATCGAAGCGTCATATTTTGCAATAAGGGCCCCTCCCTGAAAGACGGTCTGAGTTACATTGGCAATCGCATTCCAAATACTATTTTGATGCTCAAAAAGAGTTTTTATTTGGTTGGACAAAAAACCGTAGGCTCCCGTCAGATTAACTTGAGGAAATAAGTTTGCCATAGACACGCCAATTTGAGCATTTGCAGCGTGAAGAAGAGCTTCCGCCCCTTTAATATCAGGACGTTGCTGAATTAAATGGGAGGGAAGGCTCACGGGTAAATCTGTTGGCAAAGTCAAGTCGTCCAAGGTAAAAGTCGGAAGCTTAGCTTCGCTGGGCAAATCCCCTATCAGGATGGCCAAAGCATCCCGTACCTTTGCTAAGTTATTTTTAAGAGGGGGGAGGGTGGCACGGGTTTGAGCTAGCTGAGTTTCCTGGGCTAATACATCTAAACGGGAGGCTCCTCCTAACTTAAACTTCTCTTGGATAATAGTAAGTGTTTTTTCTTGAAGGGTAATAAGCGTTTCAGTTGCCTGAATTTGAGACCGAAGGGAAGCTTCTGTAATGACCGTTGTTACAATATTTGCTGTTAAGGCTAAATACGTCGCTTCAACTTCAAATTTTTGATAATCAAGCTGGGCTTCTGAAGCTTCAATCTGACGCCGAATTCCCCCAAATACATCGAGGGTGTAAGACACATTTACAGTTGCATTAAATAAGTTGAAGGTGGAGGGAGCTCCTGTGGTCACGTTAAAAACGGCAGGATTAAAGCGTTGCCGTTCAGGGTAAAACTGAAGACCAACAAACGGATAAAGAGCTGCCACCGATATCCGTAAATTCTCTTGAGCTTGCCGGAGGGCCGCTTGCGCTGCTTGGAGGGTAGGACTCTTTTTAATACCCCTTTCTATCAGTTCATTCAGGGGTTTAGAATGAAAGAGATGCCACCAATCAGCAGGGATGTCTTTCCCATCAATAAAAAATTGAGAGTGTCCTCCCTTTCCTTTTGACTCAACGGTTTTCTTGGGTAACTTTGATTCAGTGTACGAAGTTGTTTGAGGAGAAGAGGGGGCTTCGAAATCTGGTCCAACGGCACACCCACTTAATAATAAGAGCGCGCATGAGCTTAGGTTAAAAAGTTTCACGTGAAACATTCCTGTGAGGTTCTCTAAACAAAGGTTAAAAAGCTTATAGCCTTGGGTCATTTTTAAAAGAGCCTTAGGGCAAGACATTCATGAACTTGCTTTGCAAACGAAAAACTTCTTGGCTATAAATGGTCATCCAAAAATTATGTTCACAGATTTTGTTTACATATCCTAGCTTATTTTTAAAAGCTTTTCTAGCTCCTCTGTTGTATAGATTCTTCCGGATTCTGGGTCAGCAAGCCCAGGTGTGATAGATGCGAAAAACATGTCTATTTCAAGAGATCGGTCATAATCCTCAGGAGAAATCATTCTATCTGCTGGGTTCCCATTTTGGGAATAACCGGGGGTGACTTGTTGTCTTCAATTTTTTAATCTATCTAGCCATATGGACCTTGAATTCTCTTACTGCCACAACATCTTCTGATAATAGAGCTTCCTCCATACCCTACCCCTTTTTTTAAAAAGAGAGGCCTCCTTCACTGTAAAGAGGAATTTGTAAGTCGATTAATCCATACATTGACAGTTTCTTGCCCCAGTCTTCCCCTAAGCTCATTTAATTGATACCGGGCTCCTTCATGGCCCATTTGCTCTGCTGCTGCAAAGAGTAGAGCTGCAGCGCGCTGACTTCTGGTCAGTATACGCATCCCAGAGGTGTATAACATGTTTCTAGATTGTTGTAGGCCTTCCTGATCTTCATTGCTTAAGGTGGGCCCTTGGAGCAAAGAATGTGAGTTTTCATCCTCTCGCTCTCCCCTAACTTCACTGTAAAAGGAGATCATTGTCCCCATAAATATTGAAACTAATAATAACCATTTTTTTATCATTTTTCTGTTCCTTGCTTAATGCGATTTCTAATAATATAAAAAACAATTTTTCTCTCTTATCGCTTATAACGGAACATATCAGGCTTTTTTACTTCAGTCAAATTGGAATAAATATATCCTAACCAAGCATATTTCCTCAGGTTGCGAGCGCCATAAGGAAGCGTATCAAACAAAAAAACACTTTACGTTTACCGGCTTGAGGAGCTGAGTTTTATCCCTTCTCACAATTGTTTGAATGTTCATTATTCTATAAAATTTATTCGCGTTATAAAAACACATTAATGAAATATTAAAGGGAATCAGATAAATTTCTTATACAATACTCTCAGGAAGAAGGATAAAAAGTGTTTGCTAAGAAATGTAAATATGATAAACTTCTTAGCGTCGCACATGAGCATAGCACCGCCCACATGCGACTAACCACAATGTACTCCTTACCTGAGAGGAGTGGCTCAGGCCAAGTTACATGTATCATCAAACTCTTTCAAACAACTATCCCTCGACTTCCACTAACTAAAGCTTACACTTCAATTTCTAGAAACCTTTGTTTCTCGATCAATCAGAGGTCTTTATCCAAGCGGGCAAGAACTCTTGCAAGGTTTTGAGAAACTCTTGTGTGTGGTTGTTATCATAGACTAACCCTGGATTGTAGTTTTGAGGGACTCTCAAGAATAAATTTCGAAGGGGTCCTCATGTCACACCTCTTTCTTAGAGGACTTGAAATTCAGATAATTAGGGCGGGGGACGCCCGTTGATGCAATCCATTTTTTGAAGTATAAAATCTAATTCTTTACGTAATATTTACACTTATTTGGTATATCTAAATAAACACAATCTTAAAAGTAAGGAAGAGATCATCTTAATACATCTCTTCCACTCAAAAGAAGTGGAGAAAAGTGATGCCATTTTCAAAATATGCCCTTTACATCCCAGCCCTGCTTTTTCTTATGTCCAGCGCAAATGGAGCTTTTTCAGAAAGTTTACAAACCCCTGGCAATGGGCAAGCGGGTGCTGCTGGATGGAAATACGGTGATATTTTAGGAGTCCCAGGTGGAGAGGCCGACACAAATTCCCATTCGGTTGCACAAGAACGAGAAAATCAGCAAAATGCGTATTGGTTCGTTCCTGGGCTTTACGAGACAGACAGAGCTGGTGCGCCCCATCACATTGGGGTGAAGGGGGAAGAGGCTGTCCGCAACCCTTCTGTAAGAGAGGATCTTGGGTTTTCTGTGCCAGTAATTGATGATACAGCGCCTCAAGTTACGGGGCGAGTGAGTGGCTCTGATCCAGATCCTCGTTTTGCATGGTCAGGGGATGATTTTGCCCAGACTGGCAGTACAGGTCCAGCAAAATGGGCAGAAGGTGATAGATATGGCGTTTCTGATGCGAGCAGACCTTCAAATCCTCCTGAGGCAACGCAAGACGACTACAGAGCTGGCTCATCAGGAGATACAAGTCATTTGCCATGGTTGGGGCATGATACGACTACCCATACTTATGCGCACGGCGCTGCTTATGAGCCTGATGGGACTCGTGCTCACAGAAGAGCAGTTGAAGATAGTAGGCGGATAATAACACGAACAATAGATCCCGGATATTCTGAAGAAGCCCAACAGCACTTCTTGGGATATGAAGGAGGGACACCAGAAACGGCAAAACAAATGGCAGAGTATGGCTTCGCTTATAAGAACGATGGAATGGCAAATAAGTATGGTGCTCCTGATGTTGCTGGGACCGAACAACCTAGGTCCTATGATGCTCCTCCCCCTCCTGGAGCTTCCGCCGACATTAAGGCTTTAGGTCGCGCAGATATACAGGGCTATAAGATTCAACCTAGTTCCTATGAAGTGTCTTCAGGAAAAGAAGTCTATCCAGGTGAACTCATCCGGGGTTTTGGAGGTGCAAATGCTTCTCAGGGATCTGCAAGAACTGACGTGGAACCTCTTCTAGACATACCAGGAGGGTCACAAACTGTGCCTCAAGAAAGATCAGAGCGTGATGCAGATACTCGCAGACTTTACTTAAGGGCAGATGATTCGGCCCAGGTTCTTGCTGAACTTGCAAGGAGAGCCCGGCTAGATCAAAAGAAAAACCCCTCAGCTTCTGCACCTGATGCGGCCTCACAACTATCCCCAGGAGGAGAATTCCTGAGGGAGGATCAAGGTGGTTTTTGGATGGTCGCTCCTTTAGAAGCAGACAAGCCTGCAGCGTTGGCTAGGCATGCCAGCGCCCATGTGGATAGCGCTCAGTCTGGATTAACCCCTATAGAAAGAAAGTACACAGATTGGGCTGCGATGGATAGAATGACTGCAGGAGATGCGCCAACACAATCACAAATGGACCATGAAAGAACTAGGCTAGGTTTTGTGGCAGAAGGAAATATGGGGGGATCAGATTCCCCCGGGCCAGTTTCCCCAGGTAATGATACAGCTAGATTATATGGTGTCCCCTATTATGGCTGGGGAGAAACCGCTCCTCCAGCCCCAGGATATGATAGCCCCTATTATGTTGGTCCCTATGGTGCTAGGTCAGGTGTTCGCAATCCAGCCTCAACATATAGCCCTCCACAAGAAAATACCCAAAGGGGGGAACCTCTCACAAAGACTGCCCTTAAGCCTGGCGATGCAGAAGCGGGTGGTCTATATGGTGGGGTTCTTGTAGGAGGCGAAGGTGCGTATTGGGACGCTGTTCAAGAGTTCCCAAGAGACGAGCCCCCTGCAAACAAAGATGACGGTCAACAGACTCCTTCACCGGCATGGACGGTTTATGGTGTGGAGTTAACCAAAAATGGTCCAGAAGCGTATAAGGCCTCTTTTACGCATAGAAGAGTGGTTGTTCCTGAATCTTGGGAACACATTGTTCAGTCTCAGCAGGCAGGAGAAGGATCCGCACAACAGGTTGTTCCGGAGGCAGAAAAACCAAATTTAGCCTTTCAACGGGATGGTCAGAACAACCCTGTCGCAGAGGATTACGCTCGTTACCCTTCAGGAGCTGGTGTTTATGCCCCTTTGTATGGGACAGGGGAATTAGTTGCAGGGATTGATCTCGATTCTCCAGAAGGAGGAGCAAAATGATGTCATTTTCAAAATACACTCTTTACATCTCAGCACTGCTTTTTCTAATGGCCAGCTCTAGCTTCGCTTCCGAAGAAGTCGGAGATAAAATTGCTGTTGAAGGAACTGGGGTTGTCGGCTCCGATCAAATAGCAGGCGTTGAGGCGATGGTCCCAGCTGAATGGGCTCGTTTAGAAGACCAATGGCGAGCTCAAGATGGGGCGCATGCAGCACTCCGATCAGGATTTGGCTATGGGTTAAACCCAGGTGATGAACGGCCTGAAAACCCTGACCTAAAAAATGATGTTCCTGAAGCGATAGCTCGATACCGGATGGCCGCCCCAGGCTCAGGAGTCAACATTGATTCAGGCTCTCCAGGCCAGATAACAGGTCACCGTTGGTCATATGGCGAAGAATTTGTCACACCTGCCGATACGGGTCCCCAACCACGGGCAGCCTTGGAGATGGCATTCCCTTCCTACACAGGTATATCAGATGGGGCGTTCGGGAGGAAACTCACAGACGCAGATAGACCTGCAGATGTGCACAAGAGTTCTTTCGAGCTGGGTAAAGTTGGTGATAGAGAACAAGTCGAAGCCACCGGACCGGTTTTTATATGGATGGGGGAAGTTGACGCCTGGGATGAAAGCTCCCGACCACCAGATTATAATGCAAAGGATCAGAGTCTTCCTCAAAGGGTAGAAGGGCTTAGTGACAGGATGGCGTATGGTGCTCCCTATTTTACACTTCCTGCGCGGCCTGAAGAAAAGGTATTTAAAGAAATCCAAGGAAAAGGCGCGGTACTTCCCCTATCTGAGGGCATTCAAAAAATGGAGGCACGTAGGGTCACTCAAAACATCAGAGTTCCGACAGAAGAAGGAAGAGGTTTCTCACATGCAGATGCTGACTCCCAGGTTTATGTCCCAGCGATCATCGGCTTTCAGTTGCCTTATGGTAATGAGATGCCTATGGCAGGAGGAGGACAAACAACCGAGGGTGAGCAACCCACATCAACAGTGATGGCTGAGGATTTTCTATCCAGACCTGAGAGAAGCGCTGATGATAGGGACATCGGTTCTCACCCATGATAAAGGGGGAGACGAGGTTGACTCTTTAAGTCCTCTTTCTCTTGAGGAAGCTCATGATCAAGGGAGGGCCTTTGATTTTTTAAATGTTGCTATTTGGAAGTCTTTATGATGAATCTCTTAATTTTTTTATATAAATGGGCAATTTAAAAATTGGACTTTTAGTCAAGATCGTGCGATCATTATGAATATAAGCTGATATTCGTTTTACCTAAGTTTTGCGGAGTATTGCGATGCCTGCACAAAAGGATTTCATTGACTTATTCTTAAAATGTTGGCATCAATAAGAACGAGAGGCCTTAATTTTAGGCTTTAGGAAATATACTCAAAGGATTTCAAGGTCTCGGGCAGGTGTTCGAAGGGCAAGGAAGGCGAAGAGTATATTCTATTATTTTTTGGAGACGGAGCATACAATGTACTTTTTTCGATTTAGAAGCGGGAACTTAAAGAGACTTAAACTTTTGATCCCACTTATAAATAGGAACCCGTCATGTCGAGTGCGAAAATTATAAAGAAAACTTTAGGCATCCTTCTTCTTCTTTTTCTAGGAATTATATCTTCTTCCCTGGCTATTGGTCCTTCTAAACATATTGCAATCACTCAATTTGTTGAACATGGGGCCGTGGATACCGTTCGCAAAAGCCTTCTCGACGAATTGGCTCAAAAAGGGTTTCAAGAGGGAAAAAACCTAACGGTGGACTTTGAAAACGCTCAAGGAAATGCCGCGACAGCTAGCCAAATTGCTCGCAAGTTTATAGGACTTAAACCCGATGTGATCGTAGCCATTACAACACCTTCTGCTCAAGCAATGGTGAAGGCCGTCGGAAAAGACTCTATACCTATTGTCTTTAGCGCTGTGACAGATCCAATTTCAGCGGGGCTTGTGCCTTCTCTTAAAGATCATAAAGGAAAAGTGACCGGGGTCATGGATGCCCCTCCCATTAAAGCACAAATAGATTTTATTAAGACTCTTTTTCCTAAAGCGAAGACCATTGGGGTTATCTATAATCCAGGAGATCATGGTTCTGTTTCATCCTTAGAGACCATAAAGGCAGAGGCTAAAGCACAAAATCTAACAGTGATTGAATCAACACCTGTAAAATCTTCTGATATTCAAACAGCTGTTCTTCAGCTTGTGGGGAAGGTGGATGCTCTCTATATCCCTTTGGATAATATGTTGGTGTCAGCTATGAAGACAGTTTCCTCTTTAGCGCTTAAGCACAATCTTCCCCTTTTTTCAGCCGATAGCGGATCTGTGGAAGCGGGAGCCTTGGCTTGTATAGGTTATAGCTATGTGCAAACGGGGCATAAAACAGGGGATATGGTTGTAGAAATTCTGAATGGAAAGGACCCTGCAGAAATTGCCGTTGCATCTCCCGATACAATCGATATATTTATCAATCAACACGCGCTTGAGAAGCTAAATATAACCCTTCCTGATGCGGTTATCAGCAAAGCTCATTTGTATTAAGAAATGGAGTTTTTAACGTGAATTTAATTCAATTCATGGGCGCTTTAGAACTTGGCCTTTTATATGGTGTTGTGGCTATTGGCGTTCTTTTGTCGTTTCGTATTCTGGATTTTCCAGATTTAACTGTCGATGGCAGCTTTCCTTTGGGGGCAGCTGTTAGTGCCATCCTGATTGTTTCAGGGGTTGATCCTTGGCTTGCTACAGCTGCAGCCATTTTAGCAGGAATGGCAGCAGGGTTTACAACAGCATGGATTAGTGTGAGATGGAATATCCTTCATCTTCTCGCCAGTATTCTAACAATGACAGCTCTTTATTCAATTAATTTGCGAATCATGGGGCGTCCTAACATAGCTCTTCTAGGAGAAAAAACGATTTTTACCCCATTGGAAAATTTAAGCTTTCCTCATCTTTATATCATGCCAACGGCAATGTTTGTTGTTTCAGGTATTGCTGTTCTTTTCATATACCGGTTTTTAAGCTCAGAAAAGGGGCTTGCTATGCGAGCGACAGGAGCTAATACTCGTATGGCAAAAGCTCAAGGAATTTCAGTTAATATTCAAATTCTCTCCGGGCTTGCCATCAGCAATGGGCTTGTTGCTTTAGCAGGAGCCCTTTTTGCCCAAAGCCAGGGATTTGCAGACGTTAATTTGGGAGTTGGGACAATTATCTTTGGCTTAGCTGCTGTCATCGTAGGTGAAGCCTTCTTTAATCCAAAAGTGATTTTATCAGCACTCGTTGCGTGTGTGATTGGATCCATCTTTTATCGGCTTGCTATAGCAATGGCTTTAAATGCAAGCTTTTTAGGGTTGCAAGCTTCAGACCTGAACCTGGTTACGTCAATTCTTGTAGGCTTTGCTATGGTAACGCCAAAGCTTAGAGCCAAAATTCTTGATTTTAAAGCCGCACGGAGCAAAGCATGATACGCCTAACAGATCTTCATGTGACCTTTAACCGTGGGACGGCCATGGAAAAAAAAGCCCTTCGGGGGGTTACCCTTAATATTAAAAAGGGTGATTTTGTTTGTGTGATTGGTGGAAATGGAGCGGGAAAGTCCACCCTCCTCAATGCACTTTGTGGGGATGTTCCAGTTGAAAAAGGAAGTGTGTTGATAGATGAGAAAGATGTGACCACTCTTTCTTCTTGGAAAAGGGCGCCTTATGTGGCTCGGGTTTTTCAGGATCCCATGGCTGGGACTTGCGCTAACCTTACCATTGAAGAAAACATGGCCCTTGCTATGAGTCGGGGAGAAAAAAGGACATTTAGGCTTGCAATTAAGAAAGACTGGCGAGAAAAGTTTCGCTCCCAATTAAGTCGCCTTAAACTAGGGCTTGAGAATCGTCTTCAAGATCCTATAGGGCTTCTCTCAGGAGGACAACGGCAAGCCGTAAGTTTGATTATGGCGGTTCTAAAGCCTATGAAGATTATTGCACTTGATGAGCACACAGCAGCTCTTGATCCTAAAACTGCTGCTTTTATTTTAGACCTTACCCGAGAAATTGTTGAAGAAAAACATCTCACGGCCTTGATGGTTACCCATAGTATGAATCAAGCTCTAGAGCTTGGGAATCGGACTCTTATGCTTCATGAGGGACGCGTTGTTTTTGATGTAAGTGGGAAAGATCGCAAAGGGTTGACGGTTAATGACCTTCTCGATTTGTTCCATAAAGCAAGCGGTCTTGAGCTTGATGATGATAGTTTGCTCTTGAGTTAATGTACGATGACGTATGTGGTTACAGAAGCTTGTATTAAATGTAAATACACGGATTGTGTTGAAGTCTGTCCCGTTGATTGTTTTTATGAAGGGGAAAACATGCTTGTTATCAATCCGGAAGAGTGTATCGATTGCGGTGTCTGCGTTCCTGAATGTCCCATTGAGGCTATTGTTCCTGATACGGTCGGAGGAATGGAAAAATGGGTTGAATTAAATGCCGAGTATTCTAAAATTTGGCCCAATATAACCCATAAAAAGCCCCCTCCCTCTGATGCAGATGACTGGGTCTCGGTTTCGGGCAAATATCCCACTCATTTTAGCCCCAAAGCCGGGGAAACTTAAGACATTCTTATCAATGTCAATCTTCTGGCAGGGCTATAGCCTACAAATATAGGATGTTGTCATTGCAAGGCGCTGTGGCAGAGATTTAGGTTCTGTGTACTTATCTTAACCTGATCTTTATGGACCGCATATATGTCATCCACCTTACACAGCCATCCAAACTCTCATTAGTTATAGATGGTTTCCCATAAATTTGTTCAATCAGGATTAAAGTCCTTCATGAGCTTGAGTTTCCAGCTTCTTTTTCAATGCATTAAGTTTTTCTCTCTTTGGATAGCCACTTCAATTTTATACAGTAGATTAAGAGATCCTTGTATCAATAAATGCTAAGCCCCAGCTTCGCAGGGGCAAAACATTTATTGCACAAGAGCCTGCCCTCGACTTGATCGAGGGATGAAAACCGAGAGAGAAGAATACACATTTATCAAAGATAAGATAAGTACATAGATCCTGGCCATTTTCTGGATTGCTTCGCTCCGTGCGCGGTCGTAATGATGGTAACCATTTGTTTTATTGGATAAAATATAATTCCTAACCCAAAATTCAGGTTAAGAAATAAATTGACTCAAATAGCTCCTGACGTTGCGATCAAGCTCTTCGTCTAAATTGTTCATCAATTTTTCCATCATAACAATCCAGACTTTACGACGTTGGCCAAGAGTAAAGTTTTCTGCCACCGTTCGAGATGCTTGAGCGCGGGCATAGGCAAATCCTTGAACATTTCCAGCATCGTCAAAAACTTCAATTTTAACAGACATCTTCGCGTCGTATTGCTCGGACTGATCTGTGGTAAACATTCCTTTAAAGCCCGTTGTTCCTTTAAGAGAAAGTTCAACGACAGAAGCATCCTCAATCGTTACAACAGCATATCCTGTTTTCCCAACAGGAAGGAGGCGATCTTGGACCCATTGTTGAATCATAGCAATGGGAGGGACTGGGAAATCATTTTCTACATGAGGAGGAGTTGACGAGGACTGATATTTTTTCACAACTTCGACTCGAGCCACATTTAGGCGAATAGGTTTATTCGTAAGATAAGCCAACCCCAGGGGTTCTGGAAGATTTGGCGAGGGGGCGCAGGCAACAAGGATAAAAGTCAAGATAACAAGTGAAATCAGTCGCATAACAATATCTCCTTAATGAAACGTTATTAGGTTCTTACGATCAAACACATAGGTATGATTACAAAATTCACATGTCATTTTCAACTGTCCATTATCAAGGAGTCCCTCAATTTCCTCTTGATTAAGAGTTGAGAGAAAGGTTTTTATCCGGTCTTCTGAGCATCTGCACTGAGCTTTAAGATAAATTGGATCAAATGTTGTTACATTTCCTTCATGAAAGAGACGTTTTAAGAGGCCTTCAGAGAGGATTGAGAAATCTAAAAACTCATCGGATGACAGTGTATTTAAGAGGGCTTCCATATAATTCCAGGTTTCTTCATCGACCCTTTTTGTGGGCATTTGTTGAAGAAGAAGGGCTCCACTTTTCCAAATTCCATCAGGTGTTTTGTGAGAAGCAATAAATATACGTGTTTCCAATTGTTCGGATTGATCAAAATAGTGCTCAAGAGCATGGGGAAGAGTATCATGGTTTAAAGCCACAATGCCTTGATATCGATCTACTTTAAGACCCTGGTCAACTGTGAAAGCTAAATACCCGCTCCCCAAAAGATCTTTAAAAGAAGCGTTCGGATCAATGTGCCTTGAATTAAACTGAGCGTATCCCCGCATATGCCCTTCATGGGTTATATCGATAACGGAAAGATTAAGAGGCCCTTTTGTTTTTGTTTGAAGCGTAAAAACCCCTTCAAATTTTAACAGGCCTGCAAGGGCTGCCCCTGCAGCTAAAAGTTCGGCTAGAATCGCTCCTATTGGAGGAGGATAATTATGCTGGCGAATAATTGTGGTTGTGACGTCTTGCAAACGAACCAGTCTTCCTCTTAAAGAAAAGAGGGGGAGAAGAAAGGGTATCGAAACATCAGTGGAGCGAGAAAAAGACATTTTAGATTTATACCCAGCAATTGTGATATATTCCTGCACAGCATTGTCAGCTAATAATTTTCTAACATATACATCGATTATATAAAAATTGTCTAGGGTTATAAAATATTTATTTTTTTCTTTATAAAATATGTTATTATTATTCATGAAAAGAAAAAATGATTTTTTTAAAGACTTAACATTTTTTTAAGACATTATAATTATAATAAAAATAATAAATGATATTATTAATCAAAACCATTTTTAATGGGAGGAAAAAATGATTCTATTTACAAAGTTCTTAAGGCAAGACGAAGGAGTAACAGCTATTGAATATGGATTGATCGCTTCCCTTATTGCCGTTGCAATCATTATTGGTGTAAGGGCTGTGGGAACTAATCTGGAAACCTTATTCAATACTTCTATTGCCCCTAACGTTTAATAATCGGCATTTAAAAAATAACAATAAATTAATGAAGAAAAGAGTATAAAATAACTCTTTTCTTCCCATTTTTTGAATAGCTTCCGTATAAGGTTAAATTTTTATAACGGAATAGAAAACGATATAAGCAAAAAAGAGGCTATCTTTGGTTCCTACATATACAAAAATTTATATAGGGATACTGATTTCTGTTTTGTGTGTGGAAGTTATCTGGATAAAAACTTCTTCATCCTTATTTATTTATAATAAAAAAGATATTTATTACGAGTTTCTTTTTTTAGCATGTCTTCTTCTTCCTTATGTCTTTTACAAAAGTTTCCGTCCTGATCTTCGTATGGTTGCGCTTTTAGAAACGACCTTTTTTGCATTTGCATACTCGCCATTGATGTTACTCCTAACTTGCTTGGTCGCAACGCAAAATCAGCCTTTGATAGATTCTACCTTAGTCTCAATTGATAACTATCTTGGAGTTTATGTTCAGGCAATTGATTTTTGGTTTAGAGGTCATGACATTTGGCAGAGGATATTTGAATTTATGTATAATACATTTCTTTACCAATTCCCTTTTGTTCTTTTTTATTTCACCTATTCTAACAAACCAATCTATCTTCAAAGATTTTTAATGATGATTATGATAGCAACTCCTCTCACTATTACGATTAGTGGTTTCTTCCCAGCCCTTGGTCCTTTTGAGTGGTATCACTATATGCCTCATATTCGGGTATCTAACGCTCTTCACCACATGATTGAACTTCGTCAAAATATTGTGGATATCAATAAAGAGCCGGGGATTGTTACCTTCCCATCTTTTCATACTGTTATGGCTCTTCTTTATACATATATATTTAAAAATGAAAAATTGATTATTTTTATACCTGTTTTAATAATAAATTTACTTATGATTTTTTCATGTATACCTATTGGTGAACATTATTTTATCGATCTCCCAGCAGCTATTCCTGTATTTTTAGTAACAATAGGAATAGAAAGAATACTTTATAAAAAAGTAATAGAAATAAACAATAAAAGGTGTAACGATTATCTCCTCAAACTTTCTTCCTAATGTTAGATTGGTAAAATTTTACTTTTTTCGTCTATTTTAAACATATAGTATTTCTCTCACTTCTCACCTTTTTTTTCAAAAAAACATAAAAGTTTACTAATTTTTAAGAACATTCGTCTTTAATAAAAGATATAGGGAATGTTTTTGCTCATCAAGAATGAAGAAAGGGGCATATTATCATGGCCAGTACACAACATAAACTTGATCGTGTTCGTCCACCTCGAGTTCAAATAACTTATGACGTGGAAATTGGAGGCGCCATCCAAGCCTATGAACTTCCGTTTGTTATGGGAATTTTAGCCGACCTGGCTGGAACACCCGCAACACCTCTACCACCTTTAAAGGATCGGAAGTTTATCGACATTGATCGTGATAATATCAATGATATTATGGCGTCTTTAAATGTTCAGCTTCCTCTGAGGGTACCCAATGTATTAGGGGGAGATGCTCCAGATTATAACGTCCTTCTTTCGCTCAGATCTATGGATGATTTTGAACCCATCAATATTGTCGGGCAAGTGGGACCTCTCTCCGATCTCTATAGTAGAAGAATTGCACTGACCGATCTCTTATCAAAGTTAGATGGAAATGATGCTCTAGATGCTGAGCTTAGAAATATCGTCGAAAATCCAGACGTTTTAGCTCAACTTCAAAAAGAACTCGGTATGACCAAATAGATAGTTTAGAGAAATAAGGAGTTAAGATCATGGCAGATAAGACAAAAAAGACACCAGAAAGCGCTAAAACGGCTATCCAAGGTTCTGCAAATGCTGGCGGAGGAGGAAATGGTGCTGGAGGTGGCGCTGGGGCTGGTGGAAGTTTGCTCGAGTCCATCATTCAAAAAGGAAAACTAGCACGCGATCCTTCACAAATTCCCAATGCCCAAAAAATGATTGCTGAATTTGTAAATCAAGTTGCAGCAGCCCCAAAGGGAAGCGTCGGAAGGGACGTTTATTCTTTCATTGTTAGTGGGATTAGTAAATTAGATAGCACAATCTCTGCCCAAATGGATGAGATCGTTCATCATCCCGATTTTCAAAAGCTTGAGGGGTCATGGAGAGGGCTACATAAGCTTGTGATGGCAACAGAAACAAGCGAAACTCTTAAACTTAAGTTATGGGTCATTACCAAGCATGAGCTTATGAATGACCTAGAGCGGGCCGTCGAATTTGACCAAAGCCAACTTTTTAAAAAGGTTTATGAAGAGCAATACGGTACCTTTGGAGGTATTCCTTTCTCTTGCCTTATAGGCGACTTTGAATTTGGGCGCGATCCTCAAGATGTGGAACTGGCAACTTTGATCTCGAATGTGGCGGCATGTGCTCACACCCCTTTCATTGGAGCGGCACATCCTGCAATATTCAACTTCGACAGCTTTACGGAAATGAGCGGTCCACGGGATCTTTCTAAGCTGTTTGATGGCACGGATACGATTAAGTGGAGAAGTTTCCGGGAGACAGAAGACTCTCGTTACTTCACTCTTACTCTTCCTCATGTATTGATGCGCTTGCCCTATGGACAAGCAAATAATCCTACGGAAGGGTTCGATTACGAGGAGGCCGTTGATGGAACTGATAACTCCAAATTCTGTTGGGGGAGTTCAGCCTATGCAATGGCGCAAAATATTACCAACGCATTTGCTCTCTACAAATGGACTGCAGCTATTCGAGGCGTTGAGGGTGGGGGACTTGTTTCGGATTTGCCAGCCTTTACATTCAAAACTGCGGATGGTGACTTAACTGTGAAATGCCCAACGGAAACTGCAATTACGGACCGTCGGGAAAGAGAACTCAGCGAGCTTGGTTTCATGGCTTTGTGCTACTGTAAAGACACGGATTACGCTGCCTTTTTCAGTTCACAAACAACACAAAAGCCGATTGAGTATGAGGATAACTCTGCTAATGCGAATGCAAGGATTTCCGCAAGACTTCCTTATATGCTAAATGCCTCTCGGTTTGCTCATTATATTAAGGCAATGATGAGAGATAAGATTGGATCCTTCATGTCACAACAAGAGGTTTCACTTTTTCTCAATGCATGGATTGCTCAATATGTTCTTCTCTCGGATGTTGCGCCCGAAACTGTCAAAGCATCCTTTCCTCTCAGGGAAGCTCGCATAGATGTTTCAGAAGTTCCTGGGCAACCTGGAAGTTATACAGCAGTGGTCTTCTTACGACCCTTCTTTCAACTTGAGGAATTAACAGCTTCTCTACGTTTAGTAGCGACATTACCACGTCCTGGGGCTGCGTAATGAGTAAACAAAATAAAATGAAAGGAATGTAAAATGGCAGTGCAACCAACATCGACAGTACTCTCAGCAGTCCAAGCGGCCAATGAGGGAACCAACACTTCGAACCTTTTTATTAACATTGCTAAACAAGGAACTGGAACGTTGACGGGGGCGAATGTTGACCCGAAACTTGTCAAAGCTGATCGACTCTTGTCCTTCAATGAAAACATGGTTCGAGAAGTCAATGCTTCCTCAGAAAATACTTTATTTTCAGCAGGGGAAATTGATGCAAGTTGGGTTTATATTGAAATCCTTCGAACTCAAGCATCAATTTACGTGCAAAATGCTTTTTATCAAGCTAATAATATTGGTCCTATTACTGTTTATAGGGCTGATATTATTAACGGTAAATTAAAAGTTACTGAAGAAATAATATATACAAATTGTATAATTACACGAATCGAAACCACTGCTCAAGCGCTTGAAGGTAAAAAGCTGGATACGTTAAAGGTATGGTTTCGCTTTACCAAGCGCCAAGATACGCTGCTCTTTTTTGATCAGAACGGCAAACCTATGGGCCAAAACGTCTCGCTCATTGACTTCCCACAGGGCACCTTGCAGGCAAAAGGTGGTGGTGGTTGATAGTTTTCAGCGGGTTTTAAATTTAAATAAAAGGCGGCCATGATGAGGTCGCCTTTTTTCTTTAATGATCTCTAAGGAAAGTGGTATACTTTCTATAATAACAATTTTAATTTGATTCGGGAGCCTCTAGGTTGTTGACATCCGGTATACCATAGCAACCTCCTCTTGAAACGAATCAGAAAAGGGAAAAGAGAGATAAGGGGGATAGATGAAACGGAACAAGGTGACCCGAGGTCTACTCCCTCCTCTTTTTGATCGCATAGTGGATGACAAAAGTGACACGGGGATTGGGAGAAAACTTCTTGATACAGATGGACTTAAAGAGTCGATTATTCATGAGCTTTCCGTCATTTTGAATACACGGTGTACTGTGAGAAAAGTTATCTATGAAGATCATATAGAGACAATTCCTCTTTTTGGTCTTCCAGACTTTTTTGGCCTGGGTGACTTTAGTTATTTTGATGGCTCAAATTCTCAAGACTGGCCAAAGGCAGCGCGTTTTATTGAAACTGCTATTCAAGCGGCGGAGCCCCGTCTTCAAAATATTTATGTGAAAATTGAAAGCTTTGATTCATTTAGACAGGCGCTTTCTCTCATGGTTTCAGCTATAGTGAAGGAAAGCAATTTGCTCAAAGAAATACATTTTCCCCTGACTCTTCATCAGCGAAAGGCGTCTTCCCAGAAGTAGAAGCAATGTCAAAAAATTTACCATTGTATATCATAGAAAACGCCCACCAGAAAAAGCTATTAAAGCAAAAAGCTGCAGAGATTCTCTTCCCTCTTACAGAAGAAGAGGAGCAGCTTATAGATACTATGAAATACATGGTCAAAGAAGGATTAGAGGGTGGGGCTGCAGGCCTAGCAGCTCCGCAAGTAGGAGTTTTAAAGCGTATTATTGTTTACCATGTTCTGGCAGAATGGGGGAAATGGAGGCGTGATTTGGAAGCAGAGCCCTTAACTGTGCTGATCAATCCTTTCTATAGGCCCCTATCAGAAAGTGAACAAGAACTTGAATGGGAAGGATGTTTTTCTGTCAGAGATCTTATAGGAAAAGTTTATCGGTATAAAACAATAGAATACGCAGGTTATGATGAAAAAGGAAGACCGGTAAAAGGTGTTGCAAAAGGCTTTTTGTCGCGGCTCCTTCAACATGAAATTGATCATGTTAATGGAACATTAATGGTAGATCGTTTGGATTTGTCCTCTCCCCATGGCTCACCTAAAGAAATGCAAAAGATTCTCGAAGAAGAGGTTGGAGAAATTGGCCTAGACTTTATTTAAAGATTCCATTCCAATCGCCCGTTCAATACCTGCAAGATCTTTAAGAATAAAAAGAGTACCAAAGCCAGCTGTTTGAAAAAGCGTCTCAACATCTTGCCGTTGTCCTTTACCGATTTCAAGGATAGCAAGCCCTTGAGGTGCAAGGAGAAACCTAATCTGATATGTCAGGATGCGGTAGCATTCAAGTCCATCTTCTCCTCCAAAAAGAGCTTGGAGAGGGTCATAATGAAGAACCGCTTTTTCAAGAGTATTTTTATCCTTTAGAGGGATATAGGGAGGGTTACTTACGATGATATCAAAGGTCTCGTGGAGACCTTTTCCCCAATTGTTTTGACGGAAGGTGGCTCTGTCATTAACCTTATTTAGCACAGCATTTTTTTGAGCTAGGAGAATGGCCTCATTACTGATATCGAGTCCAAGACCCGTTGCCTCCTTCAATTCGTGTAAAAGGGAAATGAGAAGGCATCCCGATCCTGTTCCCAAATCTAAGATACGCCACGGACGGATTTTTTGAGAACCAACCCACTTTAAAACACCTTCAACCAAAAGTTCAGTCTCGGGACGGGGATCGAGAGTATGCTCATTCAAATGGAAAGGGAGGCTCCAAAACTCGCGAAACCCTTTGATGCGGGAAAGGGGTTCGCCTTGAAGACGCCTCTCAAGCCATTCTTGGATAGCAATGTCCTCTTCCGGGGAGGGGGTATAGGTGGGGTGAAGAGAAATGAAAGCGCTTTCACGTTTCAGGGCTCCTGCCAACAGCCATTTAGCTTCATAGAAGGGATTATCAAAATTTGCCTTCGAAAGGGCGTCTTCCACCTGATGGCGCCATTCCTGGAGGGTCATTCAATTGCCTTTGTTTTATAAGGATAGTGACATTCATTGCGAACAGGGCAGGTTGGACACAGGGGCTTGCGAGCTTTACAAATATACCGCCCATGGAGAACAAGCCAATGATGAGCATGGAGTAACCAATGGGTGGGGATCCGTTTCATCAATTCTTTTTCAACCTCAAGGGGCGTTTTTCCAAGGCCAAGTCCCGTCCGATTTGAGACACGGAAAATGTGAGTGTCAACGGCGATGACTGGTTCATGAAAGGCTGCATTCAGGACAACATTAGCCGTTTTTCGTCCAACACCAGGTAAGGATTCGAGATCTTCCCGTTTTTCAGGAATTTTTCCCTCAAAATCCGTGACAAGTCTTTGACAAAGTCCGATAACATTACGAGCCTTTGTATTATATAGACCGATGGTATTAATATATGATTTTAGGCCGTCTACACCAAGGGCAAGCATTTTTTGGGGGGTATCAGCAATTTTAAAGAGCTCTTTTGTGGCGTTATTAACCCCCTTATCGGTTGCACGGGCTGAAAGGAGAACTGCGATGAGGAGAGTAAAAGGATTTGTGTAATAGAGCTCACTTTGAGGATTAGGGTTCAAAGCGGAAAGGTTTTTAAAGAAACGGTCTATTTCTTGGGGGGTCATTAAAGAAGTCATAGAGCAAGTTCCACCACATCATCCATGGTATATAATCCTCTGGGTTTTCCATAAAGCCATTGGGCAGCTTTGATTGCTCCTTGGGCAAAAAGAGAGGGGTTGAGCGCTCGGTGTTGAAGAGTCAGGACTTCTTTCTCTCCAGATAAGATCACTGAATGATCACCCGTAAGGTTTCCACCGCGTAAAACAACACACTCTATTGTCCCTGCAGGTCTAGGGGAAAGAGGAGAATAGGGCGGGACGTTATGTTTTAAATGATTAAGGCGAGCCAAATCGTTTGCTATTGAAAGGGATGTTCCTGAAGGAGCATCACGTTTATGATGATGATGCATTTCTAAAAGACTGACATCATAGGAAGGCCCAAGCATTTGGGCTGCTAAGAGAGCGAGCCTCTTTAAAACAGCGATGCCAAGACTGGTATTTGGAGAAAGAAGGAGGGGGATGTGGGATGCTGTTTTTTCAATCTTTTTTTGTTGGGAGGCTTGTAATCCAGTGATGCAAATAACGTAGGGTTTTTGTTGTTCTATGGCTTCATCAAGATTTCGTTCAATGGCCTCAGGACGACTAAAATCAATGACTACATCAGCGTTAGATAAGGCTTTTTGAGGACTATCAGTAATTAGGATATTAAACGGGCCTTCTCCTATGAATGTTCCTACGTCCTGGCCTGCAAAAAGGTTTCCGGGACCGGTTAGGGCACCTGCGACTTCTACCTCTGGATTTTGGTTGATTTCCTTGAGGGTTATTTGTCCCATGCGCCCTGTACATCCTATTACCGTTAGTTTAAGCATGGGCTTCTCTATTTTGGTTACTTTGATTTCCTAATGACTTACAAGCCACTATTTTCTTGATTCAGAAGATCTTTAGGAATGTTAATTCCCATCTTTTCAGCCGCTTTTTGGTTAGTTCGTAAAACGAGTTCTTGCGGGTTTTGAATCGGAATTTCTTTAAGCGGGGTTCCTTTTAAGATCGAGATGACGATGTCAGCCAAGGTCTGTCCTGACTTGCGCCAATCAACCCCATAGGCAGCAATAGCTCCTCTCCGCACAATGTCGACGTCACTCCCGAAAACAGGGATTTTATAATGATTTCCTATCTTGATAATTGATTCTAAGGCCGTAATGACGGTGTTATCTGTTGGCAGTAAAATAGCATCAACCTTTCCAACAAGTGTTTTTGTAGCCAGGGAAACTTCGCTACTTTTAGAAACCTGAGCTTCTATTACCTTTATACCCTCTTGTTCGGCAGCCAACTTGATGGCTTGAGCTTGTCGTTGAGAATTGGCTTCGCCAGCATTAAAAATAAGCCCGATCGTTTTCACCTGAGGAATAATCTTTTTTATGAGCCTGATTTGTTGGGCAGGAGGGACAAAGTCTGTCAGTCCTGTCACATTTTCATGCCCTGTTAGCTTAGCAGCAACGGGGTCACTTACAGCTCCAAAAACAATGGGAATTTTATTGGTTGCAGTGGCAACTGCTTGGGTCATGGGTGTTGAAAGTGTCACAATTACGTTAGGTTCAAGGCTTGTAAGCTTGTGGCTAATTTGAACGGCCGTTGAGGAATTTCCTTGAGCATTTTCATAAGTCCACTTTAAATTTTTTCCTTCGGTGTATCCCTTTTCTTTAAGGTTCTCTTTTAAACTTTCGCGAAGCATATCGAGAGCTGGGTGTTCAACAATTTGCCCAACTGCTATTTGGACTTTATTGGCGGCAAATGCATCTATGCCGCACCAAATAAATCCAATTAAGGTCCAACTTAAAATAGAGCGCATTTTTCCTCCAAAAACTAAGGGGTGAAAGAACATGACACTTTTATCTTTTCCGCAGTTTGAGGGTTCAGAGAAAATTTAGCGTCTCTGGCCCTCTCTACAGGGATATCTTTGGGATTTTTCCCATTTAAAATTTTTGCTACGATTTCCCCTACCTGACGTCCCATTTGCCGTTGATCATAGGCATAAGCTGCTAAGGCTCCCCGATCGACAGAGTCTGGGTCACTGACAAATAAAGGCTTCTTAGCATCTAAGCATGCTTTTACTAAAGCTTCAAGCCCTGAGACAACCGTATTATCGTTGCCAATAAAAATAGCATCTGATTTTTCGATGAGACTTTGAGCTGCTGTTTTGACATCTGATGATTTTGGAGCAGCGGCACTGATAATTTTAATATGCTTTTTCTTTGCCAATTCCTTGAGGTCTTCAAGAAAAGTCACACTATTGATTTCTCCAGGATTATAAACAACACCCAATGTTTTAAGGGTGGGAATGCAGGTTTCAATCAAATTTAACTGTTCAGTAAGAGGAGGAGCGTCTGTAACCCCTGTTACATTATGTCCTGGATGTTTAAGGGAAGATACAATTTTTGCACGGACCGGATCTGTTATGGCCGCAAAAATGATAGGAGTGCCTTTAATCTGTTGAACAATAGTTTGTGCGGAAGGAGTTGTAATGGGGACAACTGCATCTAACGGCATGCTCGCAAACTTTTGAGCAATTTGAGCCGCAACAGTTGGGTTACCTTGAGCATTTTCAAAGATGACTGTTAAGTTTCTCCCTTGGACAAAACCTTGATGAGAAAGTTCTTCAAGAATACCTTCTCGGATGGCGTTTAAGGAAGGATGATCAACAATTTGCGTTATTCCAATTGTTTTTTCGGCTAGAAGAGGAAATGTATAAAAAAGAGTTAAAAAAAGAACAGCGGCTTTAAGGTTTTTTCGAAAAAGATTTAAAAAGGTCATTGTCTTCTCTCGTTGGCATAAGTTGATGGGAAATTTGTAAATTAAAACTTAAGCGTCGCCAACGCCAACAAGGAGATGCAGTATAAGCTATACATGAAGTATAAACGGTATTCATAGCTATCTCCTCAGTGTTTTTAATGACTCAAACATTATCCTAGATAAGAAAAGAAGAAAGTCAAGGACTTAATAGGGGAGGACCAGAGAAGCCCTTAGGCCCCCATGTTCTTTGGATGGTGCTAGCTTGATTTCACCCCCATGGCTTTGCGCAATATCACGAGCAATGGTAAGGCCTAAGCCTACACCACCGGTTGCCATGTTGCGAGAAGGATCTAGACGGAAAAAGGGTTTAAAAACTTCCTCTGTCTTTTCCTCTGGAATGCCAGGGCCATCATCTTCAACGGAAATTGTAAAAAAGTCATTATCTGTAAAAGTATTAATCCATACCTCATTTCCATAGCGTGCCGCATTATTAATAAGATTCATGAGACAACGCTTGAGGGCTTGAGGTTTTACGCAGAAAACAGGAAGGGAAAGTTGAGTATAATGAACGGTCTTTTCGGGTTGGGCGCGACTTTCAATGGCGTCTATGAGAAGCTCACTCATGTCCGTATCCCGAGATTCTTCTAAACCTTCTCCTCGGGCAAACATCAAATATCCTTCCAGCATGTTGCTCATTTCTTCCACATCTTTTTGAAGCCCTTCAGCTTCTATGGAGGGTGGCATCATGGCTAGCTGTAAGCGCATGCGCGTTAAGGGGGTTCTTAAATCATGGGAGACTCCTGCAAGCATGTCCATTCTTTGGGTTAGCTGACGGTGGAGACGGTCTCGCATGCCGAGGAAGGCTTTGGTGACCTTGCGGATTTCTGTTGCTCCTTCGGGTTTAAAGTCAGGGAAAGAGCGACCCTTTCCAAATCTATCGGCGGCAATTGCAAGACGTCTTAGGGGCTTGACTTGGTTATGCATGAAAAGAGAAGCAACAAGGAGGAAAAAAGCGGAAGTGCCAGCTACCCACATAATAAACAGAGAAAAACTTTTACTATAGAGGCGCTTACGAGGGGTTGTAAATTCTAATATCCCCCCATCCACGGCGGCTTTAATAATAATTTCTTTAGGGGTAATCTCAAACGTATATGGAGTTAGAACCTGTTTTTTAAGGGCAATATCCAAGAAACTATCTCTCGAATTTTCAGGGAGGGAAGTTGGGATGGTTTCTTCAGGGATAAAATCTGTTCTTAATTTAAGGTGAGTTCCCGCTAGGAATTTATAAAAACTCTCTTCTTCCGGAAGGGTATTGTAAAGAGCTACGATGGTCGCAACGTCGCCTGCAATTGTGTTAGCAAGCGTTTTGGTGACATTGTCCCAGTGGTTATCAAAAAAAACATAAGCTGAGATAGTTTCAACAAGAAAGAGTGGGGCTAATAAGATGAGCAACGATCGCCCAAATAGGCTTTTAGGAAGATAGGCTTTAAGAGCCTTAAAGGGGTGTCTCAGAAAATACTTCATGCGTCAGGAATTAGAACATAGCCTTTTCCTCGAACGGTTTGAAGGTAACGAGGAATTTTAGGATCATCTTCAATTTTCTTTCTCAAACGAGTAATTTGTACATCAACTGTACGAGGATTTAAATCCCCTTCATATTCAGTAGCTAAATCCTCTCGGGTGAGGGTCTTTCCACGGTGGCGGGCAAATATCTTTAAAAGGCTGCTTTCGACGGTTGTTAAAGAAATGGGGGCTCCTTGGCGCTCAAGCCTATTGAACTCTATGTCATAATTGACTTGACCCAGAGAAAGGGTTGTAACGGTTGAAAGTCCTTGGCTTCGGCGTAAAATCGCGCGAATGCGAAGAAGAAGCTCCCGAGGGTCAAAGGGTTTTGAGAGGTAGTCATCTGCTCCCCGGCTAAGCCCCGAAATTCTGTCTTCTGTCTCTCCCATAGCAGTGAGGAGAAGAATGGGGGTATCCTTCAAACGCATGGGGCCATTTCGAATATATTCAGTTAAGGAAAACCCGTCCTCTTCTGGCATCATGACATCTAAAATCATAAGATCAAAAATAAAAATAGACATTAATTCACGAGCATGAAGCGCTTCACGGGCTGTGGAAACAAAGAAACCATTATCCACAAGAAATTTACGGAGAAGATCCCGTAAACGCTCATCATCATCAACTAATAAAATATGTGTCTTTGCCATTTTCATAAGTCTTATTATAAAATACAATTCTTAAATGAAAAGAATTTTATTGACATTTAAGGGAAGAATGCTCATTTCTCAAATAAAATTGTGGTTATTTATATAAAGGGTTATATTATGTATGTTAAATTTATTCGACTAATTATTGGCTCTTTTATTATCTTTAATGGTGCAGGTCAAGCTGTATTAGAGGAAGACATCCCTCCTCAAAATAATCAAATCAAAACATATATAAAGTACGCGAAAGCAGATTCACCTTTTGGTCAAGAGTACAAGGAATTAAAAGATTTATCACGAACAAACTTTAACCTCATCGGTGAAACTATTAAAGAGCGATTCGGTGAAGATGCCCAACAATATAAATTCTTTCAACAGACTTCATCCGTGGCCCTCAAAGACTTTGAAGAAAATCAAATGACTTTAAAAGCATTGATTAAAATTTATTATAGGTTCGCAACGCTTCTTGATAGAAATCCCAATACAATCCCATTTTACCTCAAAGAGAGTCTCAAAAAAATAGACAGAGTTTCTGAGTTCGTGACCCCCATTCCCATCGTTTCTCTAACGGGTCTTGCTCGTATAGGAAAGCTAAGTGATCTTATCAGTCAAGGTTTCTGTTATATTGGAATTCCCCTTATCGAATATCCCCGTTTTGATGGAGAAATGAGAGGGGCGCAACGTTATTTTGACCATGAACTATTTCACGCAACTTTTTTAGGGGAGCCTACTTATAGGGATGAAACGCTTGAGTTTCTTCAAAAATTTAACAAATGCCTCTTTAAAACTGTTCAAAGGCGTGAGGATAGAAAAATCATTAACCTCATTCGGTTCTTTTCTACTCATGAGAAAGGACAGGGTATATTCCAGCTTCTTGTTTTTGGTCCAAGGGAAGGAGTTGATGCAAATGTTCGTTTTCAAACATTTGCTGAAGAGATTCTAAAAAATGCACTGATAAATACAAAAGGACTAAGATTTTTCGATATCTACAAGGACTTTGCCGATTATGCTGAGCAGAAAAATCTCATGACATTTTCTAAAGAAGCGGATGAGCAAACGAAAACAGGGGAATTCGCACGAATGATCAACGATAAAGTTGAAACTTTCATGAACAGTAAAGACGCATTATTTTCTTTCCAATGACTAGATTCTTAGCGAGATATGAGAGGGTTTGTTGATATAAAAGCTTTATGTATGTTATCAGATGAAATCAAGAGTAAACCTATGGAGCTAAGAGATGGCGGATTATGACGTTGTAATTATAGGAGGAGGTCCTGGCGGTTATGTGGCTGCAATAAGGGCAAGCCAACTCGGACTTAAAACAGCTGTTATTGAGAAAGAGCACATGGGAGGAATTTGCCTCAATTGGGGGTGTATTCCCACCAAAGCTTTACTCCGAACCTCTGAAATCAATCATCTCCTTCATTCCTTAGATGCTTATGGGTTTAAGGCTGAAAAGGTCTCCTTTGATTTTAAAAAAATTGTTGAAAGATCACGATCAGTTGCGAACCAGCTTGCCAGTGGGGTTCGCCACCTTATGAAAAAAAACAAAGTGACAGTCATTGAGGGAACCGCCCAAATTAAGGGTCGGAGTGGGCCTGAGATCGAAGTTATCGTTGATGGAAAAACTTCCATAAAATCCCCCCATGTGATCTTAGCAACTGGAGCCCGCGCTCGCGAGCTTCCTGGCCTTGAGGCTGATGGAAAGCTTGTTTGGACCTATAAGGAAGCCATGGTTCCTGAGAAAATGCCGGGATCCCTTCTTATCGTTGGATCGGGAGCCATTGGGATTGAGTTTGCAAGCTTTTATCGGCTGATGGGAGCGGAAGTTACCGTTGTTGAAGTTTTAGATCAAATCCTTCCCGTTGAAGACAAAGAAATTTCTGCTTTGGCTAGAAAATCCTTCGAAAAACAAGGTATTAAAATTCATACGAAAGCGACGGTTAAGTCCCTTAAAAAGAATAAAGATTCAGTGATAGCGACCATTGAAGGGGGCGGAAAAGCTCAAGAGATTATAGTTGATCGTGTTATTTTAGCCGTAGGTATTGTTGGGAATATAGAAAATCTAGGCCTTGAAAAAACAAAGATAAAAACAGAAAAAGGTCATATCGTCACCAATGAATGGTGTGCAACGGACGAGCCTGGAATATATGCTATAGGAGATGTAGCAGCGGGGCCTTGGCTTGCCCATAAGGCAAGCCATGAGGGTGTTTTATGCGTTGAGAAAATTAAGGGGCTTAAGAGCACTCATCCTCTGAAGAAAACCAACATTCCTGGCTGCACCTATAGCTATCCTCAAATCGCAAGTGTTGGACTGACGGAAGAGGCCGCAAAATCCACAGGTAAATATGATGTTAAAGTAGGTCGTTTTCCTTATCTTGCTAATGGCAAGGCGATAGCCATGGGAGAGACCGAAGGTCTTGTTAAAACAGTTTTTGATGGAAAAACAGGGGAATTGCTTGGTGCCCATATGGTGGGAGCTGAAGTGACCGAGTTAATCCAAGGATTTTGTTTAGCAAAAACTTTGGAAGCAACAGAACAAGAAATCATGGATACTATTTTCCCTCATCCCACCTTATCGGAAATGATGCATGAATCAGTTCTTGATGCCTTTGGAAGGGTTATTCATTTTTAACAGTCAAATAAATATCGTATAATTACAAGTTATTATCAAATCATTCTTGTAGTAAATAAGAAAATTAATCAATTTTTCATTTTTTTTTGCATAATAATATAGTAAAACCATTTTAAGAACGAACCAAAATAGTGTAAGCTGAAAGCCTAAAATAACGATAAGAAAGTGGGGGA
>DAIDHR010000019.1 GCA_027459605.1 Alphaproteobacteria bacterium
ACATTTCTTATCCTTTTCAGTGAGTTAACCTAATCTTAGACTATCACATCTCTAGGACTTTTGCAGCAGGTTCTATACATATTATAATTATATTGTGGAGGAGGCTATGAAACCACTTTTAACTTTTGCTATTTGTATGGGATTGGCTACTAATTGTTATGCAAGTAGAATTTCAATGTTCTTTGAAGTTTCTGATCAGAAAAATATGCCTCA
Organism: Alphaproteobacteria bacterium; assembly: GCA_027459605.1. Lineage (GTDB taxonomy): Bacteria > Pseudomonadota > Alphaproteobacteria > UBA9655 > UBA9655 > UBA9655. The sequence continues at coordinate 214 of DAIDHR010000019.1, forward strand.
TGCGGTAGTCATTACTCTTCCCGATAAAGAAAAGGTAACAGTAAAAGATCCCAAACCAGAGTCCCGAATAGCCATTAAGGACAATTATCCACTCCAGGGAAGAGAGATCGTTAAGTTCTCCCTTCTTGATGCTGAGGGAAAGGAAATGAGGGTTGAAGCAAATCAAGTAATGATACCTGCTTGGTTTGGTGGACATAAAATCGAAGCTGCTAGATTAATATTCAGCATGAATAAAAACGGGGAATATACCTGCGAAGCTTCAGTAAAATAAAGTGAATATTCGGCTAAAGTTAGAGATTTTAATGCAAATTTCTATGGCTTCTGTCATTACGGGGACTGTACTCCGAACTCATCCAAGAAGACGGTCACTTTCTAGTTGCTTCGTCACCAGTTTGTCATTCTTCACAATGACAGTAACCTATTGATTTTACAATATTTCTAGAAAATCGTGAGGGTTAGGAGGGCTCTTAGATATCCTTGGGCTTATTTAACCTGAGGATAACAACTTCATCTGGCCGCGTGTAGCCGAGCTGAAGGCGGACTTGTTGATCCAAAAGATCGCGATTGATACTTTCAGGACGTAAGGCTGTAACCTTTTCTTCCAACTCTTGCCGGATTTGAGTAATGTCCTTTAACTCCCCTTGGGCTTTCACAAGACGTTCTTGAAGTTGAACCCACGCAAGAACTCCTCTATCTCCCTGAATGGAATGATAAACAAAGTATCCCACCACAGAAAGGGCCAAAAAAGGTGCCATGGCTTTTTGACTAAGCCGCTGAAGATTGCGTGTATTTAAATTCATGAGAGAATTTTAGGCTAATTTTATTTAAATTACAAATATAAATTGATTTAATGTTGGTCAATATGGCGTCAAGCCTCCTATAAAAAGTGGGAGGAATCTAAGAGTGAAAATATTCGAATTTTACAATGTTCCAAAAAGGCGGTCGCCAGCATCACCGAGGCCTGGAAGAATATAGGCTTTTTCATTAAGCCTTTCATCGAGAGCAGCAGTATATATGGGTATATTGGCATATTTCTGATTGAAGACACGTACACCCTCAGGGGCTGCAACAAGGGCCATAAACTTAATTTTGGAAGGTTTGGCACCATGTCTAATCAGAGCATCAAGCGCTGCAACCGCAGAATTTCCCGTGGCGAGCATTGGATCAACAAGAAAAAATGTGCGACCATTTGCATGGGGGAGTTTTACCAAATACTCAACTGGTTTTTTTGAGACGGGATCTCGGTACATCCCAATGTGGCCCTCATCGGCTTCAGGGATGAGCTCCAGAAAACCATCTGCCATTCCAAGCCCAGCCCTTAAAATAGGAACAATGGCAGGATTTGGACCTGCTAAAATAGGGGCTTCCATAGAGGTGAGAGGAGTTGAAATTTGCTCGCTTGAAAGAGGAAGATCTCTTGTAATTTCATACCCCATGAGGAGAGCAATTTCCCTTAAAAGCTGCCGAAACTGATTTTTTGGCGTATCCGCCTTCCTCATTTGAGTAAGTTTATGTTGAATCAAAGGGTGGTCTATAATGTGAAGGTTGGGAAATTCAGGATGGGTCATCACGCTAACCTATATGTTTGTCATTACTTACGTGATAAGCCCCTCAATATCAAGCTAAAAATCAAGGAATCCCACTGCACTGTTCTATTTCAAAAAGGGTATCCTTAAAGGCTTTTAGACCATAATCTATTTCTTCTTTTGTAATGGTGAGGGGAGGAGCAAAACGGACAACTGTTTCATGAGTGTCTTTTGTGAGAGCGCCTTTGAACCGCATTCTTTCACACACTTCCCACCCATTAACAAGGTTCTTATTGAAATCAACCCCGATCCATAATCCTTTTCCCCGGACTTCTTTAATAAATGATGAATCTATATTTTGAAGTTCTTTCATCATATAAGCCCCCAGCTCTTCTGACCTTTGGTCTAGATGCTCTTCTTGGAGTAAGGAAAGGGCTTCTTGAGCAACGGCGCAAGCCAGTGGATTTCCGCCAAAGGTTGACCCGTGACTTCCAGGGGTCATCAAAGACAGGATATCTTTACGGCTGAGAAAAAGAGAGATGGGTACAAGACCTCCCCCTAAAGCTTTTGCAAGGATAAGGCCATCAGGCATGATGTTTTCATGTTGAAAGGCAAAAATTCTTCCTGTTCGGCCCAGACCAGACTGAACTTCATCCAGGATCAGCAAGACATTGTGTTTTGAGCAAATGTCCCGAACTTCTTTAAGCCACCCTGGGGGAGGAACAATAATTCCTGCTTCTCCTTGAATCGGCTCAACTAAAAAGGCACAAGTATTGGGCGTTATAGCTTTCTCCAAAGCTTGAGCATTTCCAAAGGGGATAGCCTTAAATCCAGGGGTGAGGGGACCGAAATCCTTTTGGTAGATGGGCTCCGTTGAAAAACTAATAAGAGTTGTGGTTCGCCCATGAAAATTATTTTCTGCAACGATAATCTCTGCTTGATTTTGAGGAATACCTTTTACCTCATAACCCCATCGTCGAGCAACTTTTAAAGCTGTTTCAACAGCTTCAGCGCCTGAATTCATGGGAATGCCCATATCGAATCCGGAAAGAGCGCATGCTTTTTCCAAAAAAGGAGCTAATTGATCTGTATAAAAAGCACGGGACGTTAAAGCAAGTGTTTGGGCTTGATCAGTGAGAGCTTTGACAAGGCGAGGATGGCTATGGCCAAAACTAACGGCTGAATAAGCAGTCATCATATCAAGATATTTATTCCCTTCAATATCCCAAACCCAAGAGCCTTTTCCCTCGTGGAGAACGACGGGAAGAGGGGTATAGGTGGGAGGAGCAACCATTGCTTCGCGTACGATAAAATCTTGTGTGTTCATACCGATGTAGCCTCCTGTGCTAATAAATTTAAAAGCAAGTCTCTGATAAGAAAAAGCGTTTTATTATTTTTGTCCCGGTCAGGATTATACTCAACAATTTCAAGGGCTTTAAAAGTTAAATCCCTTTTAAGGTGTGAGAAAACTGGAAGGACTTCTCGGGGTTTTAAGCCACCAGGTTCAGGAGAGCCAACTCCAGGAGCTTCACGAGGGTCAAAGGCATCGAGATCAATTGAAAGGCCATACCCTTTCGTTCCTTGTTTGACATGGGTTAGGGCTTCCTGAAAAACAACTTTAAAGCCTTTTTCCAAAACCTCGTTCATATAATAAACCCGCACACCAAGTTGCTTGAGGAGAGCTGCCTCGCCTTCTTCATAGCTTCGAACTCCAATAAGACAGACATGTTCGGGTCTTAAAATAGGGCCTTCTTCAAGGACATTAACCAGAGCAGGGTCTCCAAATCCAAGCAAAGCTGCAAGCGGCATGCCATGGTAAGCTTGAGAGGGGGTTGTTTCCATGGTATGGGCATCTTTGTGGGCATCTATCCAAATTAATCCAAATTTTTGTTTGGCTTTGAGAGCATTGGCAACTCCAGCCCATGTGCCAGCTGAAACTGACTGGTCTCCTCCAATGATGACAGGAAATTCCTTGTTTTTAATAACGCTTTCTACCGAAAAAGCAATGCGACGACAAAGGTCTTCAATAAAGGGAAGGGTTAAAGGTCCAGGGGGAAGGCTATGCTCCTGGGCGGATTTCTGTGGGTAAAGCGTTTCTTTCCACAGCCAGGGAAAAGAAAGTGAAGATAGAATCCCTGAACTAAAAAGAAAATCGGGTCCTTTTTCTGTCTCGCGGATTTGTGCCCCCCATCCGGAAGCAAAACCAATAAATACGACCTGATTTATCATAGAACCGATTGGGTTCTGCTCCCCTTTTTCTATCTTTCTTCCTTCGCTATAAGGCCTGGCACTCAAAACCACCACTCCCCAAGCAAGTCCCTTTCGCAACCCATATTGCTGGCTTCCTCAAGGTTTTTGAACACCACCTCGCGCCCGGGTCAGGCTCCTTTGCCCATTCGTTTTCGTTTGTATCCTTTACAATATCCTGTGGTATGCATGGCATTGCACTCACCTTACCCTGAAATCCAAGGCTAACTAATGACTACCAGAGATGTCCCGAGAAATATTTTACCCATGGCTGAGATCCTCTATTGTTAGCGTAATTTTTCATCTAAGGAGAGAGGATTTGTGTTTTCCAACCTCTTCCATTCTTCATACCTAACAGTATCCACCATTTGGATTAAAAACTGGTTAATACCTTTAACTTTTTGAAAAAGCTCAGTATGGTTGAGAGGAGATCGTCACCTCTCATCCTCCTTGCAAAGCCTTTGTATATTCGCGGGCTTTTGTGGTGAGCATATAAGACGCAACAAAAGAGAGAATTTTTTGCAAGACTCCCCGAGGATTAATGCCAATCGCTTTGCATAAAAGGGCTATTCCCCTTTCTACGTGGATTTTTTGATAACATTGATAGACAACCCTTCCATAAACTTTGGTGTAGTAGGGACAGCTGAAAGGACCTTTTTCATTGTTGGCTATATAGTAAGCAAAAGCTAACTCTTCATCTTCATTTTCGAGAATTCGACTAACAGCAACTTTAAACCGTTTAAAGATGGTGAGTTTTTCCTTTCCTTGGTAACGCTGAAAATGAGTGTAGAATAATTTATAGTGTCTCAATTCATCTGCTGCTATTTTTCCGCAGATATGCTTTAAAAGAGGCTCATCAGTAGCATCTTTGATGGCAGAATAAAAGGACGATGTCCCAATTTCAACCATACAACGGGCTAAAAGCTCGGCCCCGCAAGATCCCCGAATGGAATCTTTTGTCATGGTGTCAATGGGGAATCCTTCCCGGTAAGCTTTAAATCGATCTTCAAAATTGTAGGAGGGATCAGCAAGTTCAACCCACTTGGCAAGAGTTTTCCCATGTTTGATTTCATCCTTTTCCCAACTGTTGATTTCTTTTTGGAAGAGCTCATCGCCTTCGAAAACATTACATAGATAGGCTCCATAATCAGCCCCATTATGCTCAACAACACTTCCTGCTTTTATGATTTTTAGGATATCAGGATTTACTTTTTGAGCATCAAATAAAGTCCAATTGATATCTTCAAATTTCCATTTCGGGGTCATTGTTCTTTCTCACAGATAGCAAACATTAATATTTTTTAATTTTATTACAAACCTTTTTGGTGAGCGATAACTTCCAGGAGCTTAGTTTGCGCAATGGATAAATTTTGATCTGCAATTTTTCTCTCCTCCGCCGTGCGGCTGTCGGCAATATCTTCTATTAAATTTCTAATTTCAATTTCTAATGAAGCTTTATCCAAGGCTTCAAGAGGTACCCCTTCTGTTACAAGAGCAACACATCTTTCAGGCGTGACTTCAGAAAATCCACCATCCACAAAAATTCTCACAAGAATTTTTGCTTCTTCATATACAGTAATTACGCCAGGGCGCAAGAGAGAAAGAAGAGGTGCATGACCCGGTAATATGCCGATATCCCCATCAAGGCCAGGGATAACAACCATGCTTACATTTTGATCCAAAAGGATTTTTTCTGGTGACACCAAAGTAAAAGGAATGGTTTCCATATGTTATGCTGCCTCTCTTGCGAGACGTTGGGCTTTTTCAATGGCTTCATCAATGGTCCCAACCATATAAAATGCTGATTCAGGAAGGTGATCATAACTTCCATCTGCAATTCCTCTAAAGCCAGCAATGGTATCTTCAAGGCGAACAAAGACTCCCGGTGTTCCAGTAAAGACTTCTGCAACAAAGAACGGTTGGGATAAAAAGCGCTGAATTTTACGTGCCCTTGCAACAGTAAGCTTATCATCTTCGGAGAGCTCATCCATCCCTAAGATGGCGATAATATCTTGGAGAGACTTATAGGTTTGAAGGATTTTTTGCACATCTCGAGCTACAGCATAATGTTCAGGGCCTACAACGCGCGGATCTAAAATACGAGAGGTGGAATCCAAAGGGTCAACTGCAGGATAAATTCCAATTTCTGCAATTTGGCGGCTCAAGACTGTTGTTGCATCAAGGTGAGAAAAAGCTGTTGCAGGAGCAGGGTCGGTCAGGTCATCAGCTGGTACGTATATGGCTTGAACGCTTGTGATAGATCCCTTCGTTGTAGATGTAATTCTTTCCTGGAGTTCGCCCATTTCAGAAGATAGGGTAGGTTGATATCCCACAGCAGAAGGAATGCGTCCTAAAAGGGCTGACACCTCAGCACCCGCTTGGGTAAATCGGAAGATGTTATCGATAAAGAAGAGAACATCTTGTCCTTCTTGGTCTCTGAAATATTCGGCAACTGTAAGGCCAGCAAGGGCCACGCGTGCTCGGGCTCCTGGAGGCTCATTCATTTGGCCATATACAAGAGCAGCCTTGGAATTTCCTTTTTCAAGGTCAATGACGCCTGATTCTATCATTTCATGATAGAGATCGTTACCTTCTCGTGTCCGCTCCCCAACCCCTGCAAAAACAGAATAACCCCCATGAGCCTTAGCAATATTGTTAATGAGTTCCATGATAAGAACCGTTTTGCCAACTCCAGCGCCCCCGAAAAGACCGATTTTTCCGCCTCTCACATAGGGGGCTAAAAGATCAACAACTTTTATGCCTGTAACCAACACTTCAGTTTCCGTTGACTGATCAACAAACTTAGGAGCTTCTCGGTGGATGGGAAGATATTCTTTTGCCTTGATTGGCCCCAATTCATCGATAGGATCTCCCACAACATTCATGATACGTCCCAACGTTCCTGGCCCCACTGGAACTTGAATTGGATGGCCCGAGTCCGTTACTTCCTGCCCACGGACAAGGCCTTCTGTTGCATCCATGGCGATAGTGCGAACAGTTTGTTCTCCCAGATGCTGGGCTACTTCTAAGACCAGTCGCTTTCCCTGATTATCTGTCTCAAGCGCGTTCAGAATTTCAGGCAAAGGGCCTTCAAAAGATACATCCACAACAGCGCCAATGATTTGGGTAATGTGTCCTTGTGCTGCTTTCTTTGCCATAATTCTCTCCTTTTTTCAGCCTAAAGGGCTTCGGCCCCTGAAATAATTTCGATTAATTCACGTGTAATATGAGCTTGCCGCATCCTATTATAGGCCAATGTTAATTTACGAATCATATCCCCTGCATTCCTGCTGGCATTATCCATGGCTGTCATACGTGCTCCCTGTTCGCTCGCAGCATTTTCCAAAAGAGCATTGTAAATTTGGACGGCTATATTTTGGGGAAGTAACTTGCCGAGAATGGTTTCTTCGACGGGCTCGTATTCATATAAGGCTTTCAAAACTGGCCCTGATTGAGCTTCTTCTAGTTCAATGGGAACGGGAATGATTTGTTGACTCGTGATTTCTTGAATCATCGCCGACTTAAAATGATTGTAAATCAAAGTACATACATCAAACAGGCCATCTTCAAACATATTTAGAAGACTATCTGCGATTCGTTGAGCGTCGGAAAAGCGAAGGCGGGGGTGCCCCAATTCTGTAAAAGATTCAACGACAAGCTCGCCATATTCTCTTGTTAAGACTTCCTTCCCTTTTCGTCCTATGCAAAGAAGTTTGATGCTTTGTCCTTCTGCTTGGGATGAGATAATCATTTTTTTGGCATGGCGAAGAATGGAGGAGTTAAACCCCCCGCAAAGACCACGATCAGAGGTTGCAACAACAATAAGATGGACTCCAGTATTACCTCTTCCTGTGAGGAGAGGTTGGGGGGATTCCAATGCTTGGGCATTTACAGCAAGATCTCGCAGCATTTTCCTCATCCGGTGAGCATAAGGGCGGCCCGCTTCCACATATTGCTGAGCACGCCTTAGCTTTGCCCCTGCTACCATTTTCATGGCTAAGGTAATCTTTTGAGTTGATTGAACTGATTTTCTGCGATCGCGCAGTTCCTTGAGTGTTGCCATTAGACAAAGATTTTTACAAAGTTCTTAAAAAAGGTATGAAGCTTTTCATCAGTCTTTTCAGAAATTGCCTTCTCGCTCCGGATAGATTCCAGAATACCGGGACTTTCCTGACGTATTGCCTTAAGGGCCGCTTGTTCAAAGCGACTCACTTCTCCTATGGGAAGCTGGTCTAGATAGCCCTTCACCCCGGCAAAGATAGATACCACTTGCTCTTCGACTGGCATGGGAGAATATTGAGGTTGTTTGAGAAGTTCTGTTAAGCGACTACCGCGATTGAGGAGCTTTTGCGTTGCCACATCTAGGTCCGATGCAAATTGTGCGAAAGCAGCCATTTCACGATATTGGGCCAGCTCAAGCTTAATTGTTCCTGCTACTTGTTTCATAGCTTTAATTTGAGCAGCTGAACCGACCCGGCTTACGGAAAGACCCACATTTATGGCTGGTCGAATTCCTTTATAAAACAAATCAGTTTCTAAAAAGATTTGTCCATCGGTGATTGAGATCACATTGGTTGGAATGTAGGCCGAAACATCACCTGCCTGTGTTTCAATAATGGGAAGAGCAGTTAAAGAACCACCCCCATGTTCATCATTGAGCTTTGCAGCTCTTTCTAAAAGGCGAGAGTGGAGGTAAAATACATCACCGGGATAGGCTTCACGCCCAGGGGGACGCCTTAAAAGGAGAGACATTTGCCGATAGGCCACCGCATGCTTTGAAAGGTCATCATAAACAATAAGGGCGTGACTCGAATGATCCCTGAAAAATTCTCCCATCGCACAGCCAGTATAGGGAGCGAGGAACTGCATAGGGGCAGGATCAGATGCTGTCGCTGCAATCACAATGCTATATTCAAGGGCTCCTTGTTCTTCAAGTGTTTTTACAATCTGTGCAACTGTAGAGCGCTTTTGCCCAATGGCAACATAAACACAGTATAGCTTTTTAGATTCATCTTCTCCCTTATTGACGTCTCTTTGGTTGAGAATCGCGTCAATAGCAAGGGCGGTTTTTCCTGTTTGCCTGTCTCCAATAATAAGTTCTCTTTGTCCTCGCCCAATGGGAACAAGTGAGTCGATAGCTTTAAGCCCCGTTTGCATGGGCTCGAAAACAGAATGCCTTGCAATAATCCCGGGTGCTTTTACTTCAACGCGGGCTGGCTTAACATCCTTAAGGGGGCCCTTCCCATCAATGGGATTCCCTAAAACGTCAACGACTCGACCCAAAAGTCCCCGACCAGCTGGAACTTCAACGATACGACCTGTTCGCTTTACAGTATCCCCTTCTCGAATTTCTTGATCTGATCCAAAGATAACAATACCTACGTTATCCGCCTCAAGGTTTAAGGCCATTCCTTGAATACCAGAGGAAAACTCAACCATTTCTCCGGCTTGAACTTTATCAAGCCCCCAGGCTCTAGCTATCCCATCACCAACCGAGATGATTTGTCCTACCTCTTCAATGGCAGCTCGTTCTTCGAAGTTAACAATTTGTTGTTTCAAAATTGATGAAATTTCCGCTGGCCGTAGTTCCATCACTTACCCTTCCATAACGTGGCGAAGTTTTGTTAGTTGTGTTCTAAAAGACGTATCAACCATGATAGATCCTAACTTCAAAACAATACCTGCCAAAAGGTTTTCTTTTATTTTTTGGTTTAAGATGACTTTTTTATGAAGTTGATCCGCTAGCTTTTTTTGAAGCTCATTAATTTCCTTTTGGGATAGCTCGGTTGGTGTTTCAAGGGTTCCTTGGAGAATACCTTCGGCTTCTTGCACGCGAACAAAAAACTCATCCAAAATTGATGTTAGGTTTTTTAACCGGCTATTTTTGCAAAGAACCATTAAAAAATGATTCATGAGTTTTCCAAGCTTCAGGGAAGCGGCTAATTTCTCAACTATATTACGTTGACTATGAAGAGGGGTTGAAGGGCTTACAATTTGAGCCCACTCAAGAGGCTCTTCGCGAACACAGAGGTTAAGACGATGGACTTCTTTCAAAACTTTACTTAACTCTTTGCTTTCTTTTGCTAAATCAAAGAGAGCGCCCCCATATCGCCTTGAAAGTTCGTCTTGCCTTAGTTCTGACACAGACTATGCCCCATATTCTTAGTTGGTCTTTTTACTTATTTATCATACTGGGAACGGCCTGACAACAGGGTTAGAAGGAATTTTAATGGGAGAAAGCCCCTTTCTTTTAGCCTTCGAGAAGGAGATGCTTTATGATAATCTCTCTTAAGGAGGAATTAGGTATGGATACTTCTTATAAGATAGATTTGAGTCGAATTCAAAAGGCTCAAGATGTGTTTGAGCGCTTTCGTAGGGATATGATTAGTGATCGAGATAAAGCAGGGGCTATACAAGCTTTTGAGTTTTCCTATGAAGTTTCCTGGAGATTGATGAAAAGGGTTCTTGAATTACAGGGGCTTGACGTGGGCTCTCCTAAGGATACCTTTCGTAAAGCTGTTCATGAAAAATTAATTGATGATCCTGAAATTTGGTTTGATTTTCAAAAGAAAAGAAATTTAACAACTCATACCTATAACGAAGAAAATGTTGAACTTATCATTTCTATTTTTGATATCTTTTCGCAGGAAATGGACAAGCTGATTCAAAGATTAAAGCCCTTTACATGATTTATTTAGAAGAAAGACATCAAAAAATTATTCAAGATATTTTGAAAAAATATCCTTATACTTTTTATGTATTTGGGTCTCGAACAAAAGGATCTCAAAAGCATTTTTCTGATCTTGATTTATGTTTTAATGATGCCATTCCTATGAATATCCAAGCTCATATCGACGAAGATTTTGAAGAGTCTGATTTGCCTTTTAAGGTAGATTTGATGGATTGGAATCTGATGGCTCCAGAATTCAAAGAAATCATAAAGAATGATCTTGTCCTTCTTCAAAAAGGTCCTCACTTTAGACAGGTTAAATAAGTCCATCTAAAAAAAACTATAAGGATCAATGTCAATCTGAAGTCTAACCCCGGTAGGAAGGGGTGATTTCGAAAGCCAATGTTTCAAGAGAGGTTGAGGGGGAAAATCTTTAGTTGTCTTTAAGAGAAGTCGCCATCGATAATGCCCTCGGAGGAAGGCAAGAGGGGCTGGAACGGGACCTAAGAGGTCTGCCTTTGTCGTAAGAGGGAATTGTTTAGCAAGCATTCTTGCCGTTTTCTGGACTAGATCTCCTTTTTTTCCAGACAAAATAAGGGCTGCGAGCCGTCCATAGGGGGGGAGTCCATGAATCATCCTTTGCTCTGCTTCAAGGGCAAAGAATTGATTCCTTTCTTGATGAAGAATAGCCTGCATGACAGGATGGTCAGGGGCATGGGTTTGGACAAGGACTTGTCCTTGTCGCCTCTCTCTCCCTGACCTGCCTGCTACTTGATGGAGCAACTGGAATGATTTTTCAGAAGCCCTTAAATCAGCTCCAGATAAGGAACTATCCCCATCCACAATTCCAACCAAAGTGAGAAAGGGAAAATGGTGACCCTTGGCCATAATTTGGGTTCCTATGAGGATATCTATTTTACGGTCCTGAATGTATTGAACCTGGTCAAAAACTTTTTTTGTTGTCGTTAAATGATCGCTTGTCATCAACGCACATCGGGCGTTTGGGAGGAAGCTTTTTACTTCTTCATAAATTCTCTCAACACCGGGACCAATGGGGTTATATGGGCTCTCTTCTTGACAAGCAGGGCAGGCAAGAGGCACATCTTTTGCAAATCCACAATGATGGCAAAGTAGCTTTTCCTGAAACTTATGATGAACCAATGAAATACTGCAATGAGGGCACATTAAGCGATCTCCACAGCCTTGACACAGCAAAAGGGGGGCATATCCCCTTCGATTCAGGAAAAGCATAGCTTGTTCCCCTTTATCCAAGGTTTCATTAAGCGCTTCTCGAAGCGGAGGTGAAATCCATTCATAAGGAGTTGTTTTGACTTTTCGTATTTTACGTAAGTCAATTAATTTCACCTCTGGCATTTCAGCTCCGCCATAGCGATCAGAAAGATGAATGGACCGATACTTTCCCGAGAGCACGTTCAATTCCGTTTCGAGAGAGGGAGTAGCGGATGCGAGTACACAAGTTGCTTGGCTTAATCGGCATCGCACAACCGCCATATCCCGCGCATTATAAATAACTCCCTCCTCTTGCTTATAAGAACCATCATGCTCTTCATCGACAATAATGAGTTTTAAATCAGGAAAGGGAAGAAAAAGGGCAGAACGGGTGCCAACAATAGCAGGGAGCTTTCCTCCTAAAATTCCACGGAACGTGGCTTTTCGCTGACTTTTTCCAAGGTCCGAGTGCCAAAGAGCCGGTTGAAATCCAAAGCGAATTTTAAATCTTTCTAACCATTGAGCACTTAGGGCAATTTCAGGGAGCATAACAAGAGCCTGCCCCCCTTTTTGAATGACTTGATCGATGGCTTCAAAATAAACTTCAGTTTTCCCAGACCCTGTAACTCCTTCTAACAAAAAAGTGTGAAAGGTTTGCGATTCAAGGCTTTTATTTATTTCTTCGGCAGCTATTTGCTGGTCTAAGGTTAACTGAGGTTTCTGAGGAGGCTCCTGAGGAGGGGCTATCGAAGGAACCCAAGGGCGTTCTCTTTGAAGGCTTAAAACGCCTTCTTTAAGAAGGGTCTTCAGAATTCCTTCACTTACCCCTGTTTTTTCAGCAATGTCTGAAAGAGGAAGGGGGGAATGAAGAGTCTTTAAGAAATCGACAACCTTTTGCCGTTTTTGCGTCATACGCTGAGGACATTTTGCAAATCCATACAGGCTTTCTCCATTTGTTTCAATGGATTCTGGGACTGGTAGGGTCATCTTTAAAATTTGGCCTCGGGGAGTCATAGTATATTCACTTACCCAGTCGATAAATTTAAGAGCCGTTTCTGCTAACAGAACATTTTTAAATACTGCAGTAATGGATTTTAAGTTTTTTTGTGATGGTGGAGTTTTGCGCTCCCAAACGACGCCATATAAGGTTCGCGGTCCAAAAGAAACCTTAACAAGTGTCCCTGGTGCAAGAGGATAATCGCTCACATAATCAAAAGGATCGTTCAATGGAATCGGCAAGAGAACCGAGACCTGTTCAATTGACTTTACATGAGAAAAATTCGAACTCATACTATGCTCACATTTGATAAAAAGGATCATAACCCATGAAATTTTTTCTTGATACAGCAGATGTTAATGAAATTCGCGAGCTTGTAGAAACAGGGCTTGTCGATGGTGTTACCACTAATCCAAGCCTCGTGGCTCAAGCAGGAAGGCGGTTTGAAGATGTGCTGATTGAAATTTGTGAGCTTGTCCCCGGTCCTGTCAGTGCAGAAGTAACAGATACTACCTTTGAGGGTATGCTCGCAGAAGGGCGACACCTTGCTAAAGTTGCTTCCAACGTTGTTATTAAAGTGCCCTTAACAATTGAAGGACTCAAAGCTTGTCGCATCTTATCTCGTGAAGGGATAAAGGTGAATGTGACTTTGTGTTTTTCTCCAGCCCAAGCGATTCTTGCTGCTAAAGTTGGAGCTTCCTTCGTTTCCCCTTTCATAGGCCGCCTTGATGATGTGGGTGAAGCAGGCATGACTCTCATCTATGAGATTGTTGAAATTTATAGAAATTATCCTGAGTTTACGACTGAAATTTTAGCAGCTTCCATCAGGCATCCTATTCATGTTGTGGATTCAGCTCGAGCTGGGGCTCATGTGGTTACAATGCCTCCCAAGGTTTTGCGCCAGCTTTATAACCATCCCCTGACGGATAAAGGGTTGTCTGCTTTTTTAAATGATTGGAAAAAGACAGGGCAAAAGATTTTAGCCCGTTAAACATGGAAGATCGGGCTCAACGCCGCTTTAATGAAACTCTCGCCTTGGTTTCAGAAGATCTGAACCCCTGGGTTCAACGCTTCTATCAAAAGTTGATGTATGAAAAGCGGGCATCATTGCATACGATCCATGCCTACTTTTCAGATTTGAAACAATTTTTTTTATTTATGACTCAGCATAGCGGTTCTCTCCCAAGTTTAAAGGGATTTGAGTCCATAACTCCAATGGATCTCCGGGCCTTTTTAGCAAGTCGAATGAAAGAAGATGTAAGCAAAAGAACAAATGCGAGGCTTATTTCCAGCCTTAAAGGGTTTGTTCGCTTTCTCCGAAGAGAGGGGCACTCTCTTTCATCTGCTTTTGATGTGATATCCTCGCCTCGTTTAGATAAAAATTTACCCCGTCCTCTCTCCGAGACTCAATCTATCGCTCTTGTAGAACGAAGAGTAGAAACATGGGTTGACCTTCGGGACCAGGCCCTTTTTATGCTTCTTTATGGGTGTGGACTCCGTATATCTGAGGCTTTAAATTTAAACGGAGAAAATTGGACAGAGGCTTTTCTTCTTATTAAAGGGAAAGGGGGGAAGGAAAGGCGAGTTCCTCTTCTTTCTCCTGTTTTTGAAAAGGTAAGACAGTATTTAATGGCTTCTCCCTATCCTTTGACTCAGAATGCTCCTCTTTTTCGAGGGGCTCGAGGAGATCGGTTAAACCCTGCAGTTGCAGAAAAAGCTTTGAGAAAGTTGCGCCTGGATCTTGGCCTTCCAGAAACTGCAACTCCCCATGCCTTACGCCATAGTTTTGCAACTCATTTGTTAGAAGGGGGAGGCGACCTAAGACATATCCAAGAACTTTTAGGGCACGCTTCCCTAAGCTCAACCCAAATCTATACTGACTTAACACAAGATAAGTTATATGAAGCCTATAAAAATGCCCATCCTAGAGTGAAAAAGCCTTAGCAATACTAATAGGACCTTCCTCAAAAAAGTAACCCAATAGAAAAAATGAAAGGGATTTGATTTTGGACTTGGGTGTGAAGTGAAAAAGCTCTTTCTAGTAAAAAACAGAGACTTTTTTGAGTATTAAATCTTGACAATTAAAAAAAACCATGGGAAGTCTATTTCTCGCTTAAGGCATAGCAAAACATTTTGAAAATTTTAAAATATAAAAGTAATATTTCATATGAAAAAAAAAGCTATTTTGGGTATAGTGTTTGGTAATATATCATGCCTCTTAGTATTGTTCATCATTGTGCTCCACGGAATAGTAAGAATTCCAGAAATTCCTTATGCAGAAGCTCTTCTCGGGGAATACTATTGGGCTCCTGCGATAAACTTTGCTGCAGGAAAGGGGTTTACAGACGACCGCACATATAGTGAGGCTTCCCCGGAACTGGCCAAATTTAGTCGTTTTTGTAAAATGTCCAGATCAAAGGAGAACAAAAATGGGATTTTAACTGATAAATTAAAACCTTACCCTTCCCTCCATACTTACAAAGATTATACGCCTAAAACCCACCGTTTACACCTTCCAGATGGAAATGGGTATCGTCTTGTTGTTGGAATATTATGGAAATATTTTGGATATAACTGGTATTATGTTGGGCTTCTGAATTATTTTTTTAGTTTACTTGCACTGTTGAGTCTTTTGTATTGTAGCTACAGAGTTCTAGGTGCTCCCTATAGCATCGCCATTGGTTTTATATACGCAACCTCCTTAGTTGAAACGTATTATGTTGCTAATTTTGGGAGAGATGGGACGCCTCTGTGGTTTGCCTCATATTTAATTTGTATGCTTGTACTCCTTTTTAATAGGGAATTAACCCTTAAACGTCTTACAAATTATGCGCTTCTCATTGGAGTTATTATATTTCTGGCTATCGAAGGTCGGAGCAGTAGCATCTACTTTCTCCCTATTGTATCTATCATATATTTTATTATGATTTATTTCTTTAAAAACCCTAAAATAAGATTTACCCATTTTAGCTTTTTGAATAATTACTTTATTAAGCAGACATTTGTTTTTACCTACACTTGCTTTTTGACTATCTTTACTACTTTCCTTCTAAGCAAACTAATGTCTTATTTTATACCTGAAATTAATTCTGCTAGACCTGTTAGCTTTATGCATGTTATTTTTCTAGGATTGGGTGTATGGGCAGATCCATCCACTTTTGGAAACCCAACCACACCTGGATTACTTAGGTATAATGATGGTTTTGTAACATATTTAGCTATGGAATTTGGAAGAAGGGCATTAAACTATACTAACATTGATTATGCTTCTATTTATCACAGAAATTCCTTAGCCTATTTATATTATCTCATTGCAAATAAATATCCTTTTTTCTTTTTCTATAAAGTTGTGTTTGAATCCATTTTTAACACGCTGGTGAATTTAGGGGAACCTATACGCTATGGGGTTTATAAAGCGCATAGGTACGGAAAGTTATTTTTGTATGAAACAAGATATCTTTATAAGTGGAAATTGATTTTCATTCTAAGCTTTATTGGCTCCTTATTATTGTATTATAAATTTAAGTTAAGAAAAGTATTATTTATCCTTCTTACATTCATTTTTTTTAACGCAGGAATGTCTTTTCTCCAATATGGGGCGCGTCATGCTCTCATGGGGCATCCAGCTTATTATTTCTTGAATGCTGTTACCCTTGGTTTTATTTTTGATTATATAAAAGGTTTGGATAAACAATTCGTAAAAGAATTACCATTTTCTCTTTTGACTGCAATTGAGGTTCAAAAGAAGGCCATTCTTGCCAGAATAAGCTTTCTTAAAATAAACTGGAAGTTTTCAATAAAGCATGGACTCCATGCAATATTGATATTATCGATACTTCCTACCTTTTTCTTGGTAAAAAGAAAGCTAAATTCAATTGAGAAAGCGAATATAAAAGAGATGCAGCTTGTTTTTCATTCCTTAAACAAAACACCTTTGAAAGTAGATTTAACAAAAAAGGGGTCTAATCTGCCGGATGCTTTACTCTCAAAAAGCGTAGGAATTTATTGCACAATAGGACAAGTCTCCAAACCTAAGCCAATTCATGCTGAATTACATCTAAATAAAAAGATTTTTTATAAGACAAATATAAAACCAGTAGTTGGTGAAAATGTGATCCTTTTTATTCCTTTCTTTTACCCTGCGCGAAACTACCAAATTGTTTTTCATGATCCTTCTAGGCAATGCAAGTCATATTATTGGAGTGATCTTAAGGATTGGAAGGGACCGCTATGGGAAGGATCCTATGATCAAAGTAAGTTTGAAAGGTGATTTTTATCTCTATCGAGAGATAACCTGAACTTAGGGCTGAATAAATGCCTACGAGTAACATTAAAAAGTAATATTGCCTTCTTTACGGTCTTATTAAGCTTTACAATCCCAATTTGGAGCTCTTGATTTTTCATCCAATTCAGGGCATGAATAATTTATGGACCTCTAACAAGTTCACTACAGAGTGCTGCCCTGACTCTTTTGTCCTCAACGAGATTAGGATTATTTCAGGGTTTTTAAATTGTTTATTAATAAGTGGTCTAAAAAAATTTAGCATGAAAGGGGTTAGAGGTGTTCACTTTATTAGCAAGAAGAGGTTAATTATGCAGCTTCAAATGAGCAACTCTGTTGGGACTAGACTTTTTATTTTAAGAGCGCTTCTTAATCCGCGGCGGTTAGGGGCCGTTGCTCCAAGTTCTCGCCATTTAGGGGCCCTTTTGGCTCGGCATGCTGTAGTTGATGATGGATCCCCTATTGTTGAGCTTGGAGGGGGTACAGGCGCACTGACACGGGCGCTGATTAAGGAAGGTATTGATCCAGCTCGAATTTATGTGATTGAATTAGATTCAGCTCTTGCAAATTACTTGAAAAACGCTTTTCCAAAGGTGAATGTTATCCAAGGAAATGCAGCTGAACTTGATAAGATTCTTCCTCCTTCAATTATAGGGAAGGTCCAAAGGGTTGTCTCTGGCATCCCGATGATTAATATACCCGAGGGCGTCCGGAAAAAAATACTCAAAAACTGTTTTGATATTATGGCTCCTGAAGGCAAGCTTCTTCAGTATACTTACTCCCCACGTTCTTCAATTAACGCAAAGGCCTATAGATTAAAGAAGAAAAGGCTAGGGACCACTTTTCTAAACTTGCCTCCAGCAACTGTCTGGCAATATACCAGGGATCGGTAGTTGAAATTATTCGACTAAACCATGGGCAATGATAAAGCTCCAGTAAGATTCGATTTTGCGAAGGAGCTTAAGAGTTTCCGTTAAATTTTGATCAACAATTCCATTGTATTTCAAATTAGAAGCCTGGTGGGTGAAGATCTTATCCAATCTATCATAGAGCTTAATCCCCTTTTCCGAAAGGCGGACCTTACTTGCTCTTTTATCATGTTTAGCCTGTTCTTGAATAAAGTATCCATTTTCAACAAGCTTTTTTAAATTATAAGAGACATTTGAGCCCAAGTAGTAACCGCGGTTAGAAATTTCTCCGACGGTCATTTCGCTCTTACCAACGTTATATAAAATAAAGCATTGAACATTATTGATGTCAAAAATGTGAAGACGATCGAGCTCAGTTTTCACCACATCCAAAAAGAGATGATGAAGCCTCTCTATAAGGGTAATTGTTTCAAAATAAAGGGCTTTCATAGTAACTCTCTTGCTATATATTTCACTAATTATATTTATAGCAAAAATGTGTTAAATTTTATTTAATGTTGAGGGATTGTGTCTCTGGCCTTTTTAAAGTTAAGTTAAGAAAGCTTTGTGGCTTTGAGGACCATGTACTATCCTAATTTTTATTTAATTTAAGCAGGTTGAACAGATTCACTTTACGGAAAACCTCTATTCTGATAAGCCTTTCCATTATACACTTGGTGTTGATTAGAGTTTGATAGATTAAAAACATGGCTAAACCTTCACGCAAATCCGCCCTTAAGAACCGATCAGCCAGTCGGCTTGCTGCTGTGCAAGCTCTATTTCAAATTGAACATACGGGGTGTTCTCCTCATGAAGTTATCTTGGAATTTATAACCTATCGGTTCAAGAACAAAGAAGAAGGACTTATCAAAGCCAATACTTCATTCTTTAGAAAGCTTGTCGAAGGGGCTTGGAGAATTCATAATCAAAGTGATGAAATGATTCATGGGGCTTTAAAACAGGGGTGGACCCTCGACCGCATAGAGCCAGTCGCGCGCGCTATTTTAAGGGCTGCTCTTTATGAGATCTGTGAGACCCAAACTCCTTCTGCGGTAATTATTGATGAGTATTTAAATATCACGCACGGTTTCTTTGATGAGGCAGAAGTATCTTTTGTTAATGGTGTCTTAAATACAATTACACAAAAAATAAGGCCCACTATCAATTCCTAACTAAATTTCTCCCCTTTTAAATGTTTTTTAACAAACAAAGCATAAGCTTAAGATATCAAGAATCTTGCATATTAACTTTTAAAGAGGCCAAAATGAAAGACCAAGAATATGAAAAAGTACTTCGCCAAGCTTATGAAGAAATTTTAAATCAAAAAAAATTTGATATTAGTGATAGAATTTTTGCTAAAGACGTTGTCATGTATGATGGAAAAGATACAGTTAGAGGTCTCGAGGAGGGGAAAAGGCTGATTAGAGAAAGAAGTGAAGCTGTCCCAAACTTTCACACCACCATTGATGATATTCTTATCTCTGGAAACAAAGCTGCCGTTCGCTGGCATTCAAGTGGTAAAGCTATCCGGGATTTTGCTGACTTTAAGGCGGGTCAAGAAACAAAATATGAGGGGGTGACCGTCTTCGAAATGCAGAACAATTTAATTTCAAAGCTTTGGCAATATGGAACGGCAATTGATATCAGTGTTTATAGATAGAGATGTAAAATAATTTCTTTCAAAGAAATTAAAAGAAAATCAGATGTACTGGGTTTTTTTAATAATACCTCAGAAACTGATATGTCTGAATTTGAAATAATCAACTGTTCCATAGTTGCAAATCCGAGGGAACAAAAATAATTCTTTCTGACGGTAACGTCAAAAAATTTGGTATTATACCTCAAGGCTTCGTTTCAGAATATTTTTCTTGAACAAATACTCTTGCTGTGGTTTTGTGTAATATCTCATGCTAGAAAAAAATTAATAAAAGAGGTTCTTACATGAAATTTCCTTCTTTCGTATACACTATAGCCTATATTCTTGTTATGTGTGGTGCTCTCAATTGGGGACTTGTTGGATTGCTTGGCATTGATCTTGTTGCCCGCCTTTTTGGGGGTGGAAGTTTAGGAGCAAAAATCGTCTACATTCTAATTGGGGTGAGTGCGGTTCTTCTGTTGCTTAAATAAGTATTATATTCTTCCCCCCTTTCTGAGGGCTTGTATTGGAAAAATACCTGACATAAAGTTACTCAAAACAAAAATTTTTGGGAAAGTTTGCAATGATCCATTTCTCTCATTTTATGAAAAAAAGTGTTTTAATCCTCCTTTTAATGGGGAGTGTGGTTTTAACGGGATGCCAAAAAAAATGTCCTTTTGAACAGATCAAGACAGCTGCAGACCTTTATCCGGCTCGTCCCGTTCCAAACCCACCGCAGCTTTCCCAAATAACAGGGCGAAAGATAGAGGCCCTCATTGAAAAAGCGAATAAGGGAAACATCGAGGCTCAAAATGAGCTTGCCCAAAGATATCACTGGGCGAATTTTCCTGCTCCCCTGTTGAAGAAAATGAAAGTTAGAGGTTGGAAAAATGTGGAAGAGAGGGCTAAGAATGATTATCAATTGGCCTATGTCCTTATTACTACGCGCGCAATTAATGATTATCCGAAACTCGCTGAGCATATTCGCTATCAGGCTGATCATTTGGATGCCGCATCCCAAAATTTAATGGGAGTCCTCCTTCTAAGAGGGATTAACCTTGAAGAAGATCGAATGGGGTTTTCTTGGGTTCAAAAAGCAGCAGATCAAGGATTTGCTCCAGGGCAACTTAATCTTGCCTACCAATACCTTATGGGGGATTTTGTGGAAAAGGATTTGGAAAAGGCTTTTGCGCTTATGGAAAAGGCTGCTGAACAAGGCTATCCTCTTGCACAATATTACGTGGGGTTAATGTATGCCCGAGGGGAGGGTGTTTCCCAAGACATAGAAAAAGCCATGGATTGGTATGAGCGAAGTGCTAACCAGGGATTTGTCCTTGCTCAAGGAGATTTGGGTGAGTTGTATCTGCAACGAGGTGATCTTAAAAATGCTGTTCAATGGCTTAAAAAAGCAGCGAGCCAAGGGGATGGCCCTTCTGAACTTGCTCTTTCAAAGCTTTATGCCAAAGGGGAGGGGGTTCCTCAAAATCTAAAGCTAGCGAAGAAGTTGCGAGAAAGGGCCCACAGCGTTAGCTTCTCATCTTCAGAGCCCATTTTTCTACAAGGACAGGAACGTCTTTTTCATGGGTTGTAAAAATATGTTCCTAATTGAGAAACCCTTCCTGTAATTTTTCATGCTCTTAGTTGAGAAATATGCATACCAATGAGACGAGCGATCATAACTGTCAGGTAAATTTGTCCAGTTACTGCTTCTAGGATAGAAAAAAATTTAGCCGGCTGCGATAAGGGGACAATGTCCCCATAACCTGACGTTGTTAATGTTACGAAACTAAAATAAATCATATCCTGTCCATGGGCCGTATAAAAATTAGACTCTGCAAGGGTTTGCGGCAAAGCAAAAGATCCCGGCGAGAGATACTCAAGAAGTGTAAATACGATGCCGCCAAATATACCAAGCAAGAAATAAACAGAGAGGGCAGCGTATATAACATCTTTTGTGACATATGTTGTTGTAAATAAAAGCTGAAGAAGAACATAGATAACAAATGCAAAAAAAATGCAGTTAAAGACAAGAGTAATTTCGTCTATCTTGGGATTAAAATTGAATAATCTAAGTATTGTTGGGGATGCTAGAATTATAGTAATAGCGAGATATATTTTATTATTTGAGCACATATAGACAGATACTGCTAATATGCTTAGCAGTGATAAGTCGAGAGCAATCCGTCCGTATTCACCTTTGCTAAAAAATGGAGCTACAATAAAAAAAATGATAATCGATAAGAGCAAGCCAAGGTAGGTAAATCTTGGCAAGGCAATCTTGTTAGGAGAGGATATCGACTTAGCCATCTGATACTTTATTCTCCAGATATTTTCAGGTACACTAACAAGATAAACTAACAAAAAAGTCTTGAGGAAACGTAAATGGGGAGGAAGTATCCATATAAAATCCTCTTGATCATGACATTATTTTTAAAAGGGTGTAGTGAGCCTAGTGAAGAGAAAAAAAGCATTGTACGGCCTGTAAAAGTTTTTCATATTTCAGGTGCCAAAAATATTACCCAACGAAGTTTTCCAGGGTTCGTTGAAGCAGCTCAAAAAGCGGATCTTTCTTTCCAGATTACAGGACAACTTATTGAACTTCTTGTCAAAGAAGGAGATAAAGTTTGTGTTTGTCTGTCATGTATGAAAATACGATAGGAGGAATTCAAACTCCCTTAGAATTTGAGCTTTTTCTCAACCTCATGGGGTTTTTGAGTATGCGCTTAGACCTTACCTCAGTTTTCAGTGCGTTTGCCATGATGGACCCACAAATCTCTCCACTTACTCAACAGGAAAATTAAAATATGTTTCAGGATAGGGTTCATTCATTAAGGTAAAGTGCCACCATTCTCGATGATAATTCTTGAATCCATGTTTTTCCATAAGGCTTACAAGTAGCAGTCGATTCGCTCGAACTTCAGGAGGAAAAGTAGGGTTATGCGTGTGCGCAGCCTCTCCGAAGTAATCAAATCCTGTTCCCATATCAATAGAATTATCAGCGAAACGGTCCCCTTTCGGTAAGCTACCATCACGAAGTGGATCACCAGGTTTCCAGGTAGGTTGAGGAGGGGCGGGAAGGGGAACAAGGGTTAAATCGACTGTACTGCCACGCGTATGTCCAGATTTTTTTGCAATATAGCCTAATTCAAAAACTTCTTTTTTATTAACTTTCGGATAAAATTCTATCTTCATGAGTTGATCTGAAGGGTCGTCTGCCCATGAAGCAAATGAATCAACAGCTTCTTGGGGACGATACGCATCGTAGACTTTAAGGGTGAGTTGAAAGCGCTGCAACTCTTCTTGCACAGCTTTTAAAGCAAGGGCTGCTGCTTCTGTTAAAATGATAACTGGGGCATTATAACCGGGAACAGGTCTTCCAACAAAGTTATGGTACCCTGCATAACGAACTTCCTGGAGTATTGTCGCGTCAATGTCTTGGAGATAAACAAACCCTTCAGGAAGAGCTTGGGGACGAGGAGCTATTTGTGTTGTCATGAACCTCACCTTTTAGGTCTTTGTATTTGAAATAGTTTGCCACTGTTATAGCGCAATTTCAAGGCTAACCATGAACCTCTTTTTTTATGATGACGTTAGAGGACATCTTTCTTTCTCTAAAATACCTACCTATTTTATTCCTTTTTCTTTTTTGTAAAGCTTTCAATCATGGGCATTAGCTCAATGGGAAGAGGGAATACAATTGTTGAGTTATTTTCTTCCGCAATCATACCAAGGGTTTGGAGGTAGCGGAGCACCATAGTTTGAGGTTGTTTAGCTAACGTTTGTGCAGCCTGGAGAAGTTTTTCAGATGCCTGATATTCACCTTCCGCATGAATAACTTTAGCTCTACGATCACGCTCAGCTTCAGCTTGCTTGGCGATAGCCCGAATCATACTCTCGTTAAGGTCGACTTGCTTAATTTCGACATTCACAACCTTAATTCCCCAGGCTTCTGTTTGCTCGTCTAAAATGCGCTGTAGGGATGAATTGAGCTTATCCCGCTCCGCCAAGATAACATCCAGTTCGTGCTGCCCAAGAACTGACCTTAGAGTGGTTTGGGCTAGTTGGCTTGTGGCTTCAAAATAATCCTCAACGTTAATAATGGCCTTTTGTGGATCAACGACGCGGAAATAAAGAACAGCATTTACTTGCAGAGATACGTTATCTCGAGAAATGACTTCTTGGGTTGGGATGTCTAAAACAACCAAACGCAAGTCAACCCGTATCATCTTCTGAATGATAGGAATGACAAGAATAATGCCAGGGCCTTTAACTTTCCAAAAGCGACCAAGTGTAAAGACAACACCCCGCTCAAATTCCCAGAGAATACGAATGCTACGAAGCAAAAAGAGAAGAATGATAAATCCAACAGCGCCTAAAATAAGGTAAGTATTTTGCATGTCTGGTGAAACTTCGTACATTTAAGTGCCTCTTTTGTTTAATGGTTTTACGGTTAATTCTAACCCTTTATAGTGAGTAATTTCAACTAATTGTCCTTTTTTTAAAGGAAGGCTAGAGCGGGCTTTCCAAAGCTCTCCCCCAACTTTGACCCAGCCCTCATTCGTGAAATCATTTTGGACAATGGCAATGCTTCCCAGAAGGGCTTCATGTCCGCTCACAATCTTCTTTTTCCTTGCCTTTAAGGCAAATCCAAGAAGGATTATAAAGAAGGTGAGAGAGCCCGCGCTCATGCCAATAATTAAGCCCCAAGGGGTTGAATAGCCTTTGACATTTAGGAGCAGGATAGATCCGAAAAAAAAGGCGATCACGCCGCCAATGCTCAGAACACCATGGGTTGGAACCAGAAGTTCTGAAGCCATAAAAATCAGTCCCATGATTGTTAAAGCAAGCCCTGTATAATGGATGGGGAGAAGTTGAAAAGCATAAAGACCTAAAAGCAAAGCAATTGTACCTGCAACGCCAGGAAGAACCATCCCAGGATTGACGAATTCGAAAAAAATTCCCCAAATACCAATAATGAGCAAAATATAAGCAATGTTGGGGTCTGTGATGACTTGAAGGAAACGAATACGCCAGTTAGGCTCTAAGACCTCAACTTTTACATCTTGGGTATTTAATACTTTTGGTTGGTTTAGGAGGGTAACGGTCTTTCCATTAATCTGTTTTAAAAGATCAGGAACATCATGGGCTAGGATATCAATGACTCGCAATTGCAAGGCTTGGCCTGATGAAAGACTCGCTGCTTCTCGAACTGCTTTTTCAGCCCAATCAGCATTTCGTCCTCGAAGGTGAGCTAACTCCCTGATATAAGCTACAGAATCACTCATCATCTTTTTTTGCAATTGCATTTCAGACGATGTTTCTTCCTTCGACTCTCCAAATCCTAAGTCTCCTATAGAAATGGGGGTAGCGGCTCCTAAGTTAGTTGCAGAGGTCATGGCTGCAATGTGGCTTGCATAAAGGATATAGGTTCCGGCGCTTGCAGCTCGAGAACCCTCTGGTGCAACATAAGTTACAACGGGGATAGGGGAGGCGAGAATATCAGAGATAATCTCCCGCATTGTTTTATCAAGACCCCCTGGGGTATTGAGTTTTAAAATTATAAGTTCAGCCTTTTCAGATGTCGCTTGTTCAATTCCTTGATGAACATAATCTTCAATCGCAGGGCCAATCGGTCCATCCACGTTGAGTTGGACAACAATTTTACTGGAGAGGACTTCATACTCCTGAACTAAGAGAAGAAAAATGAAAGAGAGCAGAAGAAAGAGGATTTTTTTCATGATAGTTTATACAAATATTCTGAGCTCTAGCGTAAAATTTTCCGTGCTGTTTGAAATTATATAATAAAATTTGATCTTAAGGATATTAAAATCTTTAAAGATTATCTCCAAAGCGTTAACCTGAATGATCTTGATTTTAGACCAAAACCATCCAAGAGCCATTATAGGATTTTGCTAATTTCTCAACTAATTAAAAGGGTTAAACTTTGAAAAGAACCTGACTGCTTTGTTTCCTTCTTTTTTTCTTCGGCAAGGCGCTTCGCAAGGTATTTTGCTGAGCTTTGAGAACATTTAATTTAGCAGCAATTAAATAATGTTCTTTACCAGGATTAGGCTCTATTCTCTCGACTCATGCCTCCCAAAAATAAAGTTTATTATTTGGTGAAGAAAAAGAAGAAGAGGCATTTAAAATAGTCCAGATATGGGAAAACCTTAACCTTTCCTTGGTGCCCCCGGGGAGGGTCGAACTCCCACGTCCTTGCGGACAACAGATTTTGAGTCTGCCGCGTCTGCCAATTCCGCCACAGGGGCCTAATGATGCGCATCATACCGATGTCGCTTTTGCCGTCAATAGAAAAGAATGCAAGACTTTTACAAAAAAGTAAGATGAATAAGTAAAAAGTAAAAAATCCATCTATATGAGAGAAACTTTGAAAAATTTAAATATTACGATGTTTAGTTAAAAAAGGAAGGAAATATTTAAGCTTTCGCAAAAGCTGAGAAAAAAGAATGAGGGCTCGTTTATGATTTGCTTAGTTAACCCAATGTAATCTCTCCAGCTAGCTAAGGAAAGACGTAAAAGTTTACACTTCTAAGAGTCTCTTTAGAATTCAAGTTAAACCATCTATCGAATTCAACAAAAATCAATTTACAGGGCAATCGATGGGTATTGATTAATAAGAAAAACGGGTCGTGTAACCATCCATCCCACCTCGCAGTATACGTGAAAATTAAGGCTAACCTTTACAACTGGTTACGAAAGGAGAAGAAATAGTCTTCTCCCTTTCTTATTTTTTTTGAATTTCTATTTTATGAACATTTGGCTTTGATTTTTCAGATCGAGGGATTGAAAGCTGCAAAATCCCGTCTTTAAAAGAAGCCGAAATTCTCTTTTGCTCAGGTTCATAAGGAAGTTTTAAAGATCGGGTAAAAGATCCATAAGAACGCTCTGTAATATGGTAGGTCTCTCCTTCTTTAATTTCCTCAGATTTTTTTTCTCCACTGATGGTAAGGATGTTATCAGCAAGGGATATATGAATATCTTTTTCTGAAACTCCCGGAAGTTCCGCGGTTACCTGAAGTCCGTCTTTGCTTTCTTTAACTTCAAAGTCCGGTGTTATGCCCTGTACCGCTGTGCTTGTCTCAAAAAGACGATCAATCTCTTGCCTTAAGAAATTAAAAGGATCAGCAACAAGTCCACGTTGGATTGGAATCAAATGTCTTGGCATGATTATTCTCCTTTTTTTATCACCATTTTTCATAATGAACTCCTCTTATTTTTTATGTAGGTAGAGTTGATCAAGAAAAAAAGATTCAAGGTAAAAAATAAAAAGGAAAGGTGTAAGCCTCTCCTTTTCTATTTGGATTGTTATCTTCCAGCTCGCCTCTTATACAGCCTAGCATCAATTGGGCTTGGCGCGTACATAGAAATGGGATAAGCATAAACCGGGTTGGTTCCCTCCACATATACTGCATGAGGATGCATGCGGCTAGGATACCAATACATGCCTTGAGTACGCAAAGGTACATAATTTGGCAACATATTTGCACTAGCGTGAGGGTACCAGAAATATCCTCCGGCATACCAGTATGGATTTTCCTGACGTCCCTGGTAGTATTGAGGAGCGCAAGCATTTGTTTCACATGTTTCAGCTTGACATGGACTCGTCTCACAAGGTGTTTCGCATCCGCAAGGTTGAACAACTGGAACAAGAATATTTGATTCCATCGAAGTTGGGCGAGCATGATGCACATGGTGCTTGTGGTGCTTCCTATGATGCTTCTTGCGATGATGCTTGGGAGGGCATGGTGCTGCCTTTTCGTGAGGCATAGCTTCCTTCATACCTGTTTCAGGAGCTTCTTTTCCTTCCATCTCCATAGGAGCTGCAGGCATATTTTCTCCCATTTTCTCTTGTGCATTTGCCCCAGATATCATGATAAGCACGAGAGCTGAAGCCGTAGCTAAAACGTAATTTTTCATTTGTCCTCCTTGTATTATGTTGTTTTGAAGATATATGCTCTCATGGAAAGCACGAGTTGATAATCTCCAAAAGGCAAATTAACATAAAATGGTTTAAAATTTATTAAAATTTTCCACTTGCCTAGAATACACTCCAAAACTGTCTGATTTCCTCGTAATCACAAGAAGGGCGTTCTTAAGAAACTGAAGGGGTTAGAGAAAGGGCCGAATGACTGTTAAAGTTGAGAGCCATTTTAACGAATGTTATTGATTATTTTTTTAAACTAAAAATAGCTTGGCAAATCCTAAAAAGGTTGCAAAACCTAATAAATCTGTTGTCGTCGTTAAAATAGGACCGGCGCTGATTGCAGGATCCATATCCATTTTATCAATTAAAATTGGCATAATTACACCTCCGACTGCAGCAACCATCATATTTAAAATCAATGCTCCCCCGAGGACTATCCCTAAGGCAGGATCTGCAAACCAAAAAGCAGCAATTGCTCCCATAACTCCGCCGAATACAACACCATTGATGAGTCCCACAAGAACTTCTTTCCAAATGGCACGGCTCATGTTAACCCCACCTAATTCTCGAGTTGCAATAGCTCTGACTGTAACTGTTACCACTTGCATCCCCGCGTTCCCACTCATGGCCGCATTAATAGGCATTAAAACAGCAAGGGCTACCATTTTCTCAATGGTTTCTTGAAATTGTGAGATAACTGTTGCTGCCATGATCATGTTTAAAAGTGTAATCATCAACCAACGAATGCGAGAATAAGAGGTGCTCAAAAGCGGTTCAAAAAAATCCGATTCGTTAACACGAGCTAGAAGCATGATATCTTTTTCAGCTTCTTCTTCAATAACATAGACCACATCATCGACGGTTATCATTCCAACAATTCGCCCCACTTCATCCACCACAGGAGCTGAAACAAGACCATATTTCCTGAAAAGAAGGGCTACTTCCTCTTGATCCATAAGGGTCGGGATCCGCTTGATATCCACCATCATTATGTCTCTGATTTTGGTGGTGGGAGATTGACGCAATAACAAACTTAAAGGCACCCCTCCAATAGGCATATGTTTTGGATCCACAACAAAAAGATCATAAAATTTTTCAGGAAGATTCTTTTCTTTGCCCATATACTGTAAAGTATCAGCAACTGTCCAAAAACTAGGGACGCATACAATTTCTCTTTGCATAAGCCGGGCTGCACTATCCTCAGGATAAGTCAGAACTTCTTCCAAGATAACCCGTTCCCGAACGGGAATGGATTTTAAAACCTCTTTTCGTTTGTCTTCGTCTAAATATTCAATTAAAGCAAGGGCATCATCGCTCTTTAATTTTGAGATGGCTTCAGCAATATCCTGGGTCCCCAGCTGTTCAACTACCTCTTCGCGAACAATATCATTAAGATCTGCAAGGATTTCAGGATCAAAGGTGGGTCGTAAGAGTTCAATTAGAGTATGGCGCAAGGTCGGAGGAAGATATTCTATGACTGTTGCAACGTCTGCTGCATGAAGTGGCTCAATAAGTCGCCCTACTAATTCTGTATTGTTTTCCTCAAGGGCTTCTTCGAGAGCTCGAATCGTATCTTGTGAAACCCCATAAAGAGTTTCATTTTCTTCCTGATCTGCTATTTGAAAATGCTCTTTTTCGACCATAGTCCCTCTAGGTGGAAGGAGGAAGAGTTTGTGCATCCACAACAGCAAGAGCCGACATATTGAAGATTCCTCGAATAGTCACGGATGGGGTGAGAATATGAATAGGCTTTGCAGGCCCCAATAAAACAGGCCCAATGGGCTGCCCATCAGCCATGGCTTTTATTATATTAAAAGCAATATTGGCCGTATCCAGATTTGGCATAATCAAAAGATTGGCCTGTCCCTTCAAAACGGAATTTGGGAAGGTTCGCATGCGAATCATTTCGTTCAAGGCTGCATCTGCGTGCATTTCACCTTCAACTTCTAATTCAGGAGCTATAACATTAATTTGCTTAAGAACTTTTCTCATCTTAACGGCTGAGTCAGATTGTGCAGATCCAAAGTTTGAATGAGATAATAGAGCAAGTTTTGGGATGATCCCAAATTTACGCACCTGTTCTGCAGCCATAACAGCCATTTCAGCCAGCTGGCAAGCTGTCGGATCTAAGTTTACATAAGGATCACAAAAGAAAAAAGACCCCTTATCCAAAACCATAATGCTCATAGATGCTGCGACTTCCAGTCCCGGCTGAAGCCCAACAACATCAAGAATTGATTCAAGATGATGTCCATAGCGTCCCGTAGGTCCACAAAGGGCTGTATCAGCCTCACCAAAATGAACCATGAGACATGCAATGACAGAAGCATTTGTTCGAAGGACAATTTTTGCAAAATCGGGGGACACCCCTTTACGTTCCATCAGACGGTGATATTCAGACCAGTATTGGTGGTAACGAGGATCATTTTGAGGGTCAACAAGCTCAAAATCTTTATTCATTTCCATCCGAAGATTTAGCCTCTTAAGACGGGTAGCCACAACGTCCCGCCTTCCAATAATAATGGGAAAACCTATCTTCTCATCGATAACATGTTGGGCTGCTTGGAGAACTTTCTCATTTTCTCCTTCTGCATAGGCAATACGAAGAGGCATACCCTGTGCACGGCCGAAAATGGGTTTCATGATGAGGCTTGATCGATAAACAAACTCTGACATTTTTTGTTTGTAACTGTCGAGATCCTCGAGGGGACGCGTTGCAACTCCCGAACTCATAGCCGCTAAAGCAATAGCTGGCGGAAGCTCAGTCACTAGCCGAGGATCAAAAGGTTTCGGAATAATATAATTTGGTCCAAATCTTAAGACTTCATTAGCATAAATG
Organism: Alphaproteobacteria bacterium; assembly: GCA_027459605.1. Lineage (GTDB taxonomy): Bacteria > Pseudomonadota > Alphaproteobacteria > UBA9655 > UBA9655 > UBA9655. The sequence continues at coordinate 30,494 of DAIDHR010000019.1, forward strand.
GAGGTAACCACATCCGAGGGTTCCTGAAGGGTTAGATCAGCAAGGGCATGGACACAAGCTAGTTTCATTTCCTCATTGATGGTGGTTGCTCCAACGTCAAGGGCTCCTCGAAAGATAAAGGGAAAGCATAAGACATTATTGACCTGATTGGGATAGTCTGAACGCCCCGTAGCAATGATGGCATCCGAGCGAACAAGATGAACCTCTTCTGGTAAAATTTCAGGAATCGGATTAGCAAGGGCCAAAATAATGGGTTGGTCAGCCATAGTTGCCACCATCTCCTTTTTCACGACACCCCCGACAGAAAGGCCTAAAAAGATGTCTGCTCCTTTGATTGCTTCTGTAAGAGTGTGCAGCTTTTGGTCTGTTGCGTATTTTTCCTTGAAGGGATCCATTTTCTCGGGGCGTTCCTTATAGATGACCCCTGCTTGGTCCGTTGCAATAATATTCTCCTTCTTTAGTCCCAAACTTACAAGGATATCAAGGCAAGCAATTGCTGCAGCTCCAGCTCCAGAAGTGACAAGCTTAACGTCCTGAATTTTCTTTTTAACGAGCTTAAGAGCATTCAGAATAGCTGCTCCCACAATAATGGCTGTCCCATGTTGATCATCATGAAAAACAGGGATATTCATCCGCCCCTTCAGTTTTTGTTCCACATGAAAGCATTCGGGCGCCTTAATATCTTCAAGGTTAATCCCCCCAAAAGTAGGCTCAAGGCTTGCAATAATATCAACAAGTTTGTCAGGATCTGACTCATTGATTTCAATATCAAAAACATCAATCCCAGCAAATTTTTTGAAGAGAACTGCTTTTCCCTCCATGACCGGCTTAGCTGCTAAAGGGCCAATATTTCCAAGACCTAACACGGCCGTCCCATTGCTAATAACAGCTACAAGGTTTGCCCTTGCTGTGAGAGCTGCTGCCTCTTGGGGATTTTCTTGGATAGCTTCACTGACCGCCGCTACCCCTGGAGAATAAGCAAGAGCCAAATCCTCTTGTGTTGAAAGGGGCTTTGTTGCCACAACCTTAAGCTTACCAGCTGGATTTGAGCGGTGATAATCGAGTGCTTGTTGATAAAGACCCTGACTCCTACTTCCTGTCTCTTTCACCCTGACCTCCTTAATCAGGCAGTAGAAGTCAGGGAACAGGATGAGCTGTATACTCTTCACCTTTTAAGTTTCGGGGGCGTTGCCTCCGGCCTTCGCGGGGGCAGGCTCTTCGGGGCTCGCTCTCTGTCACGTATTTCAATACACTTATCGCGCTCGCCCTCGGGCGCCTACCCGAAAACTTGAAATCCTTTGAGTATATATAAGTCCTTCGCTTTCCTGATACCTGACTCCTGTTCCTGACTTCTGTTTCTGGTGCGGTCGAGAAGACTCGAACTTCCACGGGATCTCTCCCACAGCGACCTCAACGCTGCGCGTCTACCAATTCCGCCACGACCGCAAAAATTTTGGGTTTCACCTTTTTATTCATAGTGCTACACCTGGGATAACAAATCTATCCAAATGCTGCAAGCGTCTTTACACGGAAATCACCATGAGAACAACCCCAAACTGTGGAAATATGATTGAATGGAAATCTCAACAAGGATATGTCCCCTATTTGGATGCTCTTTCCTGGATGGAGGAAAGGGTCAAAGCTATCCAACATAAAGATGCTCCCGAATGTATTTGGTTTTTAGAGCATCCGCCCCTCTATACTCAAGGTTCGAGCGGACAAGAAAGGGATATCCTTTCCACCAGTTGTCTTCCTGTTTTTAAAACCGGAAGAGGTGGGCAAGTAACCTACCACGGGCCCGGACAACGTGTCGTTTATCTTATGATCGACTTAAATAGGCGACACCAGGACATTCGTCGTTATGTCTTTGAGCTTGAAGAATGGGTGGTTCAAACACTTGCCCATTTTGGTATTACCGGTGAACGCCGTCCTGGACGTATCGGCATCTGGGTTCAAAAGAACGGACAAGATCATAAAATTGCAGCCTTCGGCATCCGCGTTCAAAAATGGATCACCTCCCACGGCTTGGCCTTAAATGTCGCTCCTGATTTAAATCATTATCAACATATCATTCCCTGTGGAATCCGTGAATTTGGGGTGACTTCCATGGCTGACCTAGGTCTTTCTGTAACTTTAAATGAGGTTGACGAAATTTTACGTAAAACCTTTCCTTTTTAGCCATGCGCTTAGTTGTTCACTTAACCCCTAAAGCTTCTCAAAATAAGATCGAAGGCTGGGCTTTGGATGTGGATGGAAGCAAAATACTTCGTGCTAAAGTAACCGCTGTTCCAGAAGGTGGAAAAGCCAACGCGGCTTTAATTAAGCTTTTGTCAAAAATGCTTCATATTCCAAAATCAAGCATTTCCCTTATTCGCGGAGAAACTTCTCGCGTAAAACATTTTGAGATTGAGATAGATGAGGAAGATGCTGAAGTGTGTTTTAATGTCATATATCAAGGGTAAAGGGGCACTTTTTATGGTTCTTCCGTCTTTACAATATGGGCGTTTTTTCCGGAAAGACCTTCTCCTTTTTACACTCATATCAAAACGGTATTTGTATTAAACCCTTTATTTCTTGACTTTCTCTCTCGATGTATATACAATGTATATCAAGGAGATAAATTATGCGGACACACATTCAGAAATGGGGAAATAGCTTAGCTTTAAGAATCCCTGTTCAATTTTCTCGACGTCTTCATTTAGAATCTGGAGCTATGGTTGAGATTTTACTGGAAGATGATCACTTACTTATTAAGCCTCAAAAAGATACCCTTGAACACCTTGTATCTCAAATTACGCCTGAAAATACTCATGGAGAAATTTTTGAAGATGATGGTCCGAGGGGACATGAGGTATGGTAGCATATGTTCCTGATCAAGGTGATGTTATCTGGATTGATTTTGAACCTCAAAAAGAAAATGAAATTAAGAAAAAAAGACCTGCATTAGTTATTTCTCCAAGATCTTATAATAAAAAGACAAATCTCGCATTGGTTATGCCTATCACAAGTCAAGTCAAGGGATACCCTTTTGAAGTTTCAGTAAATTCTCCTGAAGTTGAAGGTGTTATTTTAGCTGATCACGTTCGTTCACTTGATTGGACGGTAAGAAATGCTCAAAAAATCACAACTCTTTCAAAAAAAGTCGTTCAAGACGCTTTGATAAAGCTAACACTGCTTATTGGCTGGGAGACATCTTTAACGGAAGAGTCAAATAGTTAGTTACGACCAATTCCCTTTTTATACCTGTCAGCTTGCTCTCCTGTGCCATATTCTGTCATAATAATCAAACAGGGAATAAATAGGAATTTCAATGGATTTCCAACTCACTAAAGAGCAGATCGCCTTTAAAGAGGCCGCCAAAGCCTTTGCCAAAAAGGAAATGGAACCCTATGCCCAACGCTGGGATGAAGAGTGTTTCTTTCCCGTGGATACTTTAAGGAAGGCCGCCACTCTTGGGTTTGCTGGAATTTACATCAGCGAAGAGCATGGAGGGTGCGGTCTTGGACGCTTGGAAGCTTCTCTTATTTTTGAGGAACTCTCAACCGCCTGTGTATCAACAGCCGCCTATATTTCTATTCATAATATGGTTTCCTGGATGATCGGTACCTTTGGGAATTCAGACCAACGGCAGAAATGGCTTCCGGGCCTAATGACCATGGATACTCTTTCTAGTTATTGTTTAACTGAACCAAGCGCAGGCTCTGATGCAGCTTCCTTAAAAACAAAAGCGATTCGAGAGGGTAACCACTATATCCTGAATGGGGAAAAAGCTTTTATTTCTGGAGGTGGTGTAAGTGACCTATATCTCTGTATGATCCGAACAGGTGGTGAAGGACCGAAAGGTATTACAGCTCTCGTGGTGGAGCGCGGTACTCCTGGGCTTACCTTTGGTAAAAAAGAAAAGAAAATGGGCTGGAATAGCCAACCCACGACGGCTGTTATTTTTCAAGATTGTCGAGTTCCCATTGCAAATGGCTTAGGTGCAGAAGGGGAAGGATTTAAAATTGCTATGAAAGGCCTTGATGGGGGACGGATTAACATTGCCTCATGTTCCCTTGGAGGGGCCCGAGCTTGCTTAGAAGCCGCCAGATCCTATCTGAAGGATCGGTCCCAATTTGGGAAAAAACTTGCTGAATTTGAAGCTCTGCAGTTTCGCATAGCCGATATGGCAACTGATCTTGAAGCAGCTCGCCTTATGGTTCACCGGGCTGCCCTGAAACTTCAAGAAGGAGACGCAGATGCGACTGTTGCTTGCGCCATGGCTAAGCGCTTTGCAACGGATGTGGGCTTTCGTATTGCAAATGAAGCCCTCCAACTCCATGGGGGCTATGGCTACATTAAAGATTATCAAATTGAACGGTTTGTACGCGACCTTCGGGTCCACCAAATCTTAGAAGGGACCAATGAGATTATGAGGGTCATTATTGCTCGGGATCTTCTTAAATAATGGGTCAAGGGAGTCATGGTATGACCAGAATACATAACGAGCTCCTCAGTGAAGTAAAAGGAAACATTGGTTGGCTTACCTTGAATCGACCGGAAGTCCTTAATGCCCTTTCTTTAAGTATCATTCGTGAGATAGCAAAGATTCTAAAAGAATGGGAGGAAATCCCCACAATAAAAGCCGTCATCATTCAGGGAGCTGGAGACAAAGCCTTTTGTGCTGGGGGTGATGTTCGAGCCGTCTATGAAGCTAAAAAATCGGGCGACCTTGAAACCTGCGATGCTTTTTTCCGCGAAGAGTATACTTTGAATGCTCATATTCACGCCTACAAAAAACCTTATATTGCCATAATTGATGGAATCGCTATGGGAGGAGGTCTCGGTATCTCCATCAATGGAAGCCACCGTATTGTAACCGAACGAGCGCTTCTCGCTATGCCAGAAACGGGGATTGGGTTTTTTCCTGATGTAGGCGCCACAACATTTTTAAATAAAACTCCTGATTCAATAGGGCTTTATTTGGGACTCACAGGATATCGTCTTAGGGCAGAAGACGCTCTTTGGTCAGGGCTTGCAACTCACTTTATCCTATCGTCAGATCTTACCGTATTTAAAGAGGAACTTTCTAAAGGAATTTCCCTTGAATCGGCACTATCAACCTATTGTCAAAAATTCCAAGTTAAGGGATTCCTTGAAAATCATTCAGATGTGATTAAAAAACACTTCAGCCACCATTCCCTCAGGCAGATCATAGAAAGCCTGGGTGGCGATTCTTCCCCTTTTGCCCAAAATACATTGAATATCTTAATGGCCAATTCCCCCACAAGCTTAGCCGTTGTTTTTCGCCAGTTAAAAGAGGAAGGCCCCCATTTATCTTTCATGGACCGAATGAAGCTTGAGTTTCGTCTTAGCCAACGATTTATCCAAGACCACGATTTTAGCGAAGGGGTGCGAGCCGTTTTAGTTGATAAAGATAAGCTTCCTCAATGGAAACCAGATAAAATAGAGGATCTCACCTCTCAAGAAATTGACCATTATTTTTCTCCTCTTCATAAAAAGGAGCTTAATATACCTCCTCGGTGAACATGAGGATCAGAATTATTTTTTCTATTTATTGTTTAAGAATATAAAGACTTTCTTAACTGAAATGGATTTAAATTTAAAGAGTACCTTTATCGGAATGGAGTAAAGATGACAGAGATTGCCTTTATCGGTCTTGGACATATGGGCCTTCCAATGGCTAAAAATCTTCTTAAGGTTGGCCATTCAGTTAAAGGGTATGACCTTGTTCCAGAAGCGATGAGAGCTTTTGTTGAGGTGGGTGGAGTTTCAGGACAGGACATTCCTTCTACTGTTAAGGGAGCTGATGTTGTGATAACGATGTTACCCGAAGGTAAACATGTAAAAGCCGCCTATGAAGGTCCCAATGGGATCTTTGGTCATACCACCCCTGATGCTCTGATTGCTGAATGCTCAACAATTGATATGGAAACCTCTCGTTATATTCATAAAGAGGCGGAAAAAAGATCTCTCAGACTAATCGATGCTCCTGTTTCTGGAGGCGTTGCTGGGGCAGAAGCGGCCACTCTCACTTTTATGATTGGGGGTGAAGAGGAGCATTTTAAAGCCCTCCACCCCTTCCTCGAAATGATGGGCAAAACAATTATCTATTGTGGAGGCCCTGGCCTTGGCCAAGCGGCTAAAATCTGTAATAACTTGGTTTTGGGAATCACCATGATTGGTGTAAGTGAAGCCTTTAACCTTTCAGAAAAGTTAGAGCTTGATAAACATAAATTTTTTGAGGTGGCCTCCCAATCTTCTGCCCAGTGTTGGTCGATCTCCAAATACTGCCCTGTTCCAGGCCCTGTACCGACTTCGCCTGCTAATCGAGATTATGCTGCTGGATTTACGGCAGCTATGATGACGAAGGATCTCAAGCTCGCAGCCCAAGCTTCTCAAATGACAAACGTTTCATCCCCCTTAGGCGAAGAAGCTTTGGCTCTCTATACTCTTTTCTGTAACAATGGTGGACAAAGGCTTGATTTTTCAGGAATTATTCAATTCTTAAAGGGACAATAAAAGGAAAATCTAGAGAAAAAATTTGGATTGCTCTTTTAGAAACAAGAGCAATCCAGAAACAAACCTTTCTATTCCTCCAACAAAATTTGAAGATTCTTTAAAATGACTGTGGAAGATTTTTTTAAACTTTTTAAGTTATTAGAAATAACGAGCGTCAATTGAGTCTCTCCTTTGGGTTGGATTTCCAGTGTGTCATTGTAATTACCACTTTTGAAAGACTTTTGGATGATAAATTTGGACCGGTCGGTATTCAATAAACCAAAAGCGGTACATCCCTCAACATCAACTGTGTAAGGAATTTTAACGGTCTTTACTGAGGCTGGAAGGTCAAAGGTATACTTAACCTGAGACGAGCCCGTTGTATCCGTTATAAGTTTGTATAATCCATCCTTTGTTTTTACAAGTTGTGAGCCTGCAGATTGCCATCCCCAATTAAGAGTGTTGAGGTCTTGCAGGACCATAACTTTTGGAGCAGTTATTGGGTTTGGAGGAGTTATTTGTGGCTTCTCTTCCTTTTCCTCTTCATCACCCTTAACTGTTGGAGCACTTATTCCTTTTGGAGAAGTTATTTGTAGTTCTTTATCAGCTTTAACAGCTAGAGGAACGATTGGTAAATCCTTAGGATTTTGAGCAACATCCTTAGCTTTGGTTTGAGCTGTACTATAACGATAATATGCAATGGGTTTATCCTCCAGCATTACATGTGCTTCCGTAGCAACTGAATCAAAGGGGCTACTATCTGGATATCCCCTTAAAAGGGCTTTTAATTTAATGGCTTGAAAAGAAATTTTTCCTTCATTTAAGTCAACCGCATATTTGTCACGAGCTACTAAACACTCCTGCTTATATTTTGCATTTTTTCCTACAGCAATTGTAAATCTTAAGGATTTCACATGATGCGGAATTTCGATGTCTTTTGCTAACAGCATAATTGGATTATAGGTTTGAGGATCACCAGCTTTAAAAATTATCATTTATTGAATATGAAAAAAGTTCATTGTAATATCTAACATCATTTTCATAATCTATCACTTCCTCTCCATCCCAAATTTTTACTTGTACAGGTATTTTTAGCCCTCTTATGTCATGTACAGATCTATCTTCAAATTCAATCCTAAATGTCTCTATTTTTGTTGCAAAAGTATTATTCACAAACAACAATGCATTTAAAAATATAAATAATCTAAACAGAACCTGCTGCAAAAGTCCTAGAGATGTGATAGTCTAAGATTAGGCTAACTCACTGAAAAGGATAAGAAATGTCAT
>DAIDHR010000020.1 GCA_027459605.1 Alphaproteobacteria bacterium
TATTTCCCTCCCTTCTTGTCAATTTTAACTCCCGCTCTAACCTCCTTCTTCATTCAAACACTTTTGCAGCAGGTTCTCTTATGTAAATCGGTTGGATTTGTAGATGTTTTTTTATTTTCATAAGATTCAGGCATCCATTGTGCTTTCCGAGTCACACTTCAGTTTTATTTTTTCAAAGAAAACGTTTAATATTATTGCAATTTAATTCTTTAATAGTTAAATTATCCTATATTAGTGGTATTTTCTCGAGACTCTTATGGAAAAATTTAATGTTGATTGGGATAAATTAAGAATTTTCTATCAAATTGCCCAAGTTGGCAGTTTTAATGCTGCATCTGACGTTCTTAATATAAGTCAGCCAGCTTTAAGCAGGAGTGTTAGTATCTTAGAAAATCAAATAGGAATTCGTCTCTTTGAGAGGCTCCCTCGAGGTTTGGCTTTAACACGTCAGGGAGAGGTTCTTTTTGAAACTATTGAAAAAATGTCTTCAGAATTATCCCTAGCTAAGATTTCCCTCGACGAGGAAGAAAATGAACCCCTTGGCACTATCAGAATTGCGGCAACGTCGACCTTTGCTACTCTATATTTATCTATTCTTATGCCAGAATTTTTGAAAAAGTATCCTAAAATTCAGTTAGCCATTTTTGGAAGTGATGTAATTCCCAACCTTCATTCTGATCAAGCAGATGCTGCTATTTCGCCCTTTATTGCTTCAGATGATTCCTTGCTTCAAACTTATATTACAACCTTTCATTTGAAGCTTTATGCCAGCAAAGAGTATTTAAAAACCTTTGGAATTCCGCAAAACATTTCTGACTTGAACAATCATCGATTACTAGCTTACGGAGACCCAAAAACGGTTCATCCTTTTAATCAAGCCAATTGGCATCTTACCCTGGGACTTGAAAAAGGAGAGGTCCGAGAACCATATATAATGATCAATTCTGCTATCGGCCTCTTTAACCTTGCCGAAGCTGGAATGGGCATTGCTCCTTTATCAAAAGAGCATCCTCAGTTGGATGGCTCCTCTCTTCTTGAAGTTCTTCCAGAGGAAAACGGCCCTACAATCGATGCTTATTATATTTATTCAGCTCGAAATAAAAAAATAAAAAGGATAGAGTTGTTAAAAACTTTTCTTTTAAACCATTTTAAAAATAATTTGTAAATATCTAATGTGTAGTGCTGTCTATTTTAGAAGTTGAGGGATTTTATGTATATAAATAATAAGAAGAACATCGCGGTTATACTTGGGAATGCCCTTGAGTATTACGATTTTATGCTCTATGGTTTTTTTGCCACTATCTTAGCCCCTCTGTTTTTTCCTAGTGAAAATCCTAGCCTCTCTCTCATTGCTAGCATGGGAAGCTATGGGGTTGGATTTTTAGCAAGACCTCTCGGGGGGATTGTTTTCGGTCATCTTGGGGACCGTTGGGGACGAAAAAATACCCTCTCTCTTTCAATCCTGCTTGTTACGATTCCAACCTTAAGTATTGCTTTACTCCCTACCTATGATCAAATTGGCATTTGGGCCCCCTTTCTTTTAATTTTATTCAGAACTATTCAAGGGTTATGTGTTGGAGGGGAATCGAGTGGGGCTGCCACGTACATCATTGAAAGCGCTAGCCCCACTGAAAAAGATAAGGCTAGTGCTTGGCTTGTCCTCTCTTGTTATTTTGGAACCCTTTTAGGAACAGTATTCGGAGCCATTTTTACATCTTCTTTTATGCCAAGTTGGGGGTGGAGACTCACTTTTGTCATGGGTTCTTTAATTGCTTTTATTGGATATTACATCAGAAAACAATTAAAAGAGAGCCCCGAGTTTATTAAAAATAAAGAACAAGGAAAAATTCTTAAAGCCCCCTTCCTTGATCTTCTAAGGAATGAAAAAATTAATCTTTTTTATGCTGCTAGCACTTCGGCAGGAGTTGCGATTCCCTTCTTTATTATCTTTATTTACCTAAATGGGATTTTCACAAAGAAACTTAATTTAGAACCTCAATTAGTTCTCACTTTAAATGCTGGGCTAATGGCTTTTTGGATAGTGTTACTCCCTCAATTTGGAGCGCTAGCACAACGTTATGGGCGACAAATTGTTATGTTTGGTGGTCTTTTAGGAATGCTCCTTTTTTCATATCCTCTTTTTCTTTTCATTGGATCCGAACCAAGTTTTGGAAGTATATTTTTCACTCAGCTTATCTTAAGCCTTTTCGCAATGGCCTATGCTGCTCCAACAAGTGCACTATTAGTTGAGCTCTTTCCGGTGAATGAACGATATAGTGGGATTGCCTTTGGATATTCTTTAGGCCATGCAATTTTTGGAGGATTCACTCCCATTATTTTAACAACCCTCGTTGAATCTCTTCAATTCTATTTAGCTCCAGTAGCTTGCCTTGTCTTTGGCTGCATTCTTGGATCGATACCCCTTCAAAAAAACCATTTGACGAAACTTTCCAAACAAATCTTGAAGGCTGAAAGTCATTAAAAGAATGTAATACGACTTTTTTGGTTAATTAAATGGTCTTTAGTTCCAGAGTCGTCTAACGAAAATTTACGGAAGAATTAAGATCCTTTTAACCTTTCCCTTTGTGGGGGACATAATTTATCCTATGCGCAAAATATAAGTTTGTCATTGCCAAAATGGCTGGAAATTTTCATAAGATGAGCCTGACTATAACTCCTTTCCTCTTGAACCTTTTTTTTACCTCCGTTAGCTTCAACAAACGCGGAGGGATGCCAGAGCGGTCGAATGGGGCGGTCTCGAAAACCGTTGTGCGCGCAAGCGTACCGTGGGTTCGAATCCCACTCCCTCCGCCAGTTTCAGTGGTTTTTAGATAAGAAATTTCCCTCTTTAAATTGCCATTTGGGACACTCACGGGACACTTGAGAATAACAAAAGACATATGATGAACGTCATTGATGATCCTCTATTCATTCCTTAATTGGAGGATTCCGTTGAACTTCTTTAAACTGTCCCTCGGTTGTCCCATGTCAAAATAGAGATCATATATTTTGGCCGACTTTCTATAAAAATATAAGGATATGGAACGGTTTGAGGCTCTGTTGCCATTGTTTATGTTTCGCTATAGACTTCTCTCATCATTAAGGGATGGACGATGGCAACGATTGAAACACGACGCACTGCTGATGGAACAACAGGGTACAGAGCGAAAGTTCGCCTGAAAGGATTTCCCTCCCAATCGGCTACCTTTGAGCGTAAGACAGATGCAAAGGAATGGGCAAAACAAACAGAGGCCAGCATACGAGAAGGCAGATACTTTAAAACTATAGAAGCTAAGAAACACACTGTTTCAGATTTTATTGACAGGTATCTTCGTGAGATTGAGAAGAAAAATCCTAAGCGTTATGTAGATGTCAAAAAGTTACTAAATTGGTGGAGAAAAGAAATTGGATCTTACCTTTTATCTGATCTCACCAGGGCTCTTATTGTGGAGCAACGCGATAAGCTTCTAACCTCTACAGGCAAGAAGATTTCAAAAGAGAATAAGAACGCATACCGCAGCCCTTCTACTGTCAATCGTTACATGGTGGCCTTAGGCCATGCTCTCGCTATAGCGACCAATGAGTGGGAATGGATTCATGAAAACCCCATGAGAAAGATTTCCAAATTATCGGAACCCCGAGGACGGGTACGTTTTCTTGATGATGATGAGCGGGAGCGACTTTTAGAAGCCTGTAAAGTCTCAACGAATCCCCAACTCCACACACTTGTAGTGCTGGCCCTCAGCACGGGAGCAAGGCATGGGGAACTCATCAACCTACGCTGGGGTGATGTTGATTTGCAGCGCCGTGTCATTACCTTGCATGATACAAAGAACAAGGAAAGACGCCTGTTGCCTCTCGCTCATTATGCTTTGCAGCTCATGGAAGAACACAACAAGATGAGGAATATTGCGTCCGATTTGGTCTTCCCAGCGCCTTCAAAGCCGCAAAGACCTTGGGATAGCCGTTCGGCATGGGAAGCAGCCTTAAAACGAGCCAATATCGACAATTTCCGCTTTCATGACCTTCGTCATAGTTGTGCCAGTTATCTGGCCATGAACGGTGCTTCTCTTGCCGAAATCGCTGAAGTTCTAGGGCACAAAACGTTGCAGATGGTAAAACGCTATGCTCACCTGAGTGAAGCTCATACAGCCAAAGTGGTTCAACGTATGAATGAAAGGATCTTTGGGTGAATAAGCCGTTTGCACAAAAGTTACATGAACAGGATGTTGAGTCTTGGAAAAGGTGGCTATGTGACCCGAGTCCCATAAGTGTTCTCCAAGGAGTGGATGATATACTCTCCCACAACAGTCCACCTTCTGTATTGAAGGAAATGCAAATAAGACACTTAGGAAGTAAGCTGAAGGAAAATATTCTTTTTGCAAGGCCCTCAATTAGAAATGAAGATGGGTTTGAAAAACTAGAGGATATTATCAAAGTAGATAATATTGTCACCCTCCTATCAAATTTTAATACTCCTGGGATGTTGGGATCTACGATTAAGTCTCGCCCCCAATTTTTAAAACTTATTTATCAATTCCTATCATATTTTCCCATTGCACTTCTCAAAGCCTACACAGAAATCACAGGAGAGAAATTAATATTAGATGACCTTTCTGAAGTAAGAGAATTTTATGAAAGTTGCACTAAATTTGATTTATGGACTGGCCACGAGCTCTGCGCCTATCTCAGTCATTGTGATCCAGAAGTTCTCGATTTCATATCAGAACATCCCGAAGCACAGGATTATATATCCGATGATTCCAAAAATCGAAATTTCAGGCTAGATAAACTAGAAATACTACTCCCTAAAAAATTCTCTCGTATCTTTCTGAGGCCAGATCTTTATGAGAAGAATTTGTCTCTCGTGAAAGCTGCTATTCTTGGAGGGGCTTTTGAGCTTATCCATGCTGATCGCGATAATTGGGCACAAAGCACCCTAAAGCCTCGGAAGGGATTGGAATGGGCAAGGCAGAAAGGGATTGATTATCACCCTGTGCTTAATGAGTATCTTCTTACTTTACATACAGAACCTGCGATTTCTTCCACGTATACCACTCCCTACCTCGAGATGATGCAAGAGGTGATAAGGGAGTTGGAAATTACGAGAAAAAATCAAAGCAAAAAAGAAGCCATAGCTGCCGTATTTGAAAGAAAACTAGCTGATCATAAGGAGACTCCTCCAAGCCAAAAATTAGCCGATGCAATGGCAACTTTAGTACGTCTTCCTGAATCGCAACAAGGACGAGCCAAATATAAGGGGTGACCCCATCGGAAATCGCTTCTTCCTATCTTATTGAATTTGTTTGTATTTATATGGGGGAATGGGATTCTCCCTTTTGCCTTGACCCCATTTCCGATTTTTTTCTTCACAAAATTCACGTTTACTTCATGAGGAAGCGGCAATTGTGCTGCTTCTTATAACTCAAAGGAGTAAAAAGAATGCAAATTCATAACCAACCTACACATCCCTCTATGCATAGAGACGTAGACGACTACATCACCATCAGACAACTCACCACGAGTAACCCGGCGTTTACCGAAGGAGGGATTCGAGCCCTTATTTTCCGCGCTAACGATAACGGCTTTAATAGTTGTATCCGTCGGATAGGGCGAAAGATCCTTATTTCTAAGAGTGCGTTTTCTCGTTGGATTGAAGCCCAAAATGAAGGAGGAAACTCATAATGAACTGGAAAAAAGAAAAGCCCCTCCGTGGTGGGAAGGGGCTTATTAAGCTTTCGTATTTTATTTCTAACATTGTTAATCATACGGATCAACAGATTTGTCGTCCCATTTGTGGTCGTGCAAAAAGGCGTATCCGCAGTCGGTCTAAGGAGGTGTCTAAATGATGATTCCTCCCATTGACTTGATCGCAAAACAGCTGGGCAAAGCAACCCGTACCGGAAACGGTTGGTCATGTCTTTGTCCTGCTCATGATGATCATAAGCCCAGCCTCTCTTTATCCTTAAGCGAGGAAGGAGTCTTATTAGCGCATTGTTATGCAGGGTGTTCTTTTCCTGACATTCTCTCTGCCTTACGCAGGAGAGGATTGCTAGAAAAGAATGATTCTCTCCAACAAAGAGACAGGCTCCCTATGGCGTCAAATGAAATGGCGTTAAGGATATGGCGGGAATCTGTTCGCGCAGAGGGCACCTACGTTGAGACATACTTGAGATCACGGGATATTCAAGGATCTATCCCCCCAACTCTTAGATTTCATCCGAGTCTTTTTCATACCTCCAGGACCTACCATCCGGCTATGGTGGCTGCCATTGCTGTATGGCCAAACAAAACCATTGCTGGTGTCCATAGAACATACCTCACGGCTGAGGGAACGGATAAAGCCACCCTATCGCCAAACAAGATGATGTTGGGATCTACAAAAGGGGGAGCCGTAAGGCTCTCCCCAATAGGGGCGAAACTGATTTTGGCAGAAGGCATCGAGACGGCGTTGAGTTGTTTTACTGCAACCAACATATCCACCTGGTCCTGCCTTTCTAGCTCAGGGATGATTGATATTGTGGTGCCTCCCTTGGAGATAACACAAGAAATCATCATCTGTGCTGATGGAGATGGTGCAGGGCAAAACGCCGCAAATAAATTAGCAAAAAGACTGGATGGGGCTGGGTATATCGTACGGATTGCCCCATCCCCTCAAGGTCAAGATTTCAACGACATTTTAAGGGAACAACTATGAGCGTGATCAATGTACAAGAGAGAATCCATCGAGCGGAGCCATATGTGGTCCCTAAAACGGAACAAACAAGGCCTCCTTTACGGGCCTTGAATGTGAGAGAACTCTTAGAATTAGAGATCCCTCCGCGTGAGATGATCCTCAATCCCATCCTTCCAGAACAGGGGCTTGTGATGCTCTACGCACCCCGTGGGGTTGGGAAGACCCATGTTGCCCTCTGGATGGCTTATACAATTGCTTGTGGGGACACGATGTTTGGCAATAAGTGGCAGTGTGAGAAACCCCGAAAGGTACTATTTGTAGATGGAGAAATGCCCTCTAGCACATTGCAGGAGAGACTCTCCAGTATCGTTGCTAGCTCAGAGAAAGAAATAGAAGATGTTGATAACTTAAAAATTATCACACCCGACTATCAAGAGTTAGGAATTCCTGATCTATGCACCTCTTCAGGCCAAGAATGGCTTGAACCTCATTTAAAGAATACCAATCTGCTGATTTTAGACAACCTTTCATCCCTGTGCCGAAGCGGCAGAGAGAATGAATCGGAAAGCTGGAACCCCTTGCAGGGCTGGTTGTTGAAGCTGCGGAAAGCGGGCATATCCGTTCTTTTCGTTCACCACGCAGGCAAAGGAGGCAATCAGCGAGGGACATCTAAGAAAGAAGATATTTTGGATACAGTTATCGTTCTTCGTAAACCCAATGATTATGATCAAAGAGAAGGCGCACGCTTTGAGGTTCATTATGAAAAGGCACGCGGTTTTTATGGAGAAGAGGCAAGACCCTTCGAAGCTCGATTACAGGAGGAAAATGGGAAAAGGACTTGGCAAGTCCAAGAAATAGAGGATCTTCAATTGAACAGAGTGATCAACCTTCATAAAGACGGTTTGAAACAAAGAGAGATAGCGCAAGAACTCGGGCTTGGTCTGGGCACGGTGAATCGTTGGGTCAAACGCGCCAAAGAGGAAGGTAAGGTCCAATGACATTTCCTTCTCACCAATCCTCTGTTCCACTGTTCCATTCCCTAGGGTGTGGAACAGTGGAACAAGACCAGAATTTACGGAACAACCCACGGAACAGAAACGGAACATGCTCTCTCAAAGCCTTAGCAAACAAGGTTTTGGAGCGAAACAAAGGGTGGAACAAACCTGGAACAGGGGAATCAGAACCTGTTCCACAACCTGATCAGCTTGTTCCATTGCATGGAACAGAAAACAAAGAGAGAATATTTCCAGAAGAAAAGGAAACGAGCACTGACAACACTGACAAGTTCAAAATGGGCGCGAATATGTCAGTACTGTCAGTTCCCCCTGGAGATCCTGTTGATAAAGAGTATCTCCTTTATGACTACGAAGAACGCCTTGCCATCGCAGAATATGATGGCCAGCAAACACCTGCTCAAGCTGAGCGTATTGCCTATCAGGATGCTTTTATCAGTAGTTTAACGACGCTTCCTCAAGAATTTTATGAGAACTCTACTGGAGAAGATTGGTTAGATTCTCGAATCATGGCGGCCAAAGATTGGCTCCAGGATCAAAACCTTTTTCAGCCGAAATAAATGCATGAATGACTTTTCCTACGACATTCAACCTTTGTGTTCCACTGTTCCACTCCCTAGGGAGTGGAACAGTGGAACAAACCTTCAATCAGCGGAACAGCTCACGGAACAGAGGCGGAACATGTTCTCTCAAAGCCTTAGCAAACAAGATGTTGGAGCGGAACAAAGGGTGGAACAACCTTGGAACAGCGGCATCAAAATCTGTTCCATCACTAACTGATAGTTCCATTGCTTGTGGAACAATAAACAACTAGGAAATTAACCCGGAAGTCTTGACGCATATTTTGCTTCCTGGTTCCCCATCTTACTCTCTTCGGAATAAATCATCCAGAGTCACTAACCCATCCACCATATCTTCCGAGTAAATTGTTTTTTTAAGCCCATTGGCAGAGATAATGGCAAGGAAGATTTGTTTCTTAGTTCGTGTTCTTTCCTTAAATACAGCAATCTTGCGTTTTAAAAGGGTCGCTTCTTGTTTGTCTATAACGTAAGGTTGGTCTGTATACTTAATCTCACATATGGTGATGGCATCATCATCTCGATCAAATAAAAGATCAATCTGTGCCCCTTCCTTTTTCTCCCCATTTCTGGGGACATAGCGCCATGTATTTGGAACGGCTGTGGGGCTCATGTTAAGAGTTTGGCTGATTTGCGAAAGATGTTTGTAACACACAGCTTCAAAAGCATACCCTGCCCAACTATGCCAAGAAGCTGAGCTTTGCTGCTTCTGCCAATATCCGCTCATAGCCCCCTTTGTGAGTAATGTTGATTTTATGGGCTCAATCCAATCAAGGTAGAAAAGCGTATATTCATCAATAACTTGATAATAGATTCCTCGCTTAGTGTGAAAGTGCGACTTAAAGCTAATGATGAAGTTAGAATCTTGAAGATCCTTTAATTTTTTTAATCCCATTTTTCCATACTGAGATTTGCCCATATGTTTCAGGATTTCCTCTTGTCCTATCCCGTACCGGCGACTTGCGATGAATCGGACAATGTCGGCATAATCTCCGTGGTTCTCATAAAGAGAGGAGAATAAATTATCAAATTCCTCTGCTAAAAAGCTCTTACGTTGAAAGGCCAGTTTTTCAATATTTTGAGCAGCTGATAGCCCTCGTTCAACTTTTGAGAGATAATAGGGGATTCCCCCTGTCACCATATATATTTGGAGGACTTGTTCGTCGTTTAACTTAACGCCCAAAGAGGTTAAAAACCTTCTGGTATCTTTTAAATTAAAGGGCTCTAGATAGATGTTCCGTGTGAGGCGGTTATAAAGTCCCCCCTTGTTATTTACAATTTTTTCGATGATCCATGAAGCGGATGATCCGCAAATAACAAGTTTAATTCTCTTATCTCGAGACCAATGCTGGTTCCAATAATATTCAAGGGTTTGAAGAAGCTTGGAGTTTTTACTTGCCATCCAGGGGAATTCATCAAAGAAAAGAACTATTTTCTTAGCTTTGGGAACGGCCTTAAAAGCTTCTGTAAGTATCTCAAAAGTAGCATCCCAGTCTTTGGGTTCCTTTAGCTGGACGCCTTTATAAAACACTCTTCCTATTTCTTTTGTAAAATGGCGGATTTGTTCTGCTAAAAGCCCATCCTTAGCTCCCGTCGTATTAAAAAAAAGAACGTTCTGTTCCTCAAAGAAGCTTCGGATAAGAAAGGTCTTCCCCACCCTTCGTCGCCCATAAATAGCTAAAAATTCAGAAACCTTAGAAGAGAGCATTTGCTTTAAAATGGCTAATTCTTTTTTTCGACCTACGATGGACATCATAATCCCATATGTTGTTCTTCACTTTGGATTTATATTCCAAAGAGAAGGATAATGCAATAATTTTATCTTATTCTGCTTCTAAGAATATCATTTAAAAGAGAAGGAGAAGTCTTAAAAAACGAATATTGCCGTTGAAATTATTATGTTTTTAGTATCATAAGCGTTTAGAAAACAAAAATGCATTCCATTTTTTATAATTCTTCTTGATTTCTTTTTTAATCCAATTTAATCTAAGAAAGCTATCTTATAATGAGATGGCGTGGAACAAGAGCACGGGAATGCTCTTGCCCCACTAATCATCATAACTGATTGGAGTTACAATGACTGATATGAACTTAGTACAACTCGAGCGTTCAGCTCAACACCTAACTCGCCGATTTAAACGTCTTGAAAATTTAATGGATGAAGCTTGGCTTGAACACGAGCTGATTCGCAGAGATCTCAGGGATATGTTTACAGCTTATTATGGCTGGCTAGGCAAGGAAGGGGTTGATCATGAACGACATTAATCCGCTTACTTACTCAAAGCATCTTTTAAAGCGTCTTGAAAGAGATGTCCGGGATGTTCATACCCAAATGGGCCTGTTGGAACTTACTTTTAAGAATCTTCAGGGTTCTTGGCTCGCTATCAACTTGGCGCATAAGATTATAAAGGATGAAACAGCAGCAGAACGTTAGTGAAATGGTCTGATGAAGGATGGTGGAAAGATCTTTCAGATTTTTCCACTTTCTTTATCTAAAGTGTTAGATTTTTCAATTTGCAAAGTTCTTCCAACCCTTGCTGCGTCCATAAGGGAAGGTGAGCTTCTCCACTTTCAACCATCTCATTCAAAACAAGCAGCCCCTTGTATAAAGCTGCTATTGGATCCCTCATTTCTGGATCTCGTTGAAGATCTTTTCCTAGGGTGATACCAAAAGTTTCGACTAATCCTGCGGTAGAAATGAGAGCTCCAAGCTGGATCATAGAGCGAGTCCTTGCCTTTTGATGCTTATGAGAAGTGAGTTCAAGGGTATCCATGAGTTTATACTTTTGTGCTTTAGTTCTGTTGAGGTATTGATTTAATCGGTGAAGTGTTCTTCCCATTCTTATGAGGGGGTGATGGGCGAAAAGAATGACCGTGTTTTTTCCACTCCTCTTTGTGTATTTCAGAGGAGATTGTCTTCAGGTGGTCTAACATTTCTAAGATCAACTGTAGAGAAAACTCCTTTCCAAAAATCCTTTCGGTTTCTTTTAAATAGGCAACAGCGATCTGCGTATAGAGCTTCTCTTTCCTCTTCTTGAGGAGTTGAATTCTTTGATCAAGTCGAGCCAGTTTATTATCAATCATGAATATCTTCTTCTTTTACTAATGACTTAATCTATCAAATTTGTTATTATAAATCAACATAATTTATTGATATTGTTACATAAAACTACATATGATTATGTATTTTTACATATAAAACCCCTTCGTGAGTAACTGATAGGCCTGTCTTGATAAGCTTTTTTAAAAGCGAAACAAGCGCGCTTATACATTCTGGCGAATGGCGCTGTGTCTCAGGCGACGCAGACCACTTTTGGAGGAGTTGAGTAGGCGCAGTGGCCCTCTATCATTTCAGTGCAAAAGTTCTCTCAAGAAGCAGCCGGAATACGGTGAGGGCTCTAGCCTATCGTGCTGGCTGTAAATTGTATGATGAACGCACGGGCGAGAGCTTTAATTACCAGAACAAATCTGTTCAACATGTGGAATTGGTATTGCCAAAAGATGCTCCTGAGTGGGCTCATCATATTCAGAAACTCATGGCTGAGGATCGGCGGCAGGGTGTGCAAGCTTTATCCGATATGGTTGAAGCTGCTGAGAAAAGAATGGATGCCCAAGTCTATCGAGAATTCGAATTTGCGCTCCATCGGGAACTCACAGAAGAACAAAACACGGTTCTCGCTCGCGAGTTTGTGGAAGATCAAATTGCTTCTCGCGGTATGGCGGCTCAGTTGAACTTTCACTTTGATGTGGACTCAGAAACAGGTGAAGAAAAACCCCACTGCCATGTAGTCACTCTTCTACGGCGGCTGGATGAACATGGGTTGAGTTCTAAGAAAGAAAGGGAATGGAACCGGAAAGAGTTCCTCTCTGAGTTACGGCGGCAGTGGCAGGATTATTCTAACTTCCACCTCAAGCTTCATGGCCATGATATTCAAATTGATCATCGCTCCAATATTGAACGGGGCATTGAGCTGGAGCCCCAGCCCAAATTAAGCCGAGGGGTAAGGGAACAGGAAAAGCGTCTTCAACAGCTTGAAGGAAGAGATGAGGCCCCCCTTACAGATCGGGCTCGGATCTTTCACGAGGCTCAATTGCGGAATCTCTATCGGGTTGTTAGGAATCCAGAGGTTATTTTTGATATTGTCACTAAACACCACGCCACCTTCATGTGGGCGGATGTACGACAAGTGCTACACCGCTATGCAGATGAAGTCCCCCTGTTTCAAAGGCTTGAAACTAAGCTTAAGAATTCCAATGAGCTCCTTCTCTTACGGTCTGATGAAAAGTCAGGAAATATCTACACAACCCATACCATGCTTAAAGCAGAGAAACAGCTTATTGAGACAGCAGAAAGCTTAAATCAGGTCAAATCCCATGGGGTTGAGGTTGTCCATATTGGACATTGTATTGAAAAAGCCAATCAAGCTTTAGAGGGCAAGGGAGGCCTTTCTGAGGACCAAATCAAAGCCATCCATCACCTTGTGGATGAGGGCCAGATTAAATGCGTGGTGGGTATTGCAGGTGCTGGCAAAACAACGGCTCTAGGTGTGTGTCATGATATCTGGCAAGCAGAAGGGTATAATGTGTATGGGCTTGCTCCTACAGGAAAAGCAGCCCAAAATCTTGAACAGAGCGGGATCAATTCTAGCACCGTCCACAAGTTTCTAAAATCATTTGAGGAAGGGCGATGCCAATATAATGGTAAAAGTGTCCTTGTTTTGGATGAAGCGGGAATGGTGGATGTGGAACGGTTTGGAAAGCTTTTAGGGGCTGTTCAACAGCTGGGTGTTAAGCTCATCGTTGTTGGGGATGGCGCTCAACTGCAACCTGTGGAAGCTGGCCCTGCGTTTCGACTTGTGACAGAAAGATTGGGAAAAATAGAACTAAATACGGTTATCCGTCAAAAAGAAGACTGGCAACGAGAAGCAACAGTCCTATTTGGTCAGCAGAAAACAGCTAAGGCAATTCAAACATATGGGGACAAAGGCTTTGTGCATATTGTTGAGGAGAAGCTTCCTTCATTAGAGGAGGCTTTGGCGAATAATGATAACGCAGCCCTGACACAGCTTTATCATATTTCTAAACGTGTCTCTTCTTTGATGTACAGAGAAATGATTAAGGATTGTCATCGTGAACACGGGGAATCAGGGGGAGTGTCTTATGATCTTATCAAACAACATCCTGACTTTGAAAAATACCAGGAATGGAAAGGCTTAGAAGAGAAAGCGAAAACCTTTGTATCGGATATTCCTGAGGCTCAAAAAGCAGATGTGAGGCAAAAAACAAAGGAAACGCTCATTAAGGAATGGCATTCTTCCTATCTGCAATCTCCTGAGAAGAGCAGTCTTATACTGGCTTACAGCAACAGAGATATAAACGACCTGAATCGGTTGACTCGATCGATTCTTAAGGAATCAGGGCACCTTTCAAACAACGATTTTATCTACACTGTTAAGAAAGTGGTTGAAGATGATTTTGGTAAGAATCACATCCTCCAAGAAGACCAACCCTTTTCGAAAGGTGACCGTATTGTCTTTACCCGCAACAACTATGGACTTGGGGTGAAGAATGGAACCATGGGAACCATCATTGACCTCAACAATCAAAAGGTTCAGGTTAAGTTGGATGAAGGAAATACAATCTCCTTTGCCTCTAAGCTCAATCCTCATTTTAACCAAGGATGGGCGATTACCATTCATAAATCTCAAGGAACGACGGTCGATCAAACGTATGTATTAGCCTCCTATGAAATGACCCAGAACTTAACTTATGTTGCCATGACTCGGCATAGAGAAGATGTGAAGATCTATGGCAGTTCCCTTGATTTCTGGAGACCTGACAAACTTCCAGAAGTTCTTTCTAAATCAGGGGAAAAACTTGGCCCTGCGGATTATCTTGATGGGGACTCCCTGAAGAAGCTTATGGAACGCGAAGATAAAATCCTCACCAAAATATTTGAACGCGTCTCCAATGAATTGGAAGCTATGGGAGCCGTTGCAAAGAAAGCTTTCTGGCAAGTGGCTAATCATTTTCTAGACCGAACACAAGAAAAGGTAGCTCTGATAATCCAGTCAAGCGTTCGTGAAGAAGTACGCGCTGAGCAAATTTTACAGGAAAAACAACAAGCTCATACACCAACTGAACATTCAATCTCACCAAACCAAGAAAAGATTAGCCCAGCTCTCGAGGCCATCTATGAAGAAATGAAACATCCTGCCTATACTAATGCTACCATTATGAAACGGGCCTTTGAAAAGGGTTTAAAGGCTTATGGAGAAGAACAAGCCATTGCTTATTGGGAAAGTAAAAAAGATGACTATATGAATGTCTATCAACAGAATTTGGGAAAGGTGGAGACTGAACTCAATTCGCCTGTCTTAAAGAATTTTTCACAGAAGTGGAAAACCCAAGCCTTTGAGTCAGCCAAAGACAATCCCCTAAAAGCTCTAGATTTTCTCCATCAATTTAAGGAAAAGGAATTGGTACGCCAGGAAAAGGCCGTAGCTGCTGCCCAAGCAGAAGCACAAAAAGAGCATATTACAGACCTCTACCAGAAATATTGGACCACCCAAGAGATGATTAAGGATCACCCCTCAGTCCACGCTCTTTATCATGATTATCTCGAAGGTTTAGCCAAAGAAATTTATCTTGATAAATCTTTCATGAAAGCCCTCAAGATCTCGGATGCAAAAGATGCTCGGGATATTGAGTCTCTTGCCCGAGGAAAAGAATACCAACAGTTGCAAGAACAAAAACACTTTCATTCATTGGACAGAGGAAGAGGTGGCCTCTCACTTTGATTTTTTCTTTTTGGGTTTGGGATGGTTGGAATTCTCTGGAGTTTTTTGAATTTCTACGGCTTTCTGTTCTAGTGATTGGGCTTCAAGTTCTCTCCTCAGTTCTAAAGTACGAGCGCCAGTTTCATAGGCTTCTCGTGTATACTCATTCATAAAAAACACAGAAACCGATGGGATTTGCAACAAGAATAGTAAGAGACCCATCCAAGCTCCTGCAAAACCTGCTGAAAGTGTAAGAGCAAAGAAAGGTCTACTCCATCTCAGAGCATATTGAGCTTCAATCTTCTGGCAAAATTCCTGTACTTTATTGATGGCAGTAGTGAGTTGGTTAACATCACCCTCAGCTCGTTTCATAAGAGGAGACAGAATTTTTGATATATCAGCTTGGTAAGATTGAACTACCTTTTGAAAATGCTTATCCAGTTGATTTTGAATGTGCTTTTCAAGGCCATCTTTAATTTCCTTGGTGCAATGCGCTTCAATTGTGGAAATGCGATTCGCAACATCTGTCATATTTTTCTGGTGAAGCTGTTCTAGAGATTTCTTAAGGTCTGATTTGATGATGTCCAATGAAATCTCTTTCAAAGCTTCTTTCTCAAGACCTGAGAAATCTTGCAAATCCTTGGACTCTAAATTTAAATGCATAAGTTCCTCTTTAATGAAGATATTTAAAATCATACTCTTATTTTTTCTTACATACAAAGGCATTAATGATGATTTGTAAGCTCCTAAAGGGGCATATAGCTCAATTGGGTTTTCCTCTGTCTAATTTTTTGTCACAAGATCATGGTTTACTTTTTAAAGCATCACGACCAATGTTATTAGGCGCTTTTGCCGTTGTTGCCTTTCAAAAAGGAATTTTATATTTATGCCTGAGCTTCCTGAAGTTGAAGTTACCTGCCAAGCCTTAAAAGCTGTACTTGAAGGATTCTCAATCACTGAGATCCAGCTTAATCGACCGGATTTGCGCTACCCGCTTCCCCCAAATCTTGAGAACGAGATTTGTTTATATTCTATTCAATCTGTGCAGAGGAGAGCAAAATATCTCTTAATTGATTTTGAACATGGCAAGACTCTTATCTGGCATTTGGGCATGTCAGGTCGTGTGATTGTCGAAACCCCTGAAATTCCTTTCTTGAAGGCAAGTCCTCATGATCATGTTATTTTTAGGACTTCAAATAATCACAAGATTACCTACCGCGACCCCCGACGTTTTGGGTTTATACAACTTACTCCAACAAGCCAATTAGCTAGCGTAAATCCTTTTAATACACTAGGACCTGAGCCACTCAATAACCCAGAATTAAATGTTTTGATATTTCATAATCGAATGAAAAAGCATACTAAGCCTATAAAAAACGCTCTTCTTGATCAAAAAATCATTGCAGGAATTGGCAACATTTACGCTTCTGAAGCCTTGTGGCAGGCTAGAATTTCCCCCTTACGGGCAGCAAATTCACTTACACAACCCGAATCCGCTCTTTTATTAAAAGAACTCCAAGATGTGTTAAAACGTGCCATTGCTGCTGGAGGATCGACATTACGTGATTACGTTCGCCCTAATGGAGAAGTCGGGTACTTTCAATATATCTTTAAAGTTTACGACCGAGAAAATAAGCTATGTGAACATTGTGAGGTTACAAATCTTAGCAAAATAATCCAGTGCGGAAGGGCGACATATTATTGCAAAATATGCCAAAAATAGAAGTTTTTTATCGAGCAACAATTAAAAAATGATTAACTCCAGAATTAACTCTGAAATAAGAGGATAGAGCCAGAGATTAATTAAGTATTTCGAGCGATTTCATAATAACTATAGAGCATCATCTAAACTGAGGAAGTTATTGGAACTTATTCTGGTCAATACCAAGAGATCTTTCAACCCTTATGGAAGTCAGCCCACGTAGAAGAGTGCTGTTCTTTGCCTACTTAGGCTATAAATCACTCGCTCTCAAGGTCCTTAACTAAGGGCAAGAATCTACCCCAAAAGAGTATCTCTTAGATTAAATTACCAACTCATCATCAGAATAACTTCTTACCCACTTTTGGTTCATAAAACGGAAACTAGGCAAGAGAAGTCTGTAAACTTTATTAGAAATTCTTCTTAAGTGCATTAAAATTATTAATTTTTCTTATTATCAAGAAAATTTTAGAATGTGATTCAAAAGAAATGTGTAAGACGGTCTTGTTATGATTATTTTTTCTCTATTCATAGAAAATGTTCTATCTCCTGTTATCTTGTTTTTTTTGCTGGGATGTTTAGCCGGCTTTATTAAGTCAGATCTTGTTATTCCGGATAGTATAAGTCGATATCTTTCTCTTTATTTAATGATGGCAATTGGCTTTAAAGGGGGTGTTGCCCTCGCTGAAATACGCTTTTTTAACTTACAAATTATTTTCACACTTTTGACGGGATTAGGAATTGGTTTTTTACAACCCTTTATTGGATATATAATGTTGAAATTCACTACCAGATTGGACCGTGAAACTGCTGCTGCGGTTGCAGCCCATTACGGATCTATAAGCGTGGTTACTTTTTTAGCAGCTGCAAATTTTTTACAAGACAATCAGGTTTTCTATGCGGGCTATATCGTAGCCGTATTAGCTTTAATGGAAGCGCCAGCTATTTTATCCGGGCTATTCATTGCAAACCAAGGATCAATAAAAAATTTTAAAAACTCGAACAACCTAAGAGATATCTTTACGAATGGAAGTCTTTTGCTCCTTCTTGGCTCTTTTTTGATTGGTCTGTTAACTGGGAGAGGAGGGTTAGAAAAGATGGAAGGTTTTCTCGGAGCTCCTTTTCAGGGAATTTTAGCTTTCTTTCTTTTGGATATGGGACTGATGATATCTAAACAACGGCATCATCTAAAGGATTTTACATTTGGCCTATTTCTCTTTGGGGTTTATATGCCTTTAATCGGAGGAATGGTGGGCGTCTGTGCAAGTAAAATTTTGAATTTAGAGGTTGGCACAGGGACTCTATTTACTGTTCTTTGTGCGAGTGCATCCTATATTGCCGTTCCTGCAGCCATGCGGATTGCAATACCCCAGGCGAAAGCCGCCATCTATCTTCCTATGTCTCTTGCAATTACTTTTCCTTTCAATATTACTCTCGGTATTCCTCTGTATTTTATAATATGTAGGCATATCTTGGGTTAAATATATGGAAATCTAGTATGATCTATAAAGATAGGAGCTGCGTTCTTACGACAATTCATAATAAATTTCACGCTATTTCTGAGCCTTTTTCAAAAATTTTAGGCCTTCAAATTGTCGAATGTAATGAAAACACAGACCAGCTAGGAACTTTCTCTGGAGAAGTGGAACGAACAGGAACGATATTTGAAGTCTTAAGAAAAAAATGTGAATTAGGGATGGAGGCTAGTGGTTTTACTCTCGGTATAGCAAGTGAGGGAAGTTTTGGATCTCATCCTTCTCTTTTTTTTCTTCCCTGCGATCACGAGGAGCTGATCTTTATAGACAAAGAAAAAGATTTTTACCTTAGGCAGGAACTTTCAAGCTTGGAGACAAATTACAAGTTGAAAGATATTTGTTATGAGAATGAATTTCTAGAATTTGCGAAAGCAATAAAATTTCCATCTCATGGTGTCATAGTCCGCCCTTCTGATTGGGGCGATAAATCTATAATTTTCAAAGGCATTCAATCAATTGAAGCATTTAAAGAAGCTTTTTACACCTGTAAGAGTGTTTCACCCAATAAAATGGTCAGAGTCGAATCAGACATGCGTGCTCATATGAATCCAACCCGTATGACGGTTATTGGTCAATTAGCAGAAAAGTTAGCTCAACGTCTCTCTACCCTTTGTCCTAATTGTAAGATCCCAGGATGGGGGTTGGTACGTTTACTAAAAGGCCTTAAGTGTGCGGAATGTGACTTCCCAACGGAAAAGTTAAAAGAAGAAGTTTTTGGATGCGTAAAATGTGATTTTGAGCAATCTTTTAGAAAAGGTCTTAACACTGGTTCAGAAAATTGTGCTATTTGCAGCCCATAACCTATTCGCTTAACCTAAAAAAATAAAAGCCATATTTTTAAATTTGTACTAAAAAAATATTAACAGGTGTCTGAGGAATAAAAAAATGCCTTCTTCTATAGTCTGGTTTCGTCAAGATTTACGTCTTTCCGACAATCCTGGTTTATATGAGGCTTCCCAGAACGGTGAGATATTTCCTATTTATATTTTAGATGATGTGAATTCATCCTCTTTTAAAATGGGGGGAGCGAGCCGATGGTGGTTGCATAACTCCTTGAAGAAACTTAACGCAACATTGAATAATAAATTAAACGTTTATCAAGGCGATTCAAAAGAGATTATTATTAAACTTCTCCAGGAACTTGATATTAACGCCGTGTATTGGAACCGGTGCTATGAACCTTGGCGTATTCGTGTCGACTCAGAAATCAAAGCTATCCTTAAAAAAATGGGTTTAGACTGCAAGAGTTTTAACGCTTCTTTGCTTTGGGAACCCATGAATATCCTTAAAAACGATAATACTCCTTATAAAGTGTTTACCCCCTTCTTCCAAAAGGGATGCATGAAGGGTATGATCCCGCATCAACCCTTGCCAAAACCTCAAAAACTAAATCTTATAAAAGATGCTAAAAATTCTATAGAAATCGATGATTTAAAACTTTTGGATTCGATTCCCTGGTATGTATCTATGAAACCTTATTGGGATATTGGAGAAGAAGGCGCGCGCGCCAGATTAAATGAATTTTTAGAAAAAGGCTTGAGAAACTATAAGGAAGGGCGCAATTATCCCGCCAAAGAACATGTGTCGCGCTTATCGCCTTATTTACACTTCGGAGAAATATCTCCTCACCAAGTTTGGTTTGCTGTACAAGACCACTGTGTGGATGATCCTATGAGCCTTGGAGATGCTGCCTGTTTTTTTAGTGAACTTGGATGGCGTGAATTTTCTTATTACTTGCTTTACCATTTTCCAGATTTGCCTCAAAAAAACTTTCAAAACAAATTTAATCATTTCCCATGGTTAACCGATTCAGAAGCATTAAAAGCCTGGAAAACAGGGAGAACAGGCTACCCTATTGTTGACGCTGGCATGAGAGAGTTGTGGCAAACAGGGTATATGCACAATCGGGTGCGAATGATAGTTGGTTCTTTCTTGGTAAAAAATCTCCTTATTCATTGGCACCATGGTGAGGAGTGGTTTTGGGATTGCCTGGTTGATGCTGATCTTGCAAATAATAGTGCGAGTTGGCAATGGATAGCAGGTTCAGGTGCCGATGCTGCACCCTACTTCAGAATATTTAACCCCATCACGCAAGGGGAAAAATTTGATCCAGAGGGGGATTACACGCGGAAGTTCATTCCAGAGCTTTCCCATTTGCCTAATAGATATCTTTTTCAACCTTGGGAAGCTCCAGAATCTATTTTAAAAGAGGCCGGAGTAGAATTAGGTGCGACCTATCCTAAGCCAATTATTGATCTCGCATTTTCAAGAAAAAGAGCTCTTGAAGCTTTCAAGTCTTTACCTAAATAACATAATTAATAGCTTATTGATTCCTCAAATGACTTTCTTAGTAAATTTATTGGGCTATAACAAATACAGCTAAAAATAGTTATATTTTTTTGTTCTCAAGGCTGTGCATAATATGTTCGGCCAGCATTTCTCCCGCCTTAGATAAATTCTCGCATTTCATGAGTGCAATTTCAGCATCAGCAAGTTCCGGCAGCTTGATTTCTTTAAGAATAGGATGAATGCCGGCTGGTAGCATATTGGCCGGCAACACCGTGATACCGAAACCCGCTTTGACGGCAGCAATAGTTCCTGCGAGGCTGGGACTTGTATAGCTGATGTACCATGGCTTTCGTGCACGGTCGAGGGCGGCCAAGGCGCGTGCCCGGTAAATACAAGGTTGTGGAGAAAGAACTAAAGATAAAGGTTTTTCTGGTCGATAATAATCTGCTGCTGCCCACACAAGTGGTTCTCGCCATACTTTACTTCCTCCTTTTACCCTTTGAGGATCTCGCTTTACCAGAATTAAATCAAAATTGCCTTGCTGAAAACCGTCCACAAGATTAAGCGTTAAATCGCAAGCGACATTTAATTGTACTTGAGGGTGATTCTTTCTAAAGTTTGCTAAAACATCAGGCAAGTAATGAGAAGCAAAATCTTCTGGTGTCCCTAGACGTATCTCTCCCGTGATTTCCGGTTCTTTGATACGGCTATAAACCTCTCTTTGCAGTTGAATAATCTGTGTTGCATAGCCTAAAAAAATTTCCCCTTCTTGGGTTAGAGTTATCTTCCGATTGGTTCGATTAAATAACAAACACCCTAACTCTTGCTCAAGGTTTTTAATCTGAAGACTAAGAGCAGATTGGGTACGGCCAACAGATCTTCCCGCTTGACTAAAGCTACCGGTTTCGGCAATGGCTATAAAGCTCTTGAGGTGCAAAGTATCAATGTTAAAAGGCATTTCTTATAAAGAATCCTTATAGATTTTACAAAGAATATTAATTTTATATATACATCTTTCAGCAGCAAGATAAAAGAAAAATGAAGATCAAAGTGTTTAAAGGATATCTCTAAATATTACTGCAACATCTGAATCAAAAGAGGTACAATTTTAGGTCTAGCAATACCTCTCACGTTTCTTTTAAATCTTAAATTCTTAGGAATTTAAATTTTAGACAACTCGTCATAAACTTAATTAAAGCTTTATAAACTTTTAAAAAGAAACATATCTTTGTGGTAGATGAGGAGATCATTCATCTCCCTCCCCAAAGTATTTAGTTGAGGATCCAAATAGCGCCATTTAAATAGGCTGCAAACACTAACCATAGAAAGTATGGGATAAGCATTATACTAATTAATTTGAATTTATCCTTGGTAAGATAAATCGTTACAAGAGTGAATCCGGCTATTATGATGATCCAAAAGAAGCTTAAGCCAATAAAATGAAAATAAAAGAAGAGCGGTGTCCATAACCAATTCATCAAAATCTGTGCACCATAAAAAAATGTTGCTGTCCTAATAATTGATCGATGACGCTGTTGCCAGAGCAAATAACCAGCTAATGCAAGCATTATATATAAGCTAGGCCAGATGATAGAAAAAACTATATTGGGAGGAGTAAAAATTGGTTTATTAAGCAATTGATACCAAGGGCTGATGTTTGCCTTAGTAATAAGGCCAAGGTAAAAGCCTATAACCTCAAAAATTAAAATCCAACTTGCAATTTGAATTATTTTTTTTCGCATAATAAATAAACTTCGTCTTTCAAAAGTTGGTTTAATCCTTCCCTATAAGTAGGGTATTTTAATTTAACTAAAAGATCTTTTTTCATCTTAAAATTACATACTCGCCGGTTATGTGAATAAAATTCTTTTTGGACTGGGGATAATTTAGCTGTCTCAAATAGGATTGTAGCAATTGAAGACATATTGAGTAAAGATGCTGCATAAGCATCTACAACATATGAAGGAGTTGGCTCATCATCAGCAATATTGTAAACAGATAAAGGATCAGGCCTCTTTACAGAAGCAACAAGAGTAGATGCAATATCTTCCACATGAATCCTTGAAAAAAAATGACCTTTCTTATAAATAGTTTCTTTCTTGCCACTTAAAAGTTTCACTAAAGCATTTCTTGTGGGACCATAAATGCCAGCTAATCTAAAGATATGAAGAGGCAGCCGATAATCATTTGCTAAAGAAAGCCATGCTTTCTCAGCATCCAACCTTAATAATCCCTGCTTACTAGGCGATATTGAATTTGAAGTTTCGTCAACCCAATCTCCCTGATGATCTCCATAAACACTAGTAGACGAAAGATATCCTAGCCATTGAATTTGATGAGAGAATTTTTTAATTAAGTCACAAAAATTTGCAAGGATGAGATCACCTTTTTCCTCTGTAGGTGGAATGCTAATTAAAATATGTGTGGCCCTCTTTAGATATTTTTCAATATTAAATGCTGAAAAATTCACGAGCTCATAATTGGAGTGAGGGTAGAATCCAATTTTCTCGCGGCTCCTTGTTGTCCCGATAACTTGCAAATCAAATTCTATGAGTTCTTTTACTAAAAACTCAGCTGTATAACCAAACCCAAGTATAAAAAAACAACCTTTCATTTTTTTTATTATTAATTTTTTATAAATTTAAATATACATTATTTATTTTATATTATGAACTGTATTATTCAAAAATTAATTCCTAAATTCTAAACATTCCAGGTTTATTCAATTTGCTAAGAATCTACTGTACAACAAAGCCACAGCTTTTCCTACGCCCAAGGTTGCTCCAGTAATGATGATTTACTTGTCCTTAAGTCTTTGCATTAAATATTCCCCGTTTTTTATACTTATTCAAGTACTATACTAAATTGTCAATATGCACGAGTGCTGATGTTGCAACTGCATCTTCAGGTTGGGTTCAAATCAGGAAGGGTTTTCGGTTTATGGCTTCCTTTTTTCTCTCTATTTTTTATAGACAATATTAAACTTAAACACCGGTTTTTTACCTCGTCTAAAGGAACGTCTTTTTCAGCGTAGAGGGCATCTTGTAAATTTCTTACCACAAAATCAATATCCTCCTGAGAAAGATCAGCATACTGATTTTTTGCAGTAGCAAATAGAACCTCTAAAGATGCGTTTTGAGGCGCCTTCCAATGACCGTGCCCATAGGCTTGTAAGAAATGGTATAATTTTTCTGGTGTATTTGTTTTGAGAAGATCTTTGCTATTTGCATCAGAAGCCATTCTTTTAGATATCTCATCAGTCAAGATAGGTTCTCTTCTATCTTTTGTGGTTTCACGGGGAGATTTCTCCTTCTTAAGTTTAAAAATCCATAAAAGGGCGAGTGCAACCAGGAGGGTAAGTCCTCCTATAATTACATAGAGCACATTATTGTTTTTGCTAGTCCCCCCAGAAGTTTGAGTAATAGGTGAAACTGGGGTTTTATCCTCAGGTTTTTGAGATTTCACAGATTGAGTTATTTGGGAAGAGGATGGGGGAGTATGGATTCCAGGCATCACCTCTATGGTACGTTCTGCTATGGTTGCATAAGCAATTTTATTTTCTTTGACGTTCCACCAAGACACAGAAATTTCAGGAAGAGTCAATTTCCCAGGCTGCTGAGGTACAAGTGTATAGCTTTCTTCTCGCCAACTGGTGAGTTTGTCCTGTTTAAAACTTTCTTCTGTTACAGGCTTATCTCCATAAATTTTTACATGGGCTCCTTTACCCTGTTGGTCTTTTAAATTTGGCAGTTGATTGGCCGTAATACCTTCTCCTACAATTGTAAAACTCCGTGTAAACGCCTCTCCCACTTTAAAGGATTGATTTTCAGGTAGGCTTTCTGAAATTTCAAGGGATTCTGCAGGAAGCCAAACGGAAAGATTCTGAGGCGGGCTTTTAACATCCAAAACAACTTCATTGCTTATGAGAGTAAAAGGTTCTAAGCGCTCAATACCAAGGTTTTCAAATCCTTTCAAAATAGAAGAAAAGCCCTCCTCCCGGCCAAACATGGAGTCAAAAGGACTTTTATCCTGAACCACTTTTTGTCCTTGGATAAGGAAGCCAGGAATCTTAACTGAGCCTGGTTTTAGAGGAGTTATAATATATTTTGCTTCAAGAATTTTGGTAGGAATTCCATTATCCACACGTTCAATAACTTCAGGCTTTCTTATTGTTTTAATCACTGCACCGTCGACGGGAGACTCTCCCAATTGGATATTGACGAGATTTTCTTGTGATGTGAAGCGCACTGTATAAATGATCGGTTCGTTCTTATAAGGAGTTCTCTTGTTGACACTCGCCGAAAAGGTGATGCTCTTATCTGGATTAGTTGAAGGACCTGAGCCTTTTTCAACAGATAGGGAAATTGGCTGACTTGTAAGAACTCCTTCAGAACTCTCAATTTTGATGGGGGAGATTGTATATTTCCCTTCTTTTTTAGGAGCAAGCCTGTATTGCCAACTCGTACTTGATGAAACATTCCCATTGATAATGGTTGTATTGGAGAGTTGTTGCTTTCCTAAAATAGTGAAGTCTTTTTTAAGCTCAGAAGTATCAGGGTAACCTTCTGGAGAGGCGTCGGAGAGTTTCAACTGCAACGTAAAACTATCCCCAACGTTAATCTGATTATGATCCAAACTGGCTATAAACTCCGCAGCAAAGGAAGCTATGGGGAAAAATATATTTATTAAAAACGTTATCAGTCTGCTTTTTACCATGGTTCCGTTCCCTCCTTTGAACCATTTTGTTGAGATTCCATATAAAATTGATTTTTTAAAAAGGATTTTTGGTCGTCTGTCATTTGGTTCAGCCATTGGTCAGCATCGATATCTTTTTGGGTTTTTACAGAGCGTGCTTGAGAAGAAGATAGGCCTTTTGACTCTTTTTCCTCACCCGGTTTTGTTTCCTGATCATGGGGTTCCTTTTTCTCATTTCCATGGTTATCTGAATGTTTTTGTTCACCTTCTTGTTTTTCCTTTTCTTTTGATTCGTTGCTTATATTGTTGTTTTGTTTAGTGTTCTCCTTATTGTCCTTTTCAGACTCATTCTTATCTGAAGGACTATCATTATTTTGATCCACTTGATCTTTGGATTCTTGCTGATCTTCAGATTTTGAGTTATCTTTGTTTTGATCGCTCTGATTGGAGCTATTGTCTTTCTTTTTTTCTTGCTCTTGCTTCTTCTTCTGCTCCAGTAACTTCTTCACTATCTCTAAATTATGTTTCGCTTTGGCATGATCTGGGCTTTTCTCAAGAACTTTCTCATAAGCCGCAAGCGCTTGTTCTAACTTTTGTTGATTTGCAAGCGCATTCCCAAGATTATAAAGCGCATCCGTTGCTACTTCTGAACGATGGGATCTTTGGAATAATTTTTCAGCCTCGGCAAAGCGGCCAGCCTTATATTGGGCAACACCTTGGCGATAAGGATCCCTGAAATATTCTATTGCTTTCTCATAGTTTCCTTGTTCCAAAGCTTCTTTTCCAAGTTGATCCTTATTTTTAAGGTACTCTTGAAGATTAGATGCGCTACTTTGTTGGTTAGAAAAGAATAAAAGCGACAGAACAAGACAAAAAACAAACCCTCGCCGAAACCAGAAAAGAAGAATGGTTATTATGGGAAAGACAAGTAGGTAAAACCGTTCTTCCCATTGGCGAATTTTTTGCTGTGTTTTTTCTTGAGAGGTTGAGTTTTCTTTAATCTGTCGCAAAAGCCCTTGAATTTGTTGATCGGAATAAAGGGCTTCTAGATATTGCCCTTTTCCTGCTTGGCTAAGCTCACGCAATTTATCTTTCTCTAATTTTGATAGGATTGGGGTTCCTTGTTTTTTAATGGTGTTTCCTTGTCTGTCCTGGATGGGCGAACCTTCCTCTGTTCCAACGCCCATAGCATAAATTCTTATCCCTTCTTGCCCTAGTTTATGGGCCTGGGCAATGGCGCTCTCATCTTCAAACCCTCCATCAGAAAGCACAAGAATCGACTTGTTATGCCCAGAGGAAGCACTTAACAAACGCGATGCCATCAGAAGAGCGGGAGAAAGTCTGCTTCCTTGCACATAGACGATATCTGTCCCCAAAGAGGGCAGAAGATTACGAATCATTTCCATATCATCGGTTAAGGGGGTGATCATATGAGGATCAGCGGCAAAAATAATTAAGCTGATTTTTATTCCTTGTGCCAAATTTAAAATATCTTCAATAATTTGACGAGACCTTACTAAGCGAGATGGTTTTACATCTTGTGCATCCATGGATTGGGAGACATCTAAAAGAATGCATAGGCTTTGATCAGGAGTAAAAGTTTCAATGTCACGATAATCCCATTGAGGTCCTGCCAGAGCAGAGATCAATAAGGTCCATAAAACCGACCATGTTAACAAAGTTTTCCAGAAAGAATTTTTCCTCTTATCATGATTGATAAGCAAGTGAGGCAAAAGATCTTTGTCGATAAAGGTTTCAAGCCGCGAGACGTTCATGTGCTTTTGAGCAAAAAGAAGCGTAATCCCCCATACAAGAGGAATGAGAAGCAGTCCCCAAAACCAGAGTGGTGTTTCAAAATGAAAGTCATTAAGTTCCATAGGTCATTCTTCTATAAAGCGTGATGGCAAATAAAATGAATAAAAGAATAGCAGCGGCTCCCAATGGGTATTGGTACAAAGCTTGTCGAATGGCATATGTACGGACATCCGCTTTTGTTTTCTCAAGCTGATTAATTTTATCATAAATCGCTTTTAAGGCATTTTGATCTGTCGCTCGAAAATATTGTCCTTCCGTTAGGGAAGCAATTTCTTTCAGAAGAGATTCGTCCATGGGAACTTCAACGATGTCTATTCCTCCTTTGTCGTTGGGGTAAGGCACAGGCCCTTTTTTGCCCACACCAATGGTATAAATGCGAATTCCATATTGCTTAGCAATTTTGGCGGCTTCTAAAGGAGGAATAGAACTTGCTGTATCCATACCATCTGTGAGAAGTATGATAACCCGTGATTCTTCCGGTCGGTTTCGCAAGCTCCTGATAGAAAGCCCAATAGCATCGCCAATTGCTGTTCCAAAACCCGCTACCCCTGAAACCGCATTATTCAGCATATGACTTATAGATAGAGCGTCCAAGGTAAGGGGGACGCGGAGAAAAGCATTCTCACCAAATAAAATGAGTCCTATGCGATCGCCTTGCCTTCCATTGACAAATTTTCCAACCACATCTTTTGTGACATCAAGACGACTGACCATTTTTTCTTTTGTTGAAAAGTCAAGGGTACGCATCGAACCGGAAATATCTACAGCCAACATTAAATCATATCCTTCGTGTTGAACTTGCGTATATTGATCCACTAATTGGGGGCGCATGACAGCAAGGACTAAGCAGAGCCAAAGTAAGCAGAGAATGGGCAGAAATAAACCGTTTGAGGGATTTCCGTTCAGTTTGGATTCTGAAAAGCACATTTGCAAACGATGTAGTGAGGGAAAGTACACTTCTGGAATTGCGTTCGTTCCTCTTTCTTTATTTGCAGGCAAAAAAAACCGCACAATGAGGGGAAGAGGAAGTAAGAGAATCAACCATGGCCAATAAAACATAAACATCACTTCACCCATTTCCTTATGGCCTTGATAAGGCCAAGAACATCTTCATTGGGAATGCCCTTATAAGAAGGAGCGTAAGGTGCTTCTATTAAATATTTACCTTTTGTCTCCCAATCAAATTGATAAGGATCATGGTTTTTTAGCCAACGAAGCCAGGATTTTCCTTCAAGACCTGCACATTCAATGCGAGAATATTGATGGATCGCAATGCGGCGGATCAGTTCCGAGAGTTCTATAAGGGTAGGCTGAGTCTCTCCTTTCTTAGAATTTTGTTCCAGGTGAGAGAGCTGATTTAAAATACGATATTGCCAACTATTTTTAAAAGTGCACTTTCGGTAATAATAGATAACCAAACCAAGCAAACTTAGGGCTAGAAATAAAATTAGGACCCACCATCCAGGAGCAAGGGGCCACCAGTTAATAGGGTCAATTCCTTCAATGTCATAAAGCTGATCGAGGAGATTATTCATCTTCTCCTCATTTTGTGAATTTTTTTGAGACCCAAAAATAATTCTGAGACCACGTTGGCGTTCGTTGCTATGGGAATTATCGGAATTTTAAGTTTACTCGCAAGTTTTTGAAGAGATTCTCGAGTCTGTTGCCATTGATCAGTATAAGCCTCCCTTCCGGCTTTATTCTCTGTATTGATATAAATCTTATTTTTACCGTCCTTAGAAAAGAAGAGAGGTCCTATGGGTGGAATAAATCTATCCGCTGGATCATCAATAGGAATTAAAACCACATCACACCGTTTCCGAAGAAGGGTCAGTTGCTTTTCTAAGGCTGGATTCATAGAACTAAAGTCACTCATTATATAAACGAGCACTCCCGTCGGTAAGGCATGACTGATATTAGTGAGCATTTCTTCCATTGGCAGAAAACTTGGGCCTTCATTAAGATCTGGATGGCATAACTTCTGAAACATTTTCCATAAGGTTTTACGAGATCGTTGAGGTTTAAAAAACTCAATTCCACTGGGCACATCACCAAAGAAACAAAATCCAAGCTTGTCATGGTTCATATACGCCTTCCATCCCAGGAGGGCCACGATTCTTGCCGCTTGGATAGATTTGAATGTGCCTCTTGTTCCAAAACGCATCGTTTCATTAACATCCAGACAAAGGATAACGCTGCGTTCCCGATCTTCTCGGAAGATTTTTGTATGGGCTTTCCCTGTACGAGCTGTCACCCGCCAGTCAATGGCACGGATATCATCCCCTGGAGCGTATTCACGCACTTCTTCCAAGTCTAATCCCTGCCCTCGAAATGGGGAGCGAAAATTTCCCCCAGCGATGGATGATACCTTTTGGTCAGAGGAGAATAGCAATTGGGAAGCTTTGTGCTTGAGGGCAACTAACTCGTCAAAAGAAGGATATAACATAATATCACCTTAGGGAACGGCTACAACCTCAAGTAATCTCTTAATAATTTTTTCTCGCCCAATTCCTTCCATATCTGCTTCTGCTGAAGAAATAATACGATGCCGAAGAATAGGAAGAACTAGGGTTTGGACATGATGAGGAGTCACATATTCATCGCCCCTGAGCCAGGCAAAAGCTTTCGCACAACGAATCATCGCCAAGGTTGCTCGTGGAGATGCCCCATAGTCAATCCATTGAGCGAGCTTCTCATCATACTTTTCAGGAGAACGTGTTGCTGTTACAAGGGAGACAACATAATCTTTTAGTTTATTATTCATAGGCATTTCAGAGGCGGCTTTGCGAGCATTTAGTATTTCTTCTTGTGTCGTGATGGGGAGGAAGGGAGACGTATGCTGGCCTTCAGCAAGATCGATAATTTGACGCTCTTCTTGTGGAGTGGGGTAACCCACAACGATGTGCATCAAGAAACGATCCTGTTGTGCCTCAGGAAGGCTATAGGTTCCTTCCTGTTCAATAGGATTCTGAGTTGCAAGTACCATGTATAGATCAGGAAGCTTATAACTGTGATGACCCACCGTAATCTGTTTTTCTTCCATGGCTTCTAGGAGGGCAGACTGAACTTTGGCGGGAGCACGATTTATTTCATCAGCTAAAACAATATGATTAAAAAGAGGACCCTTGCGGAAAGTAAAATTACTTTTCTCGTGTACATAAATTTCCGTACCTATTAAATCAGAGGGTAATAAATCAGGTGTGAACTGGATACGGTGGAAGTCTGCTTGTATGCCTTGAGCAATAGCCTTGGCAGCTGTTGTTTTAGCAAGGCCTGGCATACCTTCGATAAGCACATGCCCATCTGCCAAAAGCGCAACCAATAAATTTTCTATCAGATTATGTTGGCCAATAATATGGCTTTCAATCATTTTTTTTAGTTTAACAAGGTTCACTTGTTCCTTTGACTTATGACTTAAGTTGTCATCCAATTGAGCTGTTTTTGTAGCCATTGTCTTTTCGCTTCCTCTCAATAAATATTAATCTCCTTCACAAAACAAACTTGTTGCAAAATTTATTTGGTCATCGAATTCTGCCATTTCAAGTGGCGCATTCAAAAAATGGTGAATTTTTGAACCGAAATTTGTAACCCCCATATGTTGAAAACTACAAAATTCGTTCTTATATGAAAATATGAAGCTAAGTCTTTATAAACTTTATAAAAAAGGAGATTTAAAATGAAAACACGTTTAGTTCCTGTCTCTCAACGTCACTTTGTTAGCGATCCTTTTAGCTTCTTACGGGAAGAGATAGATCGTCTTTTTGATAAAAATAATATGGTGCAAGGCATTCGGCCACAATTTGAAGTGATTGAAAACAAGGATGGACTTAGGGTTACAGCAGAACTTCCAGGTCTTTCCCAAAACGACATAGACATTACTCTTGTTGAAGATGTCTTAACCATCAGTGGTGAAAAAAAATCGGAATCAACAACAGAAGATCACACTTACCACATTACAGAACGGCAATATGGATCCTTTTCAAGGTCTTTAAAACTGCCTTACGAACCTGACCAAGATAACGTCAATGCCTCATTCAAAGATGGTCTTTTAACTTTAAAAATACCTCGCCCCACCACAGTGAAAGAAAATGTCCATAAGATAGCCATTCAAAACGAATAAGCTGAATAAGGAGGAGGAATAAACCCTCCTCCTTTTCTTTTTATGGCTTGCTAGCTTCACATCTTACTGCAGCTTCAGCGACTCGTTGACCCAAACTATTGGCTGTTAGTCTATCTGATTCGGGAACGGCTCCAATAAAGGAAAAAACTTAATTTATAACTTTCTTGAAGAAAGATTTGCAAAAAACAAAGAAAAAGCTCATGTTGTTCTATATTATCGACCGAAATATGTTGAAATTTATACTAAAAATGATAAACGCTAAAAAGTTATAAAGAATATCAGCAAATGCTTAAGTCCTCAGCTTGGCATGGGGTGTCCTCGGCAGTTGATACCAATAGCCCCACCTACCATGGGACACTCATGGGACATTTGGGGACAAAAAACGATAACTTATCTCAGCAAGTAGTAACACCAGAAGCCATACAAGTTATTGATTTTCCTTTTATAGTCTGTTAGCATTTGTTATTAGTGAAACGTTGGGACCGTCTCGAAAACCGTTGTGCGTGTAAGCGTACCGTGGGTTCGAATCCCACTCCCTCCGCCATTTTAATATTTGATGACGTTCATCAAAGTTCAAAAATCAAGGCATAAAAAGGAAAAATGGCTAACTTATTGTTCAATAAGATTCTCTAAACTCCATTGACAGTCGGGGGTACATAGGGGTACTTTTGGGGGTATAAAATAGATAACTTTAGAAAAATACCCCCAATATGGCACTCTCTTATATTACTATTCGCAATGCCAAACCTAAGGAAAAGCCTTACAAACTAGCCGATACTGAAGGCATGTACCTTTACATACAGCCAAATGGCAGAAAATACTGGCGGTTTAAATATCGGTTTTCTGGAAAGGAAAAAACGCTGGCATTAGGAGTATATCCTGACGTGTCCCTTGCGGAAGCCCGTGAAAAAAGAGCTCAAGCTCGTAAGTTGTTAGCGACAAAAAATGATCCGTCCCAGGTTAAAAAAGAACAAAAACGCCAAGCAGTTATACGTGATAAAAATAATTTTGAGGCTGTTGCACGTGAATGGCACGAAAGTCGCAAATTTGGATGGACTGAACGTCACAGCCATTATGTTTTACGCCGATTAGAGGCTGATATATTTCCCGTTATTGGTTTACGGCCACTCTTAGAGATTACCGCGCCAGAGTTACTTGCAGTCGTCCGTAACATTGAAAATCGAGGAGCGTTGGATATAGCACACAGAGCCTTGCAAACCTGTGGGCAGATTTTTCGCTATGCTGTAGCTACAGGAAGAGCGGAGCGAGATATTTCAGGAGATTTGCGCGGAGCCCTTAAAACAAAAAAGACAACTCACTATGCCTCTATAAAAGCCAGTGACCTTCCAGAGTTCTTGAGGAATCTTGAATCATATGATGGCCATCTACAAACGAGGCTTGCTTTACGCCTATTACTCCTAACCTTTGTCCGTACAACTGAATTAAGGGCTGCCCAGTGGGAAGAATTCAATTTTGATGCTGCGGAATGGAGGATACCTGCGGAGCGGATGAAAATGCGGGAACTCCATATTGTTCCCCTCTCTACACAAACAATTTCAGTATTAAAAGAACTCGAGACGCTAAATGGGGGACGACAGTTTGTTTTTCCCAATCAAGCCAATCCACAAAAATGTATGAGCGAGAATACTATTCTCTATGCCCTTTACCGCATGGGATACCACTCTCGGGCCACAGGACATGGCTTTCGTGCAACGGCCTCAACCATTCTCAATGAGCAAGGCTTCCGCCCTGATGTTATTGAACGCCAGCTCGCTCATGCAGAACGTAACAAGATACGCGCCAGCTATAACCATGCTGAATATCTCCCCGAGCGCCGCCAAATGATGCAGCACTGGGCTGACTACTTGGAGGAGGTTCGTGAAACAACAAGCAATCTCTAACTCTCAGATTAACATAACCGGAAGAAGACATGTTTTCAAACTCTTACCACGATCCAATAGAATTTTTAGTTAATAGAAAATATCCAGATTTTCCATTTTTAACCGTCCTTAAAAAACAGGGAAAAGAAATTAATCCAGAACAAAAGGAGCGTTATACAAAAGCTGATGCCTATCAAAAGGTGCTTCGGTCTAAAACAACTGAAGAAATCGCTGAACTGTATAAGAATGAGCAACGAAAGTGGTTTAGTGAAATGGAATTAAAAAATGAAATGGCTTTACAACGACTTTTAGAAGCAAGGGCTGATTACGGAATTTGGAGTAAAGTAGCTTACTGGACATTAGACGAAGCAATTTCGCTCTCTTTTGGACTAAACCCTAATATCGTAAATTGGGAAACAATTAAGTCACATATAAATACTTCACCTTTCGCTAAAAAGTATGAGGAAATAAGGTTTTTAGCTTATAGAGCAAAAATAGCGCAACAACTTGGTGACCCAACTCTTCCAGAATCTTTCATAGTTTGGGCGAAAGATAATGAAATTGAATTTCCAGAAGAATTAGAAGAAAAAATTATAGCTAGAGGGGGTAATACAGAGTCTTGGAAAACTCGATATAAGGAGTTGTTTGAGAAATATAAAAAGCGCACCGAAGAGTACGAAGAACTTCTCAACTTAAATATTTCCTCAAATAAAGAGATTGAAGATCTTCGAAATCAGTTAAATGAGATCAAAGAGAGAGACAAAAGGAAAGAAATTAATAAACAACCAAATAATACCAGTGGCGTAACAAGGTCTAGAAATGTGGCCCGAATTTGTTTTGCGGCAGTTTGTATTGACAAATTTAATTGGGACGAAGATCCTTCAGCAGTTGGAAAAATCAGAACCCGCATCCTTAATAACGTTATGAACGGTAAAGTTAAAGGAGATGATGAGACAATTCGC
This sequence comes from Alphaproteobacteria bacterium, assembly GCA_027459605.1. Classification (GTDB taxonomy): domain Bacteria; phylum Pseudomonadota; class Alphaproteobacteria; order UBA9655; family UBA9655; genus UBA9655. The sequence goes on from DAIDHR010000020.1 coordinate 34,042, forward strand.
GGATATCTTGAAAAAGGCCGCGAAGATATAAAAAAAATCAGACTCCTCTATGAAGGAGAAGAAATAAGTGATCAAGAGATACTAGAACTTCTTCTAGAAGGTAGTAAGGACTTTAAAAACAGACTGTGGACCTATCAGCTAAAAAACACGTTTTAAAATACCTAGGCGATTTGATAAAAAAAGCGAAATCGCTTTTTTTATAGGTGAAATCGCCCGCAACCTTTTTAGAACGTTACAGAATGACTTCGTTAAACAATAACGGAGTTAAATTCATGACGAATCATATTATACCTGAAACTGGTTTTGTACGCCTTCCAGCCATTCTAAAAGTCATCCCTGTGGGGAAGACAACTTGGTGGGAGGGAGTAAATCTGGGCGTTTTCCACAATCTGTAAAGCTTGGGCCTCGTATTACTGCTTGGCGTGCAGAAGAGATACGGAAGCTGATTGATCAATACTCCGCTATTGATAATAAGCACATAACTCATTCTTCAAATAAAGTTAAATGAAGGCGGCCATGAATCACAACCAACCTCCCTTTCACCAAATAAATTATAGCAACCTTCATACTTGGGCACCAGCAGAAATTCAACGCCTTGTACACTCTTTGGGAAAAGCACAGCGCTCAGGCCAAGGATGGGCCTGCCTTTGTCCTGCACATGATGATCATGACCCAAGCCTTTCTGTTTCTGTAGGAGAAGATGGCAAGCTCTTACTCTACTGTCATGCAGGATGTTCATTTGAGAATATCCTTGGCGCGATAGAAATGAGAGGGTTAATACCTTACAACCTTACAGATATTCAAAAAAGTAAGGAAATACATAAGGTTAAACCTGTAAGGTGGTCTGTAAAGTCTTGTAATAACAGTGATGAACATTACAGCGCTCTTACAGATGACATTACAGACTCAAGTCCAAGTAATTCAAAGGATGATGATGAATCCTGTAAGGTTGTAAGGTCGGATATGGCTTATAAGATTTGGAGTACTTCAAGTGAAGTTTGGAAAACACCTGCTGAGGTCTATTTAACAAACAGAGGGATTGATACGTTCCTTTTAAGGGAATACATAAATAAGACTTTCAGGTACAAAGCTGCTTGTTGGCATGCACCTTCCGGAAAAGATTTGCAATGCTTAATTGCTCAAGTGACTAGTAAAGACGGGACTTTTATGGGTATCCATCGTCTCTTTTTAACTCCAGAAGGTAATAAAATACTTGGTCAGTCAAAGACATCCCTGGGAAAAATAAAAGGCGGAGCTGTCTATCTTACTCCTGTTAAAGAAAAAATGATCCTCACAGAAGGTCTTGAAGATGGTCTTATTTTGACACAGTGTTGCCCAGATTATGGGGTTTGCTCTTTCCTTGGAGGGAATTGCCTCGTTGATTTAGCTCCGAGTGTACAAGAAGTAGTCCTTGCAGCTGATAGTGATGAAGCAGGAAGAAAGCTTGCACGCCGGGTGGTGAGACACCTTCAATCGGATGAGAAAGCTGCAGGAATGTGTTATCCACCAATAGGTAAGGATTTTAACGAATATTTTTTGAAGACAGGGGATGCTGCAACTATACAAGTAATTGTTGAAAAAACACAGCTAGAAGTGTCAGGAGTTATTACAAGAAAAACAGATGTAGAAGTCGCCTTTAAATATCAAACTCGAAAGACGGGATTTATTATCGAGGACATTCTTCCACAAATTGGCATATCTATTTTGGCGGGACATCCAAAAGTGGGTAAAAGTTGGCTTGTTCTTAATTTTGCTCTTGATATTGCTTTGAAGAATAAGGTGTTAGGGCAATTCCCGACATCACAAGTAGGTGTATACTATATATCGCTCGAAGATAATCGCGCACGTTTATGGGAACGATTTAAAAAGGTTCTGAATGGTAATAATCTCCCAGAGTTACTGTTATCCCTTAAAACTATTTGCCTTCCCCTTGATGAAAATGGACTCATCCTCTTAAGGAAAGAAATAGAAGAAGATCCCAAGATAAAGTTTATTATTATTGATCCTTTTGAGCGGGTTAGACCAAAAGGAAAAGTAAATCAAAACTCTTATCAAAGTGATTACAGTCATTTTGGGGCCATTAAAGCTTTAGCAGAAGAGTTAGAAGTCCAAATTCTACTCATTCACCATCTTAAGAAAAATACAACCGGGAATGCAGTAACTGATTTGAATGGCTCTATGGGCCTTGCAGGAGCGGCAGATACAATCTTAACCCTTCATAAATCCGAAAATGAGGGTGTTTTTAAACTTAACATAACTGGAAAAGACGTTGAAGAAAGAGATTTAGAGTTGGAATTTGAAAGGGAGATGGGTCGCTTTTTAATAAGCGAAAAACAAGAAAACTTAAATCAAACCCTTCAGGCAGAGATCTTGCGCTCCATACAAACATCGTCAAAGCCTTGCTCCCCAAAAGAAATTAGCAAAGCCCTTGGAAAGACCACAAACAGTGAGCAAACAGTAGTTCGGCAACAATTGGCTGCTCTTCTTAAAAAAGGAAAATTACATCAATCACAAAAAGGACTCTATGAAATTAAAAAGGATAAAACTTCCTTACCTTTCAAAGAGGCCAACAATCTAATTTTAGAAAACTCTTTTGAACCTGCTGCAAAAGTCCTAGAGATGTGATAGTCTAAGATTAGGCTAACTCACTGAAAAGGATAAGAAATGTCAT
>DAIDHR010000021.1 GCA_027459605.1 Alphaproteobacteria bacterium
ATGCCTAAAAAACACGGTGATCCCGGGATCATTTTTAAAGTTTAACAAAAAAGAGGAACAAATCAAAGCTTCAAAAGAAAAAGAACCTATTAAAAAACATCAGAAAAAATCAGGATGATATGCTCTTTGATAGAGGGCAAGAATCTACTAAGCAAGGTTACTAAAGTGCGAGCTCTGCATAAAGTATGGCGAAGCAATCTACTCTTTGATCGCGAGTTGGTTTAACTTTTTCAAATACTTCTATCACCTAGGGGAATTCATCAATTGGCGAAGAACATAATGTAAAATACCATCATTTTTGTAGTAAGAAACTTCATTCTCTGTATCAATACAACAGATGAGAGGAATTTTTTCTGTTGGTTTACTTTGATGATGAATCCGAGCCAAAAGTTTCATCTTGGGCCGCAAGTCCTGGCCATCTAATCCCTCAATATCAAATAATTCTGATCCATCGAGGTCGAGTGTGAGGCGAGTAACCCCTTCTGTAAACACAAGGGGAAGGACCCCCATACCGATTAGATTGCTTCGATGGATGCGCTCAAAACTTTCAGCAATCACAGCTTTTACGCCCAAAAGTCGAGGACCTTTGGCCGCCCAGTCCCGAGATGATCCTGTCCCATACTCTTTTCCTGCAATGATGAGAAGAGGAACCTCTTCCGCCTGATAGCGCATAGCCGCATCAAAAATGGGAAGAATGTCCCCTTTTGGCATATGGCGGGTAACCCCTCCCCTCACTCCAGGCGTCATTTCATTTTGAAGACGAATATTGGCAAAAGTCCCCCGCATCATCACTTCATGGCTGCCTCGCCTTGATCCATAAGAATTAAAATCGCGCTCCTCCACATTGTGCTCTAAAAGATAGAGCCCTGCAGGACTTTCCCTTTGGATGCTCCCTGCAGGAGAAATATGGTCTGTTGTTATGCTATCCCCTAAAATAGCAAGCGGCCGCGCTCCTTTAATATTGCCGAGGGAGGACGGCGTTTTTGGCATGTGATCAAAGAAGGGGGGATGCTTGACGTAAGTACTTTCCTTTGGCCAGTCATATGTTATTCCCCCCTCAATTTTCATATTCTTCCAATCTTCGCCACCGTCAAACACATTGGCATATCGTTTTGTAAACATTTGAGGCGTCATAGAGGTTTGAATGACCTCCCTTATCTCTTGAGAGGAAGGCCAAATATCTTTGAGATACACATTTTTTCCTCTCTCATCTTGTCCTAATGGATCATTAAAAGGATCAATAAGCATGGTCCCAGCCAAAGCATAAGCCACCACTAGTGGAGGGGATGCAAGGTAGTTCATCTTGACTTGAGGATGGATCCGGCCTTCAAAATTTCGGTTCCCCGAAAGGACAGCCGCTACGGATAAATCATTCTCATCTATCGTTTTAGCAATAGGATCGGGAAGGGGCCCAGAGTTTCCAATGCACGTTGTGCAGCCATAACCAACAAGCTCAAAACCTAAAGTATCTAGCTCTTTTTGCAACCCAGCTTTTTCATAATAATCACTCACAACCTGACTGCCTGGTGCCAAAGATGTTTTGACCCACGGTTTTGACCTAAGGCCTTTTCGAACTGCATTGCGAGCCAAAAGACCCGCTCCTACCATCACCATAGGATTTGAGGTATTCGTACAGCTTGTAATGGCTGCAATGACAACATCCCCATGGCCTAAAGTATAGGATTCACCTTCAACTTGAACGCGCTTTTTTCTTCCATTTCCTTTTTCTTCATGAAGAAGTGTGTCCTGGGCTGAAGCCAGAGCATTTTTTAAAAGGATCTTGTCTTGGGGGCGTTTTGGTCCTGCAAGAGTGGGTTCGACATCTTCTAAATTAAGGGTGAGTGTATCCGTAAAGACGGGCTCTTTTCCGTGCCAAAGTCCCTGGGTTTTGGCATAAGCTTCAACAAGTTTAATACGGTGAGGATCCCTCCCCGTAAACTTAAGATAGGCAAGGGTTTCCTCATCTATGGGGAAAATACCACAAGTCGCTCCATATTCGGGTGACATGTTTCCAATAGTAGCTCGATCAGCAATACTTAAGTGCTTTAGACCGGGGCCGTAAAATTCGACGAATTTTCCGACGACTCCTTTTGAGCGCAGCATTTGAGTTACGGTTAAGACCAAATCCGTTGCTGTTGTCCCTTCTTTAAGCTCCCCCTCAAGGCGAAATCCAATAACATCAGGAATCACCATGGAAAAAGGCTGACCCAGCATAGCAGCTTCCGCCTCAATTCCTCCAACACCCCATCCTAAAATTCCCAGGCCATTAATCATGGTCGTGTGGCTATCCATCCCCACTAACGTGTCTGGATAGGCTTCCAGACGGCCATTCCTTTGACTGGACCACACAACTTGTCCCAAATATTCAAGATTAACCTGATGGCATATCCCTGTCCCAGGAGGAACGACTCGAAAGTTATCAAATGCCTTTTGACCCCATTTCAAAAAGGCATACCGCTCATGATTACGCTCGACTTCACGCATCACATTAAATTTATAAGCATCCTGCTCCGCAAATCGATCCACAATAACGGAATGGTCAATAATCAGGTCTACAGGAGCCAAGGGATTAATGGCGTTTGGATTTCCACCCATGGTGGAAATGGCTGCTCTCATAGCGGCCAAATCAACAACGGCCGGAACACCCGTAAAATCTTGCATCAAAACCCGCGTTGGGGTGAAGGCAATCTCTCGGTTCGACGTACGCGTCTTCACCCATTCTGCTAGAGCTTCGATGTCTTTTGCCTTAACAGCAACATCATCCTGCAACCGTAGCATATTCTCAAGGAGAACCTTTAAGGAATAAGGAAGCTGTGAAATATCGCCAAAATGTTTTGAGGCTTCCTCAAGAGAGTAATAAATATATTCTTTTCCTTCAACAGTAAGGGTTTTTTGAGTCTTAAGGTGGTAGGACATTCTCAACTCCTGTCACTTGAACATTGCCGCTCCAAACTTGCCGTGACCTAAAAAGAGGATAAGAACAAGCCAGTATCGCAGTTAAGGATAAGTATAAATCATACCAAACTTTTCACTTTTCTGCATAAGGATTTTTACCTGACCGTATGTAAAGGCGGACGGGTACCCCTTCAAAATCAAAAGCTTCCCTCAGGCCATTAATTACATATTTGGCATAAGAATCAGGCAACTCTGTCGATTTACTTGAAAAAAGAACAAACGTTGGAGGCCGCGTCTTAATTTGGGTCAGATATTTAATTTTTATCCGACTTCCTCCTACAAGGGGGGGCGGGTGATGGGCAACAAGCCCCTCCAACCACCGATTGAGCTTGGATGTTGAAACCCTTCTATTCCAAACTTCATAAATGCCTAAAACAGCATCCAAAAGTTTTTCTTTGTTTTTCCCCGTCAATGCTGAAAGAGGAATTAATGGAATTCCCCTCACCTGAGGTAAGGCTGTGGTCAGTCTGGCCCTTAAATGTGTTAGAAGCTCTTGTTTATTGGGGATGAGGTCCCACTTATTCAAAGCAAGCACAAGACATCTCCCCTCTCCTATCACTTGGGAGGCAATATGCAAATCTTGCTTTTCCAAAGGTTGAGTTGCATCAATCACCAAAATCACAACATGAGCATATTGAACCGCCGTTAAGCTTTCGGAGGTTGCAAGCCATTCCAATTTTTCGGTAACTTTTGCTCTTTTCCGAAGACCTGCCGTATCAATCAGTCTCAAAGGATGCCCCTCATACTCCCAATCGATTGCAATGGCATCGCGTGTCACGCCAGCTTCAGGGCCTGTTAAAACGCGCTCATGTCCTATGAGCTGATTAAAAAGAGTTGATTTTCCAACGTTAGGTCTTCCTACAATTGCCATTTGAAGGGGAGCTTGCTCTTCTTCCTTTTCTGCTTCTGGCACTAAAGGGCCTTTATAAAAAGGAAGAAGGGCTTCATAAAGGAAATCCATTCCGAGCCCATGTTCGGATGAGATAGGAAGAGGATCCCCAAACCCAAGTCCCCACGCCTCAGCAATGCCTTGCGTTCCTTCTTTTCCTTCACACTTGTTTCCAACCAAAATAATGGGGCGCCCTGTCTTCCGAAGAAGATTAGCAAATGCTTGATCGAGAGGCGTTATCCCTTCCCGCGCATCAATCATAAACAAAACAACATCAGCCATGCGAAGCGCTTCTAAAACTTGAACCTTCATCCCCTTCATCAAAGGATCTTCGCTTTTATCCTCAAGTCCTGCTGTGTCGATTAGTTTAAGGGGGATATCCCCTAATTGGCCGAAGGCTTCTTTCCTATCTCGCGTTACTCCTGGAAGATCATGAACAATCGCCATGCGTTTTCCGCACAACCGATTAAAAAGCGTTGACTTGCCCACATTGGGCCGGCCTACAATCGTCACCTGGAGACCATATTTTCTACAAAATGTTTCAGAGAGAATCATAATATTTATTCCACTAAGGATAAGCCATTAGCCTACCCTATTTTCAGCCTGGTATACCAACTATGGCCTTTCCCGGTGTCGGCTATTTATACGCCTTTAGCTCTCCATTGTCCGTTAGAATATAGAGTGTTTCTTTCGCGACAACGGGGTGGAGAGAGAGAGAAGTATCGAGCTGTCGATCAGAAAAGAATTTACCCGTTGCAGGATCAAAAGCTACTAAGCTTCCCTTTGTATTCACTAAGTAAAGTTTACCCCCTGCTACAATTGGACCTTCCCAAATAACTTTATGGGGCTGTTCAGGATCAGAATCTAATTTTGTAACCCATACTATCTGACCATAATCTCGCGTTAAGCATAGAAGCTCATTATGAGAATTGACCATAAAGATAAAGCCCCCCAAGACAGCTGGAGTACGGGTACTCCCAATACTTCGTTCCCATATTCTTTCCCCTTTTCGCAGGTCATAAGCAGCCATCTTGTGATTGTGACCGATAATAATCAGAACGTTTTCATCTATCACAGGAAGAGAACGGATATGGGAAAGGGCTGAAAGAGAATCAGGCCGTCTTGTGGAACTTAAAGTTTCGGTCCACAATTGATGCCCATTTTCTGCTTTTAAAGCATAAATTTCTCCTGAGGAATAAGGAACGATCACAACACCCTTTGCCACTGCTGGACTTGCTGATCCAAGAAGACCTGCATACTCTGTAATCCCTGCATGTTCCCATAAGCGGTTTCCTTTTTCCGCATCTAAAACTTCCAGCTGGTTGCTAATCGTCAATACGTAAAGCCGCCCATCAGCAAAAGTTGGGGCGGCTCTCACAGGGCTTTGGGTCGTAAAACGCCACAAAATTTTTCCAGTTTTTGCATCTATAGCAAGCACTTGTGCGTGGGGAGATGCAACAAAGACCTTCCCATTCCCATGGGCAAGCCCCCCTCCAATAATGGACTCATCTCGTCCTTCTGGAGAAATATCCGTCTGCCAAATCCTCCCTCCCGTTTCCTCTTCGAAAGCACTAACCTGACCTCGTGTATCTAATGTATAAATAGTGCCTTCACTAACAATAGGGGCTGACAAAAATCTTCCATCACCATTTCCTGAGCCGACGGAGGTAGACCATTTTTGTCCAAAGGTATCTTTAAGGGAGAGATGAGGGGCAACATGCGATGGTCCAGCACCGGCTTGCGGCCAATCACGAGCCATTTCTTCAGAAGGGAGTGTTATAATTGTGCCTTTTGTTTCTTCATCAACTTTGACTGAACTTTCATAATTGACAACGGGAATCCGTGTTCCCGTAATGGGGGTTTTTTGAGCTTCACAGGCCACCAGCGCAAGTGCAACAAGCCCCCAGCCTACAAGTTTCTTCATTGCTGAGCCTCTTTTTCAAGCTCTTCAGTGAGCAGAGACGGTGGAATGTCGAGTTGAGACAACATTAAGCCAGCACGCATTTTTTCAGAAGAAGTTATGTATCTTTCCTTTAAAATTCGAACGTATTTCTCGGCAGCTTTAACATCATCTCCTCTCTTTAAATCAGCCAACCCCAAAAGCTCAAGAGAAAGCGCAGCCCATGCGTTATTAGGAGCAGCTAAGGACTCAAGTGAGTTTAAAACTTTTTGGCTGCTAAGCATACGTTCTCCCATGAGAACAGTAGGCAAATTTCCCAAAGCAGGATCTGATGCATTTTCTTGAGCTATTTTCGTGTAGACCTCTTCGGGATTAGGAAGGAGCGAAGCTTCATAAAGCTGGGCAAGTTTTCCATACCCTCCCCCATCCTTAGCAATCGCCTGGAAAGCAGAAAGGGCTTCATTCTTTTTTCCTTGTTTCATTAAGTTTACAGCTTGTGAGAAGGAAATGTGGCCTTTGAGCTGATGCTGGGTTTTCCAATATTTCCAAAATGAATAGCCAGCCGTCACAAGAACGATCGCTAAGGCTAAGCCTATCAGATAGTTTCCATACTTGTGCCATAAAATGATAATCCGCTCCTCGCGAATATCTTCTTCAAGCTCCCTAAAAAAATCACTCATATCTAAGCTCCATTTTCTGCTCCCTACCTTAATTTAACTCTTTCTATTGGTAAAGAGCCATTAGACCACTTTTGAAATTTCTAAAAAGGACTGACTCTTTTCTCTCTTGTCATCCTCGGACTAGGAAGGGCTTGTTTTTCTTTAAAAAACAATGAATTTCCTTGATCCGTGGATCTAGATGTTAAAAGAGATCCACGTGTCAAGAAAGCCTAAACTCCTGCTTCGCAGAAGCAAGGCTTTCTAACACGAGGATGGCAGTATGGGGAATATTTCAAAGTATTATAGCAGCTTCGAAAGAGGCCTATTAAATCCATAGAGTTAGAAAAAACAATTTGATATAGTGATTGTCAACACTTTCTTATAGGAAACATTTAAATGACTGAAGCTCTTCCTCCCATTGAAAACCTGACCTTACGTATGATTGCCATGCCGCGTGATGCTAATCCCTCAGGAGATATTTTTGGAGGGTGGCTTATCTCATTGATGGATATGGCAGGAGGAACGGTTGCAATTCATAGCTCAAAGGGACGAGTTGTCCTTGCCGCTATAGATAAAATGTCCTTTATTCGCCCTGTTTTTGTAGGGGATGAAGTCAGCTGTTATGCTCACATTGTAAAAACAGGGACAACGTCTATGCAGGTAAGTGTTGAAGCATGGGTTCGCCGCCCCAGGGGTGGGAATATCCATAAAGTTACCGAAGGCCTTTTTACGTTCGTTGGAATTGATGACAACCGTAAACCACGCCCTTTGCCACAAAAATAAACATTATTTTTCAACCCGAGAAGGCCCCCATAACCATTCACTAATACTGATCCATAATTTATCCCACCAAGACATTTCGAGAATAGGGGAAGGTTCTATAGGTTCTAAAAGTTTGGGGTCAAGGGCTCGGATCCCTCCACCAGGGGGTGAACCCATCATTTTATCGCTAAAAAAGAAAGTACTCGGCTCTTCTGCATCTTCCTGAGGAAACTTTGAGGTGTCTTCTTTGTCTCGCCCCAAAGAGTTGGAGCTATCTACTTTTAGAACATCATCACTTCCCTCTGGTCGAATTCTTGTAGCCCCACTTAAATCCTCTTCTGTTGTAGGCACCTCCTTGATATGAGCGTGAGCATTGTTTAGCAGGCTAAGGCTAAGGCTAATAAGAATAAGAATTCCCCAAGAGTTCATGAGCTTTCTCATATTTTATTATTTATCCATTACTACTATACACCATGGTATCTCTTAAATTCAATGGGATGAGAAATCAGACGGAGAGATTTCTGCATTTTTTACTATTTTTGATGTCTTTCTCCCCTTTCTCCATCATTTAAATTAACTAATGAAAATTTCTGAAAACGACGCTAAGGTACAAAAGACCATTCAGAGACGAGATTTAAAATGCAAGCCAAAACCCAAGAAAATTACTTTCCTTATTCCTCGCCTATTAGCCTCCTGGAAGAGTTATTTTTCCAATTTGAATGGAGTTATGATCGCATTAGTGAAAATGAAATTGCAGCAGAGGCAGAAGGAAGGTGGTGTAACTATCGCCTTTTTTCTATGTGGAGGCATGAATTGGAAAGCTTGGTCTTAAGCTCCATCATCGACATTAAAATCCCTCAAGATAAACGTATGTATGTGGCAACTCTCCTCTCCACCTTTAACCCTAGAGTTTGGCTGGGACACTTTGAAATTTCTCCAGATGAAGATGTTCCTGCTTTTCGCTATAATTTAACCTTGAAGGGAAATCCAGGGATAACCCTTGAGCAAGCAGAAGAAATTCTGTCTACGGCCTTGAATGAGTGCGACCGAATTTATCCTGCCCTCCAATTTGTTCTCTGGGGCGGCAAGAGTCCTGAAGAGGCGCTTATGGCTGCTATGCTCGACACCCATGGGGAAGCCTAATGAGGCTCCGTGTTGCTCTGGTTGGTTGTGGAGCAATGGGATCTGCCCTTCTTAGGGGATGGTTAACACTTTCTGATTCAGAGTCACGATTTAAAAATATCTGGGTCATCACCCCTCACCGTGAAAGCGCTGTCCATTTCCTTGATGATTCCCGGGTTGAATGGTTTGCATCTCCTAGCTCCCTTCCCCACTCCCCTGATATCATTGTATTTGCAGTTAAGCCTCATCTTCTTGAGGAAATTCTCCCTCTCTATAAATCATTTGATTCCCTCATCATTTCAGTAGCCTCGGGCAAACCTTTGTCTTTTTACAAAAAAGTACTTCCCCTTTCTCACACCATTGTTCGGGCCATGCCTAATACCCCTGTGGAGATTCATAAAGGTGTCATAGCTTTTCTTGCAAATACGACTCTTACACCCGATCAAATGAACATGATAAACATTTGCTTCAAAGACATGGGTTTTTGTTTATGGGTAAGCTCTGATAATGAAATTGATAAAATCACAGCCATTTCAGGTTCAGGTCCAGCCTACGTATTTTATATGATAGAAGCCTTTGCTCAAGGAGCTGAGTCTTTAGGTTTTCATAAGGAAATGGCCCTTTCTTTGGCTGTTTCTACATTTTGGGGATCTTCAGTCTATGCTCATGACTTAAAGGGGTCTCCTGCTGTACTGCGCAAAAATGTTACAAGTCCTCAAGGAACGACTGCCGCTGCCCTTAACGTTTTAGAAACCGGAAACCTTCATGCTCTTATGGAAGCGGCTATGAAAGCAGCCTATACGCGTGCTAAGGAGCTAAGAGGATGAAAGAAAAAGCCTTTAAGGCTTGCCTTCACATCATCGAAAAAGAAGGATGGAAATCTTTTTCCTTTGCCAAAGCCTCCCAAAAATCCGGAATTCCTTTAGATGTCTTTCACACCCAGTTTTCAAGCCCATCAGATGTAATGACTCATTTATTTAAGAAAATAGATGGCGAGGTCTTTAAAAATTTAGAGACCCCAGCAGAAAACCTTTCCCCAAAAGATATTTTGTTCGAGATTTTAATGTCTCGATTTGATGCAGGTCAACCTTACAAAAAGGTCATTCTCCATTTTTGGCAAGATTGTTTGTTCCTTCCCAATGAGGCTCCAGCCCTTCTTTGCCAAAGCTTTTCTTCCATGTCTTGGATGCTGGAAGCAGCTGGGTTAAGCTCTCGTGGACTGAGAGGACTTTTACGTATCCAAGGGTTAATGAGTCTTTATCTTTTTGCCCTCAAAACCTGGCTTGAGGATGACAGTCCTGATCTTGCAAAGACAATGATTTCGCTGGACAAAGGCCTTTCTAGGCTTGAGATGGCAGCCAACTACTTGAATTTTCTTTAATGAATTCCTTAAAAATTATGTGTATAGTCTCCCTAACAGGGAGAAAAAATGAACCTTCAATTTATTGGCGCAACGGGAACTGTCACGGGTTCAAAGTATTTGGTTTCAAATGGTTCCCAAAAAATATTGGTAGATTGCGGGCTTTTTCAAGGGCTTAAACATTTGCGCCTACGGAACTGGGCACCTCTACCATTTAAGCCTACCGAAATTCAAACTGTCCTCCTGACCCATGCCCATATCGACCATAGTGGGTATATTCCCCTCCTTGTAAAAAATGGTTTTCGGGGCAAAATACTCTGTAGTTTGGGAACAAAAGAACTTTGCAAAATTCTCCTTCCTGATAGCGGTTTCTTGCAAGAAGAAGATGCTCAATTTGCAAATAAACACGGTTTCTCCAAACACAAACCCGCCCTCCCCCTTTATACAAAAGGTGATGCTGAGACTTCTTTGAAATATTTTCATCCTATCCCCTTTGATCAGGAATTTCAGTTGGGAAAAGACTTTACCTTCACTTTTCGACCGGCGGGTCACATCCTCGGAGCATCCACAATTAAGCTAAAGCATAAAAAAACAACCCTTGTTTTCACAGGTGATTTGGGGCGCCCTCATGATCTCATTATGAAACCACCAGAGCCTGTTGAAGAAACTGACTACCTTGTCATTGAATCGACTTATGGAGATCGGCTCCACAGCACCATCGACCCTAAAGCAGAACTGGCAGAAGTCATTAATCGCACAGCTCATCGGGGAGGAGTCATCATCATTCCGTCCTTTGCAGTCGGACGGGCCCAAACAGTTCTGTACCTTGTTTATCAGCTAAAAAATGAGAAAAAAATTCCCGATCTCCCCGTTTTTCTTGACAGTCCTATGGCAACAGATGTCACGGATCTTTATTGTGATTTTAGCGCTGAACACCGCCTTTCCCATGCACAATGTGAGAACATGTGCCAGGGAGTGAGGATCGTAAATACTCCTGAAGAATCAAAAGAATTGGATTATGGCAAAACTCCTAGAATTATTATTACAGCAAGTGGCATGGCCACAGGAGGACGGGTTGTCCACCATTTAAAAGCTTTCATTTCTGATGAAAAAAATACGGTTCTATTTACAGGTTATCAAGCTGCAGGAACTCGTGGAGAAGCTCTTGTCCACGGAGTTGATAAAATTAAAATTCACGGAGAATATCACTCTGTCCGAGCTGAAATTGTCCTACAAGATTCCCTTTCAGCCCATTCAGATTATAACGAAACCTTGGACTGGCTTTCCCATTTCAAACGTGCTCCCAAGGAGGTCTTTATTACTCATGGCGAGCCCCTCCAAGCAGACGCTCTCAGATTAAAAATTAGTGAGAAATTTGGGTGGAATTGTACGGTTCCTGAATACCTTGAAACCGTTAACTTAACCTGAGACCTTATAAGACCATGAATACTGACAACCCCCTCAGTACTTTCAAATTAAAAGCCCATCGAGTTGGTATTGATACCCACAAGCATATTGTTGTCACAATCCAAATTAACAATCCCATCTGCCGATCGGCGGGGTTCCGATCGTGGGCAAGGGTTAAGGTTTCTAAAGACAACAAATGGATCATTGCAACCCTATTTGTTGTCTCATCTGATGTTCTCAAAACGGATGAAATTGGCTTTTCTGATAGCGCCTGGGATAAATTAGAATTAGCTGAAGGAGACGAAGTCATTGTCTCTCACGCTGAGCCTCTAGAATCCTTTAGATTCGTTCGTGCAAAATTATATGGTAAATCTTTTACAGAAGCCGCTCTGAAAACAATCATGAATGATATGGTGGAAGGGTACTATTCAGACGTTCAGCTTTCTTCATTTATTACGGCGTGTGTAGACCTTACGCGAAAGGAAACAATCTATCTCACAAAAGCAATGAGCGAAACAGGTCGGCAAATAAAGTGGGATCACGATCACATTGTCGACAAACATTGTGTGGGCGGTCTTCCTGGCAATAGAACATCGATGATTATCGTTCCCATTCTCGCTGCCCATGGACTCACTATTCCCAAAACCTCATCTCGAGCGATTACGTCCCCAGCAGGCACAGCTGACACCATGGAAGCTATAGCGCCCGTAGATCTTTCTATCGATCAAATGAGAAAAGTCGTTGATAAAGAAGGTGGATGTATCGTCTGGGGGGGATCCGTTGATTTAAGCCCTGTGGATGATATTCTCGTCCAAATTGAAAGGATCCTTGATTTGGATAGTAGTAAACAACTCGTTGCCTCTGTCTTATCCAAAAAGATTGCCGCAGGTTCAACCGATATTCTTATCGACATGCCCATAGGTCCCACAGCAAAGGTACGAACAAAAAAGGCAGCTAGGTACTTAAGTTCCCTTTTCCTCACCGTTGGGGATGCAATGGATCTTAATATTTTTATTACAAAAACAGACGGGTCACAACCCATCGGTCGAGGTATTGGACCTGTCCTTGAAGCACGAGATGTTCTTGCCGTTTTGAGGGGCGAGAAAGACGCACCTCAGGATCTAAAAGAGCGCAGTCTCTTCCTCGCATCCAAACTCATGGAATTCTGTTGTCGCCATTCTCCGGAAGAAGCAGCGAAGGAAGCAAGAGCCATTCTAGAGGATGGTCGTGCCCTTAAAAAATTTGAAGCGATTTGCGAAGCCCAAGGGGGCATGAGGGAACCTCAACTTTCTTCTCTCAAATATGTTATTACAGCAAAGCAGGCTGGATTGATTACGAGCATTGATAATCGCTTAATCGCTCGGATCGCAAAGTTTGCAGGAGCCCCTGATTCTCCTGCAGCAGGAGTTGAGCTTCATACCCCCTTAGGAGTGACGGTTGACAAAGGCCAACCCCTTTTTACAATTTATGCGGTTTCTGAAGGGGAATTAGACCATGCTCTTCATTATCACGTTACCCATCCTGAGGTTATTGAAATTAGCGAGAGGGCTTTATGACCCCAGTTATTTTTGATTTTCCTCAGCCCTCTTCCCTTGGCAATAACATCGAAAAAGCCTTAGGAGCGGGCAAGGGAAAAATCACAATCCGCCCTTTTCCTGATGAAGAAACCTATCTTCGAGTCGAAACTAAAGTAAAAGGGCGAAATGTCATCATTAATGCTACCCTTTTCCATCCCAACGAATGGTTTCTAAATCTCTTATTTCTTGCTGATACCCTTCGTGCTCAAGGAGCAAGGCAGATTATTCTTTTAGCTCCCTATCTTGCATATATGCGGCAAGATAAGGTTTTTCGCCCAGGCGAAGCACTTACATCTGCCACCTTTGCGAAGCTTCTATCATCTCATTTTGATTATTTAATTACTGTGGATCCTCATCTTCACCGGTATCATTATCTTGATGAAATCTATTCAATCCCCACATATGTTGTAAAAGCAGCTCCCCTTATCTCTCAGTGGATTCATACCCACATACAAGACCCATTCATTATTGGGCCGGATGAGGAAAGTGGCCAATGGATTAAAGAAATCGCAAAAGATTTTTCCTATTGTGTGTTAAGTAAAAAACGGTTTGAGGATGGTCACGTGGAAATTACGTGGCCTAAAATTGAAGAAATCAAAACAAAAAATATTGTTCTTGTGGATGATATTATATCCTCAGGGGTAACAATGTACCAATCTCTAAAATATCTCCAAGAGATGGGGGCTCATCCACCCCTTTGTATTGCTATTCATCCCATCTTTTCCACACATGTTTATGAAAAACTGCTTGATTCAGGTGCAACGAAAATTGTCACATGCAATTCAGTTTAC
Source organism: Alphaproteobacteria bacterium (assembly GCA_027459605.1). Classification (GTDB taxonomy): domain Bacteria; phylum Pseudomonadota; class Alphaproteobacteria; order UBA9655; family UBA9655; genus UBA9655. The sequence goes on from DAIDHR010000021.1 coordinate 13,423, forward strand.
CATCCCTCTAATGGAATAGATTTGACTCCCCTTTTGGTGCCGGCGCTCAAACACGCGTTGAAGAATCTACCCCTTTAATGTAAAATTAATAACAAAGACCCATCAAATAAGTTACATAAATAATTGTAACTCCTGACAGAAGTTCAGATGGTTTTTTGTAACCTCCCTTCCCTTCCTTTGCCAACAAAAAAGTAATATCGATAAAATAAATTTTGTTGATATTTTAATAACCATTTTATGGTATGCTGTAAAAAAATAAGGGAGGAAGTTATATGCTACTTATCGCTGTCATTCTTTTTCTTATCGCAGCCGGTTTTGGCGCTGTTGTTTTGCTGTCAATTCTTCAAGACAAGCCCACGCCAAAACGATTTGTCTATACCCATGGAAGTATTGCAGCTATAGCTCTTTTGATCGTGATTTATTATGTCCTTGTCCACCCAACCAACGCGCCTATCGCAAGTTTAGTTCTTTTTTTAATCGCAGCAGCAGGCGGGTTTACCCTATTTTTTATTGATATGACAGGAAAGCGCATCCCTAAATGGCTTGCCCTTCTCCATCCGCTTATTGCTATAATTGCGGTACTGGCTCTCGTCATCTTTATTTTAGGGGAGATTTAGGCACCTTAACGATTAATACCCTTTAGACGGGGAGGCTCTTTAATCCTCCCATTCATCCTTCTCTGCCTTAGCCGAAGAGGTTAACTTTTGAGGTTTGGGTTCCTCTTCCTTCTCTTGTGAGGCTTGCTCTTCTGGGGCTTGATAAATCTTAATTTTCATAAAAAGTGCCACTAAAGGATTAGTCTCTTGCTTAACCTCTGTTTTAGTCTCCTCAACTTTTTTCAATTGCGGTCCTTTTTGGAGTTGTTGGGCAAAACTCTCCTCTTTTTGTTTTTCATCCTTTTTCGGAATAACGAATGTTTTTCCCGTTTTAACAACACCTCCCTTAAGAGATTTTTCTTGGTCCTCTAGAGCCTTTTTTTGCGCAACTCTGGGTGTTAGCTTTTTTTCTGCCTCGGTTTTTTCCTTAGAAAAATCATTTTTTTGATCTTCGTAGCCTTTCTTTAAAGCTTTTAGATTGTCAAGATCCGCATCTAGCCTCTTCTTCTCCGTTTCGGCGTCGGATCGTGTTTTAGCGTTCTTAGTCTTAGGGATAGTGTAATTATTAGGATCTTTGCTATACTCAGCCTCTAATTTCTCTCTTTCTTTTATACGTTTATTATCTGGGATCGTCTCAAGAACATCAAAATAATCTTTTGGATAAGGCTTAAGTCTAGGCCCTGCATTTGGATATTTAGCTATAATTTGTTCTTGTACTTCAATATCCTTTGAAGCTTGATTTATCCTTTCTTCAACGTCTTTAATTTCAGCCTCTTTTTTCGCAATTGAATCTTCATGTTTCTTAATTTGGTCAGTAAACTCTTGAATTTCCTTTTCTAGCGTAGCTGCAAGGGTACTTTCAGGTTTGTTAACGTCAGCAACTTCAATTTCTTCCTCTTCTTCCTCATCGGTTTGTTTCGGAACACCCCCACCCGAACTAACTGGTCCGGTTGGCTTGGTGGAATCTACTTTTTTTTCATCCTCTTTTGCATCAAATGATTGGAATTTTCCTTTTAGCAACGCTTGAACTGCGTCAAGAAGGCTATTTTGTGCTTCCTGTTTTTTCTTTTCAACAAGTTTCTTGATATCTTGATTGTCCTCAGCCTTCACTGTAGGTTTTTCAGGCGTCACTGGTACTCCTGAAGTTTCAGAAGGAATAATTTTCGCCCATATTTTTTTGATTGGTGTAGGCTTCCCATCTTCAGAAGGAGGAGGAGGTGCTGGTGGTGCTGGTGGTGGTGGCGGTGGGGCATCAGGAATTACAATTACAGGCGTTACAGGCTCAGCCGTTGTTGCTTTTTCTAACGTCACGTCAGTTTTTTCTTCTACTAACTTTACAACAGGTTGTGTTGGCTTCGCAGGCATAGCCACCTTTTTTGGAGCCTCTTTTTCAGCTACAGGTTTTGGCGTCGGAGCCTTTACGACTGGAGTTGCAACCGGCTTTGCAGGCTCCACCTTTACAGGAGGGGACGTTGGTTTTTCTGGCGTTGTAGGCGTTGCCGTCGGGGCCTTTACTACAGTCTCAGGCACAACCGGCTTCCCAGGCTCCACCTTCACAGGAGGGGACGTTGGTTTTTCTGGCGTCGAAGGCGCTGGCGTCGGGGCCTTTACGACTGGAGTTGCAACCGGCTTTGCAGGCTCTACCTTCACAGGAGGGGGCGTTGGTTTTGCTGGTGTCGTAGGCGCTGGCGTCGGAGCCTTAACTTCTGGCTTTGCAGGAGCTGGTTTTGCAGGCTCTACCTTCACAGGAGGTGGCGTTGGTTTTGCTGGCGTCGTAGGCGCTGGCGTCGGGGCCTTTACGACTGGAGTTGCAACCGGCTTTACAGGCTCTACCTTCACAGGAGGTGGCGTTGGTTTTACTGGCGTCGTGGGCGCTGGCGTCGGAGCCTTTACGACTGGAGTTGCAACTGGCTTCGCAGGCTTTACCTTCACAGGAGGTGGCGTTGGTTTTGCTGGTGTAGGCGCTTGCGTCGCCCCTTTAGCGACTGGCTGAGTCGGAGCTACCTTTGGAGCCACTATCTTTGTTGGTGGCGGCGTCACTCCCTTAGCTACTGGTGGTGGCGTATCTAACTTCACAGTCACTGCCTTCACAGCAGGTTGTGCTACAAGTTTAGACGACAGAGTAGAGCCCTGAGAACCTTGTTTTTTTGAACCTCCCCCTTTTGTTGCCTTTGTAAGGGTTGTTTCACCAACTGCTTTTGCTTCTTTGGATGCAAGAGGTTGCGAAAAAAAAGACACCAAAGCTAAAATCAACAAAAAAGAATGACGGAATACCCGTTGAAAAAATCCTACCATAAATTCTACCATTAAATAAACTCTTACTATCTATAATATATTATAAAAGATTGATAAAGTCAAGTCCCTTTACATGTTACTAGCACCTTCACAGCTTTAGCACCATTCTTTTTAAGCGTCAAGCTTAAATGATACAGTTTAAGTAGCATTAAATAACCTTACACTCTCCGTTTTTCAAGTTTTACCTTCGTTGTCTCCGGATCACATGTCCTGGCACATTAGATTGACCACCCTCATCGCGGCCGCCCTCGGACGGCTTGCTCGAAAAATGGAATCCCTTGAGCATTTCACGCACACACAACTTCCTTGACCTTTTTTTAATTGTCGCTTAAACATAAACTAAGGTTGAATTAATAGGAAGAATTAATATGGCACGTGTATGTGAAATTACAGGCAAAAAGGTCATGAGTGGCAATAATGTTTCCCATGCCAACAATAAGTCTCGACGGACCTTTGCACCGAATCTTCAGGAGGCCTCCTTTTTAAGCGAGTCTTTGGGAAAGAAAATCCGATTCCGCGTTTCGACCAATGGTCTTCGAACGGTTGAAAAAAATGGTGGCATTGACGCTTTCTTGAGGTCGTCCCCAGATCGGAAGCTGACAGATACTGCCCGTAGAATCAAGCGTCGAATTGAAAAGGCAACTTCAGGCCAGTCAGAAAAATAAGGACTTGTTTTGGGAATAAAACCAAAAGCAAGACTATTTTTGTACCGCATCTAATAATAACGAACCCGTTTTCTTCTAATAAGTGGGTTGATTTTTATTTTGGTGCACTCACGTATGTTATGCACTTTGCACCCCTCACAGTATTTGGGAACAAGTTAGTATTGACTCAGGGTTTGTGAATATAAAAAATCTGAAGGGAGCCTAGTCACCCACGTCAGCATTCTCCCAGCCTTTGCGATCGCCACCTTTCATTTCGTAGAAAGAATCCGGAACACGAGTCACGACGCCACTCGACATTCCAGGAACTTCTCCAACCCCCTCATAACCACCTCCTCGTGGAACGGCTACTTCCCCCACAGAAAGGCGGTACGTTTCTTGAGCATTAAAAATACATTCTCTCAACGATTCTGCATCTTCAGATTCATTTTCAACACAATTTTGCAAAGCGTTGCAATGCGTTCTTGCTGCATTTTTAGCTGCCCTTCCTTTTTGAGCATTTGCCCAAGTCATACACTCCTTAGGAGAAGTAGAGGGCTCAGGGATATCTAAGGCTTGGACCTGACCTATAAAAGGTAGAACTCCAACTATAAGAGATCGCAAAATAGAAACTTTCATTATATTCCCCCCTTCAATAATTATTATACATGGCCGATTGCTAATTAATTTAAAAGTAACGGAAAAAAGCGATTTTGTCAATTTATTCTTCTTACCATCCTTACCATCTGATAGATTTTATAAAATGATGTGAAGAAATCGTAGAATGAGGCCAAAAGGAAGAAACTCTCATTTTTCCTATCATTTTTGCAGTTATATTTTTATGGCTCTTTGAATTTATTATTTTTGTCGATTTCACGGGGACCAAAAGTTTCGTATAAGAAATTATATTTTTCTTCAATAACTTGATAACCTTTATGCAAGAGATTTCGGCTGGTTTGAAATGTTGGAATTAATTCTTTTATGGAATTGAACGATTTTTCAACGCTGTCTTTGACTGTTTTAAGGCTATTTTCAAGCATATTGTATTTATAATAAACATTATGTTCAAATTCAGTATCTTCACCACGCACATATCGAAGGAAAGAATCAAGCCCCACAAGAGCCTCTGTAGCTTTGCTGACGGGTTCCATATTTAAAAGAACAATACAAGAAAAAATCCAAACAGAAATAACAAATATCTTTTTAAATAGTTTCAAAAAATAATTGTCAGTCCCCTTTGTGGGGGAAACAATCTCTGAGGAAACCTTGGTTGAAGGTCTTTTACTCAATCCTCGCAATTTCTTGCATTCTCCCATAATTGCGTCATATTTATTCTAATAAACTCACATAAAGAAGTAAAAAATATTCTTTATAGGATCATAACTGTACCCTTAAGTAATATCAAGATGATTTAATTGGGCCCCCCTTAACATTAATGCGCTTTGAGCAAACGAATACCATTTTCAAAAATTTTCGTAAATTTTCGTAAATTTTTTCTTGATTTTAAATTAAATTTGAAAAATAATAATCTTACAGAAAAGTGGAGGAAAATATGTTTGAAAATACAATGACATATAATACTCGGTCCAATAAAACTCTCATTATCTTGACTTTTATCCTACTGCTCTCGCTTCTTCTTTGTTTCCGTACATGTCGCGTACCAGGGGAAGATGAGATAATTCCTCATCAAAAAGTTAAGAAAGATGCTGCAACATTACTCCACATAAGCTGGGAAGAAAAACCCTTTATCGTCCCGAGGTTACCTAGCGAACATAATAGGAATGTTGTCCAACTTGAACTAGAAAAAAAGGACTTCCCCTTCTTCACGCACCAACTTAGAGAACTACCCATTCCACAAGAGTTATCAAGCACTTCCGGACGTGTTTACACGAAAATCTCATCAAGCTCTTTTCAAAGCCCCTCTGCTTCTTTTAGAAAAAACAATAGACTCGCATCAACGCACACAACATCTCACCAACCTTTGGTTAGAATTGCCACCAATGCTCATCCTCCTGCCTATCAACAAACCTTTCATGGGGGGAAAAAGCCCTCTTTACAAACTCAAGTTCCTTCAAGGCATCAACAACCAACTTATGTCACCCAAAGTATCCTTGCAAAACAACCAGGGGTTAAAGCACACATGTCCCCTTATTCTCAAAAGAAGAAAGGGGGAGGCAAAAAGAAAGAACGAACCAATAAAAAGAATCGCCCATTTCCTGAGATACTTCCAATCCCTCTTGAAATGAAAGCTGCTGCTGAAGGTGCCAAGAAACGGGATCATCGAGATCCACCACCTCCTGGAGGAAGTGCTGCGGCAATACTTTCATCAACATTTAGTTCTGGAGGACTTCATCATCCTGTATCACATCAATCGACCCCTAAACGTCATAGCACGGTAGGCAAAAGTACTCAGAAAACAAGCAAAAGAACTTCCGATGCCCCTGGGTTGACATCTCATCCTGGAACTCTTGTAAATGAACAAGTGATACCTGAGACTGAAAATCAGCTTTTAAAATCAATCGTTATGGTAAACCCTACGAATGAAATTTTAATCCTGAATAACGACAAAATAGGGCCGGCTAAAATAGAGCCAGCTATTATAGGGAATACTTCAGTATCTTCCCACTTTGAACCTCTGGACAGTATCTTCTCTGCTCCTTTGGCGCATACAGAAGACTCTCCTCTATTGGCTGATATGAAGACGACTCCCGGCAAAGGGACTGGAGGTGTATCCGACCTTCCTGACACCCACCCCCCATATATAAAATTAACAGGGATGAAGAAACTGCCGCTCCCTGAAAAAATTTCTCTGGATCCTGTGCCGCCTACAAAAGAGCCTTCCTTGTTGGCTAAGGAAGGAAGTACAACTTTCAGCGAAACCACTGGAACTTTATCCGAGCTTCCTGATGACCATTTTCCTTTCGTGGAACCAAGTAAGCTGAAGGACCTGGTGGATCTCGTTAAAAATCCTCTGGATCCTGTGCCCCATACAGAAGAGCCTTCCCTATTGGCCAAGGAAGGAAGTACAACTTTCAACGAAACCACTGGAACTTTATCCGGGCTTCCTGATGACCACTTTCCTTTCCTGGAACCAAGTAAGCTGAAGGACCTGATGGATCTCGTTAAAAATCCTCTGGATCCTTTGCCCCATACAGAAGAGCCTTCCTTGTTGGCTAAGGAAGGAAGTATAACTCTCATCAATGGCACCGGAACTGCAACCGAGACTCCTGATAGTCAGCCCACTTTCATAGACTCAAGCGGAATGAAAAACCCGCTGACTCTCGATAAAACTCCTCCAGATCCTTTACTATCTGCCGAAAAGCCGATGCAGGGGGAAGAAGGGAATCTTGCCCTCAACAAGGCCACTGCAACCTCAACCAATACCCCTAACAATCAGCCCACCTTCATAGGCTCAGGTGGCCTAAAAAATCCACTAACCATTGATAACACGCTCCCAACTTTACCACTCACAGAAGAGTCTCCTCTATTGGCTAAAGAAGGAAATGTAACTCTCAACAATGAAACCGGAGCTGTAACCGAGACTCCTGATAGTCAGCCCACTTTCATAGGCTCAGGTGGCCTAAAAAATCCACTAACCATTGATAAAACGCTCCCAACTTTACCACTTACAGAAGAGTCTCCTCTATTGGCTAAAGAAGGAAATGTAACTCTCAACAATAGCACCGGAACTATAACAAAGACTCCTGACAATCAGCCTACCTTCATAGGCTCAGGTGAAATGAAAAATCCACTAACCATTGATAAAACGCTCCCAACTTTACCACTTACAGAAGAGTCTCCTCTATTGGCTAAAGAAGGAAATGTAACTCTCAACAATGGCACCGGAACTGTAACCGAGACTCCTGACAATCATCCTACCTTCATAGGCTCAGGTGGAATGAAAAACCCGCTGGCTCTCGATAAAACGTTCCCAACTTTACCACTTACAGAAGAGTCTCCTCTATTGGCTAAAGAAGGAAATGTAACTCTCAACAATAGCACCGGAACTATAACCAAGACTCCTGACAATCAGCCTACTTTCATAGACTCAAGTGGAATGAAAAACCCCCTGACTCTCGATATAACTTCTCCAAATCCTTCACTTTCTGCAGAAAACCCGATGAAGAGTGAAGAAGGGAATCTTGTCCTCAACAAGGGTACTGCAACTGCAACAAATGTCCCTGATAGTCAGCTCGCCTTCATAGGATCAAGTGGAGTGAAAAACCCTCTGACTCTCGATAAACCTATTGGGACAGACGCTGGCAAAGAAGTTACCATTGGACATGTTGATGAAGAAACTCACGGCAATGAATTGATCCCCTATATAGGGAGAGAGGTAAGTTCTCTCATCCAGTTTCCTTCTTCCTCTCTTGCAGCCCTTAGGACAATTCTAATACCACCAATGGCTTTAAATCCCTTGGCATTAGAGGGTGCTCTCGGTGCATTACGTAACCTTTTAATAAATGAGCCTAATCTCACCTTGCCCTATGAATTACATATGGGGAGGGGGGTATTGGCACTGGTTATCAATAGAGAGGAGCCACAAAGAGGAACCTCAAGAGACGATTTGTTACCGACTAGAAATTCATTGGGAACATTGTCTCTAACCAATGTATTAAATGCATTAAAGCACGCTTTCCAAACCGGAAAAAGGATTCATCTTACGCTAGGCGAGAATGGGGCAACCCTTGACATCGTGGACCAACCCCTCCGCGCAATAGGGTATCATACCTCTCAAAAGACATCTCCAGTTGTTATTGAAGAAGTTAACGAAACCAACCTTCAACTCCAAAAACCCGAGTTCTCCCTTTCCCACTTCATGGAAGTAGCTCAGGCCGTTGATGAAGCCCTAAAAGGTTTAACTCCTCAACTCGAAACCAGCTGGGAAGCCCTTCGCATTGCAGGTCTTAACGTCGTAAACGCCTTGCAAAAGCTTGTAGATAAAGGATCGGAAATAACGCGGGAAAATTCTGAAGATACGATGTTGATTCACAAGATCAATGCAATCGTTAAAAACATAGAAGATAAAGTTAAAAATACCTTTGAGCAGGTCAAGGTCCAGTCTAAGTTTCAGGCTGACACTATACGACTAGCGCTTCAAAAGGGCAAACAATCTGTTGCAAGTTTAAGAGAATTCTTTGAAAATGAAAAGATTGAAGACGTAACATTGCGAACAAGCTTGGCTTTTGCAAAACCTAATACTCCTGAAAGTAACAAAATTGATGATGGGCCTTCACCCCTCCCTTCACTCAAGCTCACCGATAGTCAAGCAGAATCACTTAATTTGATTTTGCTCAAACTAGATCCGAAGAATGATTTAGAAAACAAGATTGACGATACTGCGACTCATTCAGTTATTAACCCTGGAGAGCTCCAAATATCAACAACCGAAGAGGAGAAAAGGTCTAACCATGATATTCGCTTCAAGAAGGAATTTGATCCTCTAAATCCTAGAGATATAGAGTTTCTTGCTCAAAATATCACCAGCGGATTAAAGCAGAAGGAAGCTTTATCAAATAGACCTTATCATACTGTGCACGCTCCTCAAGGAATCTCTTTTCAAGAAGTCCTTAATAAGAAAAAATCTATAAATACAAAAAGGTCAATTCTCGATTACAAATTTGCCCAAGGCTTAAAGACCGATGATAAAGAGTTATTAAGCAGGGTAGCGTCTACTACCCCTTCCTTTTGGTATAAATCTAAGACAGAAACATTGGGAAGGTGTCGCTCGCGTCGTTTGCCCCGTAGTGGATCTTGGAAAAATGAACATGGTATAGAGGGCATAGAGGTTAGCAATTATTAAAGAATTGACCTTCTGTAATCAATTGCAATCGACCTCAGCTGGTGTTTGAATTCACGGGTTGCAAAGTAGATTAAAAGAGTAATCTCTAAGACTCTGATGGTTTATAAGAATCATCTTTTTATGGTGCTCTTCTGCTTGTTTTATAGAGCGCCAAACTTCTTCCGTATTTGACTTCCCAACTATTACAACCCCTCGCCCATAGATGTTGCCCCTAATATTGCTTCCTCTAATATTCATATTCTTGAAGCATTATTCAGCTACTCTTGCCTTTGATATACTGCACAAACTTTGGGACAAACAGACGACTTCAAATTATACAGGCGTGATCCTTGTCTATTCTCCATTCTGTTGGTGCACTAAAGTGCTCTCTTAAAGGAGAAAGCTAACCCCATCCCACTTATCTACATAAACGGTAGATAAGTTGTAGTTAAAGTCATACTACTCGTTAGGGGTTGATTTTTAAACAAGGACGTTCTATTTGTAATATATGTTATATAAGGAATCTGTTAGTATGAAAAAGTTTCTTTTTGTTTGTTTATTTTCTACTTCTTTAATTTCTTTAGGTTATGCATCTGATGATGAAGAGAACTCAACTATTAACGCAAAAATTTCACTCATGAAAGAGAGGGATAAAACCTTCGAAAAATCTTTAGAAAGAGCAAAAGAACAACAATTAGCCTTTGAGAGAAAAATAGAAAACGGAAAACCTCTTAAGATAAGCGATGTGAAATTAATGCAACGCCAAAGCAAAATGCGCCTTAAGCTTGCTCGGAAACACACAAGAGATGCAAAAGCGGTAAAGACTGATCTTGACCTTCAAAAACAAAAGTTAGATGAGGAATATGCGAAAACCACCCGTACTCTTAATGAAGAACAGGTGAAGCTGGAAGAAGAAGCTAAATATCTGCAGCAAAGGCAAGCTTTCTTTGCTTTCCTAGCGAAAGCAGTTTTGACTGAATATTACGCTATTGACGAATTGCTTGCTGAAAGTGCTAGCGAGCTTGCACGAAAAGAGGCAGAATTCGCTATAGAAGAAGCAAGAAAACTTTCCCAACAAAAAAAAGAACAACAAAAACAAAATCAAGTTCCTCCTAAGATAAAGGAAACATCAGAAGATGATGAGGACTCGGGCCCTCCTACTGGTTCTAGATCTCAGATCATAGCAACCTTAAAAAAAAGCAAGAATCTAATTATTTTACTCTTTCAGGAGCCTGCCCCTCATCATCAGGTTACTTTCGATGATTTCTCTAAACTTATGAAAAAAATTAAAGGTATTATAGAACAATATAGCGGTAAAGTTACAAATAAAGCCAAAGGTTCTCATTATCATCCGAGGGTTCAAACTCCTCTTGATATATTGGGACATGTTATTCAATTGACGGATTCCTTAGCGGCTACTGTTGTAAAAAGGCATGGAAATAATGATCGAACACTTTCCTCTGATGAAGTCAAAGCTGTGCGGGATAGGATTTTAATTCCCTTAAAGGTGACTCCTAAGTTGTTTGAAGCTTTGCCTTAAGACTTTTAGGGGTTCATCTCTGATCTCCTGCATAAGCCTCTCTAACTTCTTGATTCAGTTAAGAATGTAAGAATTTCGGGAATGTTATTAAAAAGGTGGAAGAATTAGCCAGCGGTCAATTTTTCCACCATTCGTTCAGTCTTACTCCTCTTCTTTCGAATATTTATGAGAAAGTGTCTCCGAACTTTTTTCCTGTTTTTTAAGCTTCTTCGCAAACCTCTTTACTTTGTGCATTTTCAATTTGTCTAAAGGATGGCCTTTTTGCAGGAAGTCGATGACATCTTTATATTTTTCGGAATACTTAAAGACAGCATCTTTTAGGAAAACACTATCGCTCGGGTGGAAGTGAGCCAAATAGTCAAAGCTTTCCCCAAGCTCATAAGAAATGTGCTTATTTAATAGCTTAATTAATTTTTTGGGGAGGTTAGGATTTTTGAGGTGAGGTTTTAAAGCCTTTAAAAAGATCTCCTCAAAATCATCAAAGTTATCCTCATACTCATCGTCATCGATACCCCTTAAGGTGATATAGGCAGCGTCAAATTCACCTTTATAAATTTGAAGGGCTGCCATTAAGAAAGAAACGTCTAGCATTCCAACATCTTCATCATGATGTATTGGCTCGTCTTTTTCATCAGGGATAAAGCTATACGGAGTTTGTACATGACCTTGGCCTTGTATCCCATTTTGAAGAATATCTTGAAGGTATCTTTCAGCTTGATGAAATTTGGAGGAATCTTCCGAAGAAAGGATACATTTTGCTAGTTTTAGCAAGATAAAAAAACGGAAGGGGGATTGTTCAGCAGTCCGAAGAGCATCTTCTAAAATGTGAGTGGCTTCCTGATAGAGATCCAGCTCAATATAATTATCTGCTATATCAATTAAAGAAGGCAAATCCTTTTTATTAATTTCATTTAGACTTTCATCTAATTCTTTATTAGCTTTTTCTTTCCCTGATTTTATAGATTCGTGAAGTATTCTATATCTCAGGAATTTTGTGGCACTATATTTAGCTAAAGGAAATAATGTTTCCCAATATAATTTAATCTTTTTATATATATTAGCATCCGGTTTATGCATATAAGAATACGCCAACCAAAAAACATAATTGTTCGAATGTTTTAAAAAGGTGTCGTCATCTGTGTAAAAGGGAAGGCTAAATTTGTAAAGAAGCGAAGGACTCGGTTTGAAATCCTTCTCTAAATCAGGCAGAGCGACATGTAAATGTGTCAAGAGTCCTTGAGAAAAGGCAATCATTTGTTTTTTTGCGTCTTCATCCCCCCCTATGGCTAATAGTTTTAAAGCCATAAGTTGTTGATGAAGCTCTGAAAAGTCCTCTGGCTTTCTAAGAGATTCAAAAAATTTATCCTTGAAAATATCTTGAGATGCAGCCTTTTCTTTCAAAAGAGCCTGCATTCCTTTTGAATTTTTAATGATATGGGCCGCAAGTCCAACCTCTCGGATGTTGAGGGGATCTAAGCCAAGGAAGACCCGGGTTAAAAAGCTTTCTTGCTGAGGAGATTGATTGAGGACATGCGCAAATTGATCCATAATCTCCTCTGGAAAGGTTATTTCTGAATTAGCCACATCGCCGAGGCGAGAATAGGCAACAGGAAATTGAGGTGCTAGCTGATTTGAAATCCAAAGAATACTATGGGGGTGCTGAATAAAAGGAGGTAGCGTTAGAGGTTTTCCTTTATGAAGTTCGCTCCAATAATGGCGAAGCTTTTTTTGATCCACTTGAATGAGATACTGCCAATTTTTACAGACTAATTGGGCGTTCAGTGCGTCCTTTGTGTCTAAAAAAGTAAATACATGGTGCAATATATCCAGGGGAATGAACCCCCCCCCGATCAGAGTCCCATTAGTATCTTCCAGTTTCTTGAGTTCGTCCTGTCCAAAGTTTGGTTTTGCTTTAAAAGGGATAAGAGCTGTCTTTGGGCCCTCTGATTTTGGTTCTTGAGGCTTCTCCGTCGTGAAGCGAGAACGGAAACGAGAAAAAAGCCCTTTCTTTTCATCGCCTTTCTGGGATGAATTTTTTCCGGCTTGAGAAGGACTTACGTTTGTGATGACTGCAAGGAGCGTAAGCACACTAACAGATGATTTGAGCATATTTTTTAACATATTAACACCATTTGTAATGATCTTGTTTTCGCAAGATATGTGATAAATATGTTTCAATCAACAAAAAAAGTTTCTAAATTTTTCAATAAGTCCTAAAAAGTAGGCCTTTGGGGGAAGGTCCGAGGTAAAGCAAATATCTTAAAATCTTCTTTTATCAGGTTCTTCTCTTTTGGGTTGTTCTTGCTTTAGTTTTTTTTCTGTTGCTCCAGTTTCACCTCAGAGAATTTTTGTGCAGGTTTGCCCAAGTGGAATTTATTCTTAGGTTCGTTTAACCTGGGTTCTGGGTAAGATGACTGAACTTATATGTAAATACAATGGGTTATCGTCATTGCGAGCGACCGTAAGCAGGGCGAAGCAATCCAGGATAAACTTATTCTTAAGTCACTTATCATTCTTGTTTTATAAACCATAAAAAAGCTGTATGTTTTTAGGACATGAATTATAAGTTCTGGATTGCTTCGGAGCAGAGCTCCTCGCAATGACAATGTATGTAATACATATCCGAATGGATCCCTTATCCAAAGCTCGAGTTCGTTTATAGAATGATGTGGAGTTTGCTTATATGCACCCGAACCACAGACCTGATTATTTGAGTCATACCAGTCGCCGTAAAACTCACAGCCATCCTTTGGCACCCTTTCCCCCCCACCAGATGGAGGTTTTTCTAGTCCAAGGATGACACTCAGGAAAAAATTTGTTCCTAAAACCTAGAGTTTAATTGTACTTTGGACATAGTTTTTTGCTAAATCGCTTCGCCCTGCTTTCTGCAGGGCTCGCAGCAATAACGGCAACCATTTGTTTTATTATATAAAATGGAATTCCTTATCCAAAAACTCGGATTCCTTACGCTGCTTCCAAAATTTTCTCAACCTTTTGAATTGCATTTTCAGTGTCAATATTTTCAACTGCTGCAATTTCGCCGGCTAAGCGATTAAGTGCATTTTGATAGACTTGCCGTTCACTATAGGATTGTTCAGGTTGACTTGCCGTTCGATACAGTTCACGAACTACTTCAGCCAAAGAAATAGGGTCGCCGGAGTTGATCTTTGTTTCATATTCTTGAGCTCTTCTACTCCACATAGCGCGTCGAATACGCCCTCTTCCTTTTAATGCATTGATAGCTTGAGCCATTTCTTTGTTAGAACAAATGGGCCTAAGTCCAGAGTTTTTGGCCTTAGCAACGGGAAGGCGCAACGTCATACGATCTTTTTCGAAGGAAATCACAAACATTTCAAGTGAATGTCCCCCAATCTCGTGAGTTTCAATTGATTTTATTTTTCCAACCCCGTGTGCAGGATAAACCACATGGTGTCCACATGAAAAAGATGACGCCTTTGCCATTTTAGCCCTCTCTCTTAATGTTGCATAAAGAATTTTCTAACAAGTAACTAGAATGAATAAAAATAACTTACCCCAGACCAAACTAGAAAAATTAATAACTCTGTTGATATAGATATCATTTTTTTTATTCCAAGGCCAGTCCCCCTCAAGGGATTGAATTTTTGGAATTCTTTTCGAGTCAAGTCAAAATATTTCTTTAAAATTGACCTGTTATAAAAGTTAAAAAAGTGTTAAAAAAAGATTAGTTATTTTTCAACAGCATAGTTATAAGATACCTGACGAGGGGTCGCAAGGGGTATCCCATTTTCGATAAGGTATTGTTTTAAAAGACGATTAAACGCCCATTTCACTTTGTAGTGTTGACCCGGCTTCGTTTTTAAGACAGCTCGTATCTCAAGCGCATGATCACTCACCTCATTCACCCCATCAATTTCAATGGATCCGCCAATCATGGGGCGTGTTGACTTATCTTTTTTCAGATCATCAGAAATTTTCTCTAAAATTCCAAATACTTGGCTAATATCTGCCTCGATCCCAACTTGGAAGAAAAGAACGGCTGCCGAAAAATCTCTATTTTGATTACAGAGTGTTGTTATACTTCCGTAAGGAAATGTGTAAAGCGATCCATCTGTTGCTCGGACGCGAACCACCCGAACAGTCAAAGATTCGATACGTCCCATTTGACCATTTATAACAACAAGATCTCCCACGGCAAATGCATCCTCAAGGAGCATAAAAAAGCCAGTTACCAAATCCTTAACAAGGGATTGAACACCAAAAGAAAGCCCTACAGAAAGGATTCCCACAGTTGCCAATATGGGAACAACATCAACATCTAACTCTACAATGATAAGTAAAATGGCTGGAGTCCATACGGCAATCCGCAAAACGTTTTTGGTAACACTCGAAATTGTCTTAAAGCGGGCCATTTTTTGCTTCTGTGTCTCATCAACATGGCTTTTTTCTTCGCTTAAATATTTCGTTAGGAGATCATTACCAAGCCGAGTAATCAAAAGCGCAACAACAATGATGATGAAAATGCTAAATGCTTTCTCAGCAAGTAAACGCCCCATTTCAGAGAAAATAAAATAAAAAGGATTCAAACCCCACAAATCGAGAACCAATAAGGCTCCCCCTACGCTCAAGAATAAAAAGGTTATAAAATCAATGTGTTTCCCTAAATAAAAAAGGCGATGTGTAAGCTTAGGAAAAAATCGTCGACCATACTTGTAAAAGCAAAAAATACGAAGCTTACGCAAGCAATGGGTGACAATGCGTATCAAAGGAAATAAGCTTAGCGTAAAGAGGATTTTCCAAATGATGGTTTGAAACCGATCGATTTCAGGAGATACCCAGCTCATATAGCTAACGACAATAAAAATAATGATGGGGATATAAATATACCCAAGGTAGGGGAGTATCTCCCGTCTTAGTTTAGAAATTTTATGATTTGTTTGCTGAGATCGAATCCAATCCCTTGTTTCTTCATAAAGAGACGCAATCAGAAAAATAGCAAGGATACAGATAGCCAAACTCGAGATTTGAAAAAGCAACCTATAACCAGCAGACGGCAGGTCAATTAATGTGCCCGTTTCAAGGACAAAGAACCCAAAGAGGGCAACAATGGCCATCCGCCGAATCCAAACGTAAGCCTTTTGAAGAACCTCTCCTGAAAGAGGTATATGTTGGTGAGCTCTGTTCACGGGTTTTAAAAAGACATGAGCTAAATTTAAAAGGATCCAAATCGTTGCGAAGCCAGAGCTTAAGATATTCACAACTTCAAGGCCCATTCCATCATAAGGATTGATCGATCGAAAAATGGTATAAAGAAGGAATCCAAATGCAAGAGGAGGGATGATTGCCAGAAATGAAGCAAGGATCAACTTCCGTTGTGTCTCAGATTTAGGTTCTTCCTTACAGAACAAGAGGTGGTTAATTTTAGGTGACAACCACGAGGAAAGCGTCTGGCTAATTGCAAATCCAACAAAAAAAGAAATGCTCAAACGGATGCCAAAAGAAATGACAATTTCACGCATTTCAGGATTGTGCATCCCCGACACAAGCCAATGACCTGTTTCTACAAAGTCTTTTAAGGAAAGAAAGCCCTCAAAAAAGGAAGTCCCAATACCTTTGAGGAAATCATAAATTGCAGAAAACAAGTTGGCATTCAACTCGCTAACCTTAATGGGCTTAACCGGTAGAGGCGTCTTCGATGTTTGAGCCCCTTTCACAGATAAATCTGTGGCGAATGCACTTCCTTTTATGAATAAGCTTATAAAAAAAACCAATAAACTTCGTGTCACTTCATTCTCCTCGCTCAAAAGTGTACAATGAAATTCTTAAAGACGAAATAGGAGATTGTTTCTTTTGAATGTTCCTCGATTTCATTTTTACTTGAATTTTAATCTGCCTCATCCTTTCTAATAGAATCTAATTTTATATTAGTCATTTTTCACATTTCCTCTTACAATTATAAAAAAAATCCTTACATTAATAGGAGTTCATGAAGTTACTTGAAATGAATAGAATGTCAGATTTTAACTTAACCTTCAAAACAACTCTTTCCGTTGTTACCGGTGGATTTGCATTATTTGCGATGTTTTTTGGAGCAGGAAACCTGGTTTTCCCTCTGCTAGCTGGAAAATCAGCTACCAGCGCCTTTCTACCGTCCTTTATCGGCCTTTGCCTTACCGGAATTTTTGTCCCTTTTCTTGGACTCTTGGGAATACTTCTGTATGAAGGATCTTATCAGGATTTTTTTGAGAAATATGGGAAGAAAGCAGCCTTTATTCTTATATTCCTTATGTTGCTCCTCTTAGGGCCCTTTGGAGTTCTTCCCCGGTGTATCACCGTTGCCTATGGAAGTTTCTCCGTTTTAGATCCTTCTTTTCCCTTGAGTGGGTTCAGCCTCATCATGAGCGGGGTTGTTTTCCTTTTGTGCATCAATCAAAATCAAGTGGTTCCTCTCTTAGGAACCATACTAGCTCCTGCAAAGATTTTATCTGTCGGTTTTATCTTACTTTTTGGCCTTCTTTTTGCAAAGGCGCCAAGCCAAGGATTCATGGCCCCTTTTGATGCCTTCCAAGATGGAGCCTTAAAGGGTTATCAGATGATGGATCTGATAGCCGGTTTCTTTTTTGCAACTGTTATTGCACGTCACTTCAAAAACAAATTTCGTATTTCGGAAAATAATCCAAACGCCTCCTTTAACTTAACTTTATACGCTATTCTCGTGGGATCAAGCTTACTTTTGGTTGTCTATCTTGCTCTTGTCTACCTGGGAGCAACTTTTTCTGAAGCTTTAAGCCAAAAGGCCCCTGAGCAATTTTTAAGTGCAATTGCTTACCTTACTCTTGGAAGCTCGGCTGGCCGTATTGTCACCGTTGCCATTATCTTGTCTTGTTTGACAACCATCGTCGCCCTGACGACTGTTTTTACAGATTTTCTCTATGAGCAACTTTTTAAAAAGCGTCTTAAACGGCTTCATTGCCTTGCTATCACAACACTTACAACATACCTTATTTCCAATATTGGATTTAGTGGGATAATGACCTTCTTAGATCCCATTTTATTTTATCTATATCCTCTTTTGATCCTCTTGACCGTTATTAATATTGCCATTTGGTTTTGGAGAAAGAATCAGATTACAGTGAGTGAAACCGTCCAAGTACCCGTTCCCTCAAGCGATCAATAGACAGAATAATCAGAATAAATTTTATATTATGGCCAATATAAAACTAATTTTGAATCCAAACTTTTTTCAGCATATATTTACTGTATACCAAAGACATTAATACAAGTCAAATTTTCTAATTGCCCATTTGCTCTCCCCCAATCAAACACTTTGAACGAGTGGGGCTTCTTATTCTCAAGAAAATGCTCAAAAGACAACTGCCTCTTTTTTACGCCGTTTTTTAATGTCAATAACACGTGAAGATGTCCGACCGTTTTTTGTTGTTATGAATAAAGTTTTGGTCTATCTTATACACGCTAGAGTCTAATCTCTCTCAGAGTTTTCGCAGGAGTCAATCATGTCCGTCCCCTCGCCCGCCATTCCCTTACGGTCTTGGTTCGTTTTGATAGCAGTTGGAGTTTTAATATTTCTCATAAACATTGATTATACAGCTGTAAACTTAACGCTTGTTCCGATCTCTGAAGAAATAGACACGGATCTCAGCTCACTCCAATGGCTTTTAAGTGCTTATGTTTTGGTGTGGGCAGCTTTTGTCATCCCTGCGGGCCGCGTTGCTGACCTCTATGGCAGACGTACGACACTTATTGGGGGTCTCCTTTTATTTATGCTTGGATCTGCCTTAACAGGACTGGGCAATTCCCTTGAAATGCTTATTCTGGGACGGGTTCTTCAAGGTCTTGGGGCTGCTATCTTTTCAGCGCCCATCTGGGCTCTCATTTTCACGACAGCTTCTCCTGAAAAACAAGGCTTCGTCATGGGAGTTGTTTTGTCTTTTGCAGGACTTGGCCTTGCCACTGGCCCTACTCTGGCCGGCTTGATTATCGAAGAAGCGAATTGGCGTTGGATTTTCTACGTCAATATTCCCTTAGGCTTCATTGTTATTGGTATCCTTTTGCTTTACGCAGCAAAAGATGTTTTACCTAAAGTTCAAGAAAAAATTGATTATATCGGAGCATTTCTTCTCGCAACAGGGCTGTGTTTGGCTGTTTTTGCTATCAATCAAATCGAAGTTTGGGGTTTCAAAAGCATGGAACTATGGGGGCTATTTTTAGTGAGTATCCTCATTTTGTCCCTCTATACTCAGCGAGACCGAAAACAAAAAATTAGGATGATCCCTCCTCATTTTTTTAGAAATAAAAGCTTTATGGCCACCATCACAGGTGTGTTCTTTATGGCCATGACCTTTTCAATTGTTCTTGTCTTGATGGGGCTATATCTCCAAAATACCTTGCATTATTCAAGCTATGAAACAGGACTCATCTTTATTTCCTTGACGATTTCCATGGGCATTCTCTCCCCCATTGGTGGAAAAATGATTGATGCTTTTGGGACAAAAGTTCCCATGATTTTTGGAGCTCTCTTGACTGGAGGCGGAGTCGGCTTGATGTCCTTTTTAGGAACCAATTCCACCCTAGCTCATGTTGTTACAGCTATGTTTATGGTTGGCACAGGCCTTGGAACTTACTTTACAGCCTGTAACACAGCTATGATGCGTTCTGTACCCCAGGAAGATTTGAATGTTGCCTCCGGGATTTACATGATGTTCATGATGGTTGGAAATACCTTAAGCGTCGTTCTAGCCACTAGTTTTGTCGTTCTTTTTGGACGCACATATCTTTTTAAAAATATTATAAATCAAGGACTTGTCTTATCTCCTGAGCAGCATAGGGACCTTGTCGAGATAATTTCAAAAGTTGAACACACTGCCGCACAGCTTAAAGACTTTCCCCAAGATCAGGTTCTCTCCCTCTTAAGTTGGATTGATAAAGCCTTTGTTTACGGTCTTTCCATCAATATGATGTTTGGAACCTTATTTTGCCTGACAGCAGCAGGATTAACCCTGTGGGGCTTAAAAAACGAGAAGGAGCCTGTCTCAAGAGGTCAGGCTCCTCACATGGCAATATAAATCAATTGCGGATATCTTAACCATTTTGCATTCAAATAATGAGTAGGAAGATGAGGCGCGGAGCGTATGCTTAATACGTGAGCACCCCACCTCCAAAGCTGACTCTCTCACCCGAAGAATGCGAGCTTGTATTAACGGTGTCCGCCACCACCATGGCCACCACCACCATGCATTCCTCCATGGCCGCCACCACCATGCATTCCTCCATGGCCGCCGCCACCCCAATGGCCATGACCGCCATGAAAATGGTGGTGCTCCCAGCCCCCACCCCACCAGCCTCCATCATCGTAGAACCCATAATCAGGACCTTCATAAAAATCCCAGTCGGATGCACATCCGCTTGCAGCTACAGCAAACAATCCTAGGGCACATAATAAAGCGAGGTTTTTCATTTGATTCTCCTTCCCTTGCATTAACTTTTTTATCTTATCGCTATGGAGGTTAATATTTTATTTAAAAAATAAAAATTATTTTAAAGAGTTCTTTGAATGTGGGTGAGAGTTTACCTAAGAAGAAGCGAGCTCTCAATTCTTTAAGAGTAAAAAATACAGTTGCGAAATTGCCCTTTTTTCTCGTATCCTCATAGAGACAATACTTATAAAATGAAAATATAAAAAGGACGGAACTTCATGATTAAAAGTATACTTGTAACACTTGATGAATCTGAATCGAGCGAATCAGCCAAGAATTTGGGGATCGAACTGGCGAAGTCCCACAAAGCTGCTCTCACAGGAATTGGCATTCTTGATGAACCTTGGATTGCAGCCCCAGAAGCGATTCCTTTAGGGGGGGCAGCCTTTAAAGTTGAGCTTGACGCTCAACTTCTTCAAGATGCAAAACACCGTGTTCATAAGCTTGAAAAGTCCTTCGCAAATGCTTGTAAAGATCATAAAGTGGCTTGCTCGATAATTGATGCATCCGGCGTTCCAGCCTATGAAATTGAACATTTTATCACGGAATATGATGTGCTCATCATTGGCAAGGATGCTAATTTTCATTTTACCCCGACGGAAACCACTACGGTTTCTGTGAAGCAAGTTTTAAGAGATAACCCTCGTCCGGTCATTGTAACAAGCCCTACCCTTCCTAACCAAAGCAGCCCCCATATTCTTGTAGCCTTTGATGGCACCTTTGCCTCTTCAAGAGCCCTTCATATGGCGGTTTTGCTGAATATTTTCCATGGAAAAACTGTTCACATCGCAAGTGTTAGCTCTGATGAAGAAACGGCCCGTAACCAAGTCGAGACGGCTGCCAAACTTTGCCAAAATCATGGGATAAAGCCCCATCTCCATCCGATTTCGAGCTCAGAGAAAGTCTCAGTCGCCCTCCTTGATCTTATGAACGATCTTAAACCGTCTTTGGTTGTTATGGGAGCCTTTGGCCATGGGGGAATTAGTTACCTTTTTATGGGATCTTGCGCCAAAGACCTGTTAAAATCAACAAATATACCTTTGTTTATTTTTCATTGATAAGATCCCTAAACTTCAGGTACTTGAGTTGCAACAAGCTTCCAATTAGGGTTTGTGCTTTTAATGGGGCGAGAAAATGTCCAAATATCTGTAACTTCTGAATATCGATCTGGATCCCCTTCCAGAACTTTTCCTTTGCTATCGCGCGTTACAAGACACTGTTCAGAAACAAAACGGACGGTTACATAAGCTGTGCCCTTTTCTTCTCGTTTGTCGATGATTTCAGCCTTCGTGATACGAGATATGTCAACCTCGAGAGTTTTTCTTGCTTTCTTTCGTTTATTAATCATGTCCTCGAAAGTCTCAAGAAGTGGGATTTCCAAAAGCTTTTTTAAGACAATCGTGTTCCCAGCGGCATACGCCTCAACAATTTCTCGAAAAGCAAGAGTAGCGCCTTGTAAAAAGCGGTCTTCATCAATGGATTTTGGCTGTTCTTCCTCAACGGATGCCTCTGTCTTAGCTTTAGAAGATACTGTACGAGCCCTTACAGGAATGACGACCTCATCCTCCTTTGACTCCCTTTTACGGATCGGTTTATCTACATCATGAGTCCCCAGTATAAGCCAAAGCCTATATCCAAGAAAAGCAGCAATAACCGCAAAAAGAATAATATCCAAAAAAGCCATCATTTATCCTTTCGTATCCTTTTAGTATATAGAGATTTCTAGCTTCTGTCATCTTGCCACTTGGATGAATTCTAAACCATAACTCGACCTTTGGTGCGACTTCGCTTGTAGAAAATCGAAAAAATAGGACACCACATCAAGGAATTTTAAGGTTACATTAATGATTTTTTTATATATTGAAATCGAACATACTAAAAAAGGAGAAAAATATGAACATATCAAATTTAAAAGAACCTGCTGCAAAAGTGTTTGAATGAAGAAGGAAGTTAGAGCGGGAGTTAAAATTGACAAGAAGGGAGGGAAAT
>DAIDHR010000022.1 GCA_027459605.1 Alphaproteobacteria bacterium
TTATCCCCCACTTTCTTATCGTTATTTTAGGCTTTCAGCTTACACTATTTTGGTTCGTTCTTAAAATGGTTTTACTAAAGTGTTAAAAAAGTTAAAAGCTAAACTTAGCCCAGTTTATATTTTTATTTTTCCATACTTTATCCAAAAGTCACACTTTTAAACTGGCCATTTTAATACCAGAGATTTTTTGGGCCTCCGCTCTATTATTATTCCAGCATCACCTCTGCTAACCTAGCATCAAGAAACCTACCGATCTTAATTTTTATGATCAGCTTTGGCGACGATGACTCCAGATGTGCAAAAAAGTGACTGAAACATAAAATTCTATGTTAAGAGCATGTTAAGAGCATTGCTTAAAGAATTTTTAATCTTTAAGTTAATATAATGCAAAACTACAAAGGGGAGGATGCCCGATCAATGAGAAATATATATGTTTTGTTAACATGCTTTTTAATAGCACCATCCTTATATGCGGAGGATGTTAAACATGAAGATAACGAGCAAAAATGCCGGAAAAAAGTTGAAATAAACAAAAGTCTCTGGCAAAAATTGAACGCTGGGGAGGCAACTGAAGAGAATTGCACGGCATGTATTAATAGCGGGATTGATGCTCAGAATGAGTGTGTCAAGGATGCTCAAAACAAAAATAATCTGGAAACTGTAAATACCTATCTCTTAGGATGTAGGCAAATTTGTAAAAAAATCCTTCCTACCCAACGAGGACAAGGAAAAAAGTAGAAAATATATAAAAGGCTTTCCTATAACAAATGGATTTGTTATAAACCCCTGTGTTAACGTTTTTAAAAGGAAACTCAGATGATATATTACACTGCCCTTTTTATGCTTCTTCTTTCATCCCCTTCCTACGCATACTTAGATGGTGGCACGGCTAATATGTTGATACAGGTTATTTTTGGAGGGGTAGCAGGCGGCTTGGTTTTTATAAAGTTGTACTGGCAAAAAATCGTTTCTTATTTTAAGAAAAAATAAAAATTGACTTTTTAGATATGGATATAAAATAAATAATAAAAGAATCTATTCCAGCCAGAAGGGTAATAAAGAATAAACATGGATTTTATAGATAGACATCCGAACTCTATATATTACCTTGGTTTGTTTTTAGTTATAACTTGGCCTTTTTTTAGTTTCTTATCAAGCTCAACTAACAATCTTGAGGCTTCATATTTCCAACTCGCAATGATCTTCGCTGCTTTTTTTGTCATTGCCTTGGCTCTCTGTGAAATAGTGAGAAGGGTATTCAAACTCGATTCTTTAACCATTTTAATTCTTTTTGCTTTTATATATATATCGCTTTTCTACTATCAAAACTATGCACCTATTTTTTCGAGTATTGTCAAAGGGATGGAAGAAATTTTTCCACTTCAAAGGATTTATTTATTAGCAATATATTTAGTTCTTGGAAGCCTAATTCTTTTTATGGCTTCAAAATTTAAGGCCTTTCGTTTTGCGAGTTTAACTTTTATATTTGTTGTTTTTCTTTTTAGTTTCGGAGAATTTATAAGTATTACGATTATAAATAATTTATCAACAAGGGAAGAGCGGTCTATTTCAACTTCTGAAAATGAAAAGGCAACCATAGCAAATTATGAGTTAAAAAAGAGGCCAAATATATATTTCCTTCTTATGGATGCTTTTCCCCGTCATGATAATCTTCTCAGTGAAAGGGACAATTCTTCATTTTTGAATTTCTTTAAAGAGAGAGACTTTTTGGTTGCAGATCAGGCCTATTCCAATTATTCAAATAGCTGGCCATCATTTTCTTCTATTTTTAAGATGTCCTATGTACAAACAAAAGATATAATTAGGCATGATGTTCTGTCACCTGACAAAATTGTTTTTAAGATTCTAAAAAATAACAATTATGATATCGTTGTCATACCGTCTCCCTATGCAGCATTTAATGGAAGGAATGTTGCAAATACTCTTATTTACCAAAATGCTGTATTAGGATGGCTTGTCTCTGATACGAGTAAAGAATTTTTTCACCAATCAGTCCTAAGAGATTATATACAAGGTGTAATTGGAAAACACTTGTATTTTTCTGTACCGGAAGTAGAAAAAATTTACACCTTAAATACTTCCAAACCTAGATTTGTTTTAATGCACTTTATGCAGTTTCATGATTATGTATTTGATAAGAATTGCAATATTTCTACACCAAAAAAGAATATTCCATATATGGTAGGCAATATTTTTGGCGGGAAATTGGGTGATATGAAAATCAATTCAGCTTGTCATGAAAATCTAGTAGAAAATATAATTAATTTAATCATTTCAAAAGATCCAAATGGAATAATAATTGTTCAATCTGATCATGGTCCTTGGTATTGGCGATTTGGATATAGCCGAAGGGTAGATTTTAATAGGGGATATGGTATATTTTCTGCAATGAGGCTACCTAATATAAATGTGCCTCCAGAGATTCAAGACTACCTGAAAAGTTCGCCAAGCCCAGTTAACGATTTTCGTATTGTATTTGCCCTTTTAGCGGACAAAAAGCCAGAACTACTCCCTTATGAAGCTTTTGTTTACGATACAAGCACGGGGAACATAACGAATAACACCAAAATGAGATATAAGGAAGAATAGTAAAAGTACTTTTTTGAAGTTAGATTTGTAGAGAATTATTTTCCTTCATCAGGCTTTAAATCGTAATTAACGCCGGAATTCTGTCCCTTTCTGAAGAGATGATAAAAGCAGGCCATGAATTTTACAGATAAGTCACATAATTTATTGTTTTACCCTGGGCTTTTTGCGGTTGTAGCTTGGCCATTTCTTAGCTTCTTATCAAGTCCGATTAATAATCTGGAGGCCTCTTATTTTCAGCTCGCATTAATCTTTTCTGCCTTTTTCCTTGTCAGTTTAATATCTTGTGAGATCGTGAAAAGGATATTCAAGCTCGATTCTTTAATCATGTTAATTCTTTTTGCTTTTTTATATATATCTTTTCTTTATTATCATGATTATGCGGTAATTTTTTCGAATATTGTTAAAAAAACCCAAGGAATTTTCCCCCTTCAAAGAATTTATCTATTTGGGATCTATTTAGTTTTTGGATGCATTCTTCTTTTTTATGCTTCAAGATTTAAAGCTTTTCGTTTAGCAAGTCTAACCTTTATCTTTGTCGTTTTTCTTTTCAGCCTTGGGGAATTTTTAAGTTTAAGTTATATAAATCACTCATCAACGAAAAGAACATCAACTATATTAGAGAATAAAAATAAAAAAAATGAATTATATTCATTTGAATTCAAAATAAAACCCAACATTTATTTCCTTATTCTTGATGCATTTCCTCGTCATGATATTCTTCTCAGCAAAAGGGATAATTCAGCATTTTTGGAGTTCTTTAAGAAAAAGGGTTTTTTAGTCGCTGATCAAGCCTATTCAAATTATTCAAATAGCCCCCCTTCATTTTCCTCTACGTTTGAGATGGCTTATGTGAAAAACGAAGATATAGTTAGGCATGACGTGCTCTCCCCTCAAAAGGAGGTTTTTACAATTCTTAAAAATAACAATTACGACATCATTTCTGTACCTTCGCCTTATGCAGCCTTTAGCGGTAAGAATGTAGCAAATAAAGTCATTTATAAAAATAATATACTAGGATCCCTTTTATCTGACACAAGCCAAGAATTTCTTCGCCGGTCTGTCCTTAGGGATTATTTGCAAGGTGTATTTGGAAAATATTTATATTTTTCAACGCTTGAGATAGAAAAAGTGTTGGCTCTAAAAGGTCCAAGACCATTATTTGTTTTTATACACTTTATGCATTTTCATGACTATGTATTTGACAATACATGCAATATTGGAATACCAAAAAGAGATATCCATTATCAGGTTGGTAAAGTTGTTGGAGCAAACATTGGCGACATTAAAGGAAACTCAGCATGCTTAGAAAATTTAGTTGAAAAAATCGTCAACTTGATTGTGCTAAAAGACCCTCAAGCCATTATACTTGTTCAATCTGACCATGGGCCTTGGTATTGGCAATATGGATTTCCGCGGCGCGAAGATTTTGATAAAGGATTTGGCATATTTTCTGCAATCCGGCTCGCAAACGTTAATACCCCAACCAGGATTCAAGAATACCTGAAAGATTCACCAAGTCCGGTTAACGATTTTCGGATTATATTTGCCCTTCTAGCTGGGAAAGAGCCAGATTTGCTTCCTTATAAAGCTTTTCATTGGGCAGAAGGCCAAACAGCAGACGTGACGAAATTCAGGTACAAAGAAGAATAAAGAAATCATTTTAAACTTCCTTTCCAAAGTTGTTTATTTTTTCTGGATTTTTCCCTGCTTTAGGTATTTGTCGAGCCATCTAATGATTTTGGCTCTTTTTTCCCAAAGATAAGAAGAGGTTCGGCTCCATTTTGGATAACTTCTTCATTAATGACAACTTCTTCCACTTTTTCTATCGTTGGAAGCTCAAACATGGTATCGAGGAGGGTCGCTTCCAGGATAGAGCGCAATCCCCTGGCCCCTGTTTTTCGGTCTATTGCTTTTTGAGAGATGGCTTTTAAAGCGCCATCAGTAAAGGATAACTCAACCCCTTCCATGTTGAAGAGGCGTTTGTATTGCTTAATAAGCGCATTTTTTGGTTCTGTTAAAATTTGAACTAAGGCGGCCTCATCTAAGTCATTTAAGGTTGCAATGACGGGCAAGCGTCCAATAAATTCAGGAATCAATCCAAATTTTAAAAGATCTTCTGTTTCAAGTTCTTCCAAAAGCTCTCCAGTTCTCCGATCCTCAGGCCCTCTAACGTCAGCCCCAAAGCCGATAGACGTTCCTCTCCCGCGAGCGGTGATAATCTTTTCAATTCCGGCAAAAGCACCTCCACAGATAAAGAGGATATTCGTCGTATCAACCTGTAAAAACTCCTGCTGGGGATGCTTCCGCCCCCCTTGGGGAGGAACAGATGCAACTGTTCCTTCCATAATCTTGAGCAAAGCTTGTTGAACCCCTTCACCGGATACATCTCGGGTAATAGAAGGATTATCAGATTTGCGCGAAATTTTATCAACTTCATCAATATAAACAATTCCACGCTGAGCTTTTTCCACATTATAGTCAGCTGCCTGAAGAAGCTTCAGAATGATATTCTCAACGTCCTCACCCACATAGCCTGCTTCTGTTAGGGTTGTGGCATCAGCCATTGTAAAGGGTACTTCGATAATCCGCGCTAACGTTTGGGCGAGAAGTGTTTTTCCACACCCCGTTGGCCCTACAAGGAGGATATTCGATTTTGATAGCTCAACATCGCTTGAGTGGCTCCCATGTTCAAGCCGCTTATAATGGTTATGGACAGCAACAGCTAAAACTTTTTTGGCTTTATCTTGCCCAATGACATAATCGTTTAAAACATCATAAATTTGTTTTGGTGTAGGAACGCCCTCTGGAGATCGAAGGAGAGGCCCCTTATTCTCTTCTTTAATGATGTCTGTGCAAAGATCAACACATTCATCACAAATAAAGACGGAAGGACCTGCAATAAGTTTTCTCACCTCATGTTGGCTTTTACCACAAAATGAGCAATAGAGAGGGCTTCTTGTATCTTCATCTTTTGATTTTGTCATGGTGTGTTCCTCTGCACTTTCCTAGGGAGCCTGCCGTCTTTCCTTACGTGCATCAACACTTGGTTCGGCAAAATAAAAAAAAATCCCTCTATTTGTAGGGTCGCATAGATCTAACAACAAAAGGTTAACAAAAGAGATCAAATTATAATTTTTTTGAAAATTATGCACTTTTCCTCTCTTCTGAAGGAATAGGTCTATGGGCGACAACATGATCGATGAGACCAAACTCTTTAGCAGCCTCTGCGGTCATAAAGTTGTCTCGATCCATAGCCTTTTCAATTTTTTCTAAGTCCTGACCTGTACATTCCGAATAAATCTTATTAAGACGCTTTTTTATTTCTAAAATTTCTCGTGCATGGATTTCAATGTCAGAGGCTTGGCCTTGAAAACCTCCCCAAGGTTGATGGATCATAACCCGGGAATTGGGTAAACACTGCCGTTTTCCTTTTTTGCCTGCCGTTAAAAGAAAGGATCCCATAGACGCTGCTTGTCCAAAACACAACGTTGAAATATCTGGGCGGATATATTGCATGGTGTCGTAAATGGCAAGACCGGAAGTTACATTACCTCCGGGAGAGTTAATGTAAAGGTGTATATCCTTATTTGGGTTTTCAGATTCCAGAAAAAGAAGTTGGGCACAAACAAGGCTTGAGACCACATCATCGATGGGACCATTTATAAAAATTATCCTCTCCTTTAAAAGCCGTGAAAAAATATCAAATGACCTTTCTCCCCGGGCTGTTTGTTCGATGACGATGGGAACTAAATTATTCATGTGAGTTTCCATGAGAAATTCTCCTTTTATGTGCTCTTTTTCTTTGATGGTTTCTTTGTTTGTTTCACCATTGTCGATAGTTTTTTCTCGGCTTCTTCTTCTTCTTTTTCGAGAAGCTCTTGGAGTCCTTCTGGCGTAATTGTTTTATCTGTTACCTTGGATTGAGTTAAAATATAATCTATGACTTTATTTTCGAAAATAGGTGCTCTCAACGTTGCGAGAGCTGACTCATTATTCCTATAATAGTCAAAAACTTCTTTTTCCCGACCAGGGAACTCACGGGCGCGCGTTAAGAGGGCTTGTTGAAGCTCTTGACTTGTAACCTTGATATTATTTCGATTTCCAATTTCCGCAAGTAATATACCTAGTCGCACTCGCCGCTCAGCAATGGCTTGATATTCAGCTCGAACTTCTTCTTCTTTTCTACCTGCTGCCTCTTCAAAAGATTTTGCCCCAGGCTTTCCCTTGACGTTTGTGTTAGCTGCATCACTTTCATCGTAACCAATTTCATGGCAAAGTTGAGCCCAAATATTATTAAACTCAAGGTCAACCATGTTTTGGGGAACCTCAAAATTAAATCTATCGGCTAACTCATCTAAAACGTGGCGTTTTATGTTAAAGAAGCTTTGATTTTCATAATCTCTTGAAAGGGTTTTTTCAGCCCAAGTTTTCATGGCATCCTCTGATTCAAAGCCAAGTTTTTTTGCAAGATCATCATCAACCTTCAGGGGATCAGCTTCATGGACATCTTTAATCGTGACTTCAAATCGAGCCGCTTTATTCGCATATCGCTCATCATGATAGTCTTTTGGAAAGGTGACGTTTACCTTAACATGCTCTCCTTTGTTATGACCAATCAGTTGGTCTTCAAAGCCAGGAATGAATGTTCCCGATCCTAACTCAAGGTCATGATTTTTGCCAGATCCACCTTCGATCGGTGTGTCTCCGATAAATCCTTCGAAATCGAGAAAAACAACATCCCCTTTTTTAGTTTTACGGTCTTTTTTCAAAGGGTGGGTTTGGCGATTTCGCCGGGCAAAATTCTCAAGAATGTTCGATATAGCTTCTGAAGGAACTTTAACCACATGCTTCACAAAGGAAAGATCGTCTAGCTTAATTTCGCCTAATGTAGGGACGACTTCTAAGTCAATTTCAAAAGTTAAATCTTTCCCGTCCTGAAAAGTCTCAACGTTTGCTTTAGGTTTGAGAGCGGGCTTAATGCTATTATCTTTGGTGATTTGCTGGACACTCTTTTCAATACAATCTTCGAAAACCCTCGAGAGAGCATCCGCCTGATAATGCTGTTTCAAAATGGGAAGAGGAATTTTCCCAGGGCGGAACCCGGGAATATTAGCCCTTTTACCCATATTTTCCAAGTGAGTCCTCAGCTTTTCTTCTATTTCATTAGCCAAAATGGTGACCTTGTATGATCGCTTTAGACCTTTAGAGAGTGTTTCAGTAATTTTCATCGTATCTATCTCATTAACTTCCTACATAAAAAGGGTGGAAAAAGCTTAATAATCCTTTTCTCTTTTGTACAGTCCTTTGGTGCGGGCGAAGGGACTTGAACCCCCACGGCTTTCGCCACCAGATCCTAAGTCTGGCGTGTCTACCAATTCCACCACGCCCGCATGGCGAAAAGTCATAGCACACACGATTCACTTTGGGAATGTGCTTTAAGACACCTATCAACCATTTATTCATTATTCATCGAATTGCTTAATTTAACCTTAAAAGGAAGCGTTGCCGTTTGTGTTAATAATCTTCGGTTCTTTTATAAAGACTCATTGGTAGATCGTTCAATAAAATTTACCATACGTAAGCACACTTACTTTATTATTTTCATTAGTTTAAACCGGGATTTTAAAAAAGTCCAATTTTTAAATTGCCCATCTCACCATCTGACATTTTTTAGCTTTCCCCGATTGTTATTTCCGCAAAAGCGCAGTAGTGTCCGGGGAACGTGGCTCAATCCCCATTCCTTGTCATCCTTGTGCAATAAATGCTTTGTTTTCCAAAGGAAAACATTAGCATTTATTAACACGAGGATCTCCTGACATTTCTAGATCCGGGGATGACAATTTTGGGATGTCATGACAATAGAGAGCAACAATATAAAGTCTCTGAAAATTTATCCTTCCTTAACACATTAGTAAATCTGCATCCTCAGCAAGCTCTCTCCTTTTTCCCCGGACACTACTGCGCAAAAGCGGGAACCTAGATATAAACAACGGCAACATTTGTTGCCGTGATCATGAGAAAAGGTACAGTTTGGCTTGGGGAGGTTTTTTTATTCTTTTTTACTTAACAACAAAAGATTTCGCGTTCCCTTATTTAATGAAATCATTTTTTCTATGTTAAAGTGTTGGCTAAGGAGATCCTTAAAATTATCCAACGTATAATCTTTGAAAATATCTGCCCTATTGCGAAGAAGGAATTTGACCATGGGATCAGTTTTATCGACCCACTCAACAATACCTTGTGGAGCGATAAATTTTAAAAATTGAACAAAACTGTTTAATGGAACATTTTGAGAAATACAAAGATGATGAATTAAGGCCAAAGCCATAAAGGAGTCGGTTTTTAGCCTTGTAAAAACATCTTTCCTTTCATTTAAGGACCACCCCATTGATGGAGAAGGAGTCATCAGATTTAAAACAACTGGAACGATACTCTTATTTTTGTGCGAGTAAACCTGATCTATACACGTTGGGTCCAAGTCACAAGCAATAACCTGGGAAGCTTTTGCAGCGATTAAAGAGTAATGACCTGTGTTGCACCCCAAATCCATCACAGATTTTGGGCCAAGTTTTTTCAAGCCCTCTCTTATAAAACTTTCCTTTTCCTTCGTATCATCAACTTCATAACTATTTTGGGAGTAATAATCTTTCCAAATGGATTTCCCCTTATTAATTTGAAGAGATTCAACGCAACCTCGCAAGTTTTTTATAAAATTTAATAAAGCTTTTTTTGGAAAAACCTGAGGTGAAAATTCATGACGGATGGTTGCTTCTGAAACTGTTTTACTTGACGAGAGTTTTTCTTGTAAAAACACATACTTGAAAACCCCCCTTTTAAAGAGGGATGTTTTAGACATGGTCTTAGAAAGAATACTAACAGGAATACCTTGGTGAGTTGCTCGCCAAAAAGATTGAAAATCAACATTATGATGGGCTTGAAGCATTAAGGGATATAAAAATTCTTGGAGAAATTGAGAAAATCCTTCCCATGGTTGACCCTCTTGGTAAACATCTATAGATAATATGTCGTAAAAACAGGGCTTTCCCTTGTAAAAACTGATATTCCATGCAGTGCCATCTTTGAGAATAAAGTTGTTTTCAAGGAGTTCTTCAAGAAGATCAAGCATAAGGAGGCCCGCATCCTTAAGCATCGAAAAACTCCATTCAAATGGATAGGTTAAATACTCGATTTTTTCATGCCAAAGGACATGGTCACCAACAGAGACTTTCTTAGGAAACGTATCGGTCGCCTTTAGCAACTTTGTAGGAATTATCTTCCCTTCCTCAACCCATTTATTAAAAAAAGGAAGATTGAGAAGAGTGTTCATCCGCGCATAAGCACCTGAACTCAAAGTTCGATAGATTTCGTTTTCATATGAAAATACATGCCCTTCAGGATCACGAAAGGATCCTTCATCAAATGCGGGAAGTGCCATCTATTCCTCCTTAAAAAAGTTGAGAGAACATTGTGCTTATTCCGTCGTCCAAACCAAACATATGGTGGGAAAGAAAAAACATGTGTAAATATAACCATGCAGCACACTAGATACCCTTGGCATCAAGAAGACGTCATCATACGACCTGCTAGAAAGATGTCAAGATATTTGCCAGGTTACCCTTAACACATAAGTTTTACAATGAAGGACAATATCCAAGATCGTCATTGCGAACCCTGCAGAAAGTAGGGCAAAGCAATGACGATAACTTGTTGATTTTCAATGCTTGTATAAAAATTACCAGGTGTTGCACCCAGAATGACAAGTCCATTGATAATCGCTGACTCAAAAGTTTTTATCGAAAGCTTAGGTTATTCTTCTGCCTTCTTCTCACCTTCTCCAAACCACTCCCTACAAGCACCGAGGCAAGCCTTATAAACATCATCTTTGAAGTCTTCTGTACATTTTTTGGTTTCTTTCGCGCAAACCATATATGCCGACTCTCCAGCAGAGTTGCATATATCTTTACAAATTGCAGGGGTATGGGTACTAAAGCATGGAGTAAGGAAACTTCCCCCCATAAAAACAAGGGCTAAGCTTACTGTTTGAATAAGTTTTTTGTACATATTTTTTTCCTTTTCGAGTTGTCATTTTATCATTAAATTTAGTAAATAATTAAAATATTACTTACTCAGAAAATCATATGGAAAATTTCTTAAAAAAGAATTAATCTTTAAATCTTTAAAGCTTTTCTTTGAAGAGAAACAATTTCGCCAATACCTTGGCGAGCAAGACGCATCATCTCAAAAAGGGCTTCTTCTTCAAAAGGTTTATCCTCAGCGGTTGTTTGAATTTCTATAATAGCGCCTGCATCTGTTAAAACAAAGTTGGCATCGGCTTGGGCTGTACTATCCTCATCATAGTCTAAATCTAAAATAGGTGCACCATTCACAATTCCACAAGAAACAGCTGCAACTTGATGGCTAATCGGAAGTGAGTCAATCTTCCCTTCACTCACAAGCTTTTGAAGGGCCCGGTGAAGGGCAACGTAAGCTCCTGAAATAGCAGCCGTCCGTGTTCCTCCATCAGCTTGTAATACATCACAATCAATTGTAATTTGTCTCTCACCGAGGGCTTTTAAATCTACAACAGATCTTAAAGCTCGTCCTATCAAGCGTTGAATTTCTTGAGTTCTTCCTGATTGCTTGCCTCGCGCCGCTTCACGATCCATGCGGCTATGAGTTGACCTAGGAAGCATGCCATATTCAGCTGTCACCCAACCTGTACCTTTATTCCTTAAAAAGGGAGGAACTTTTTCTTCAAGGGAGGCTGTACACAGCACGTGCGTATCACCAAATTTAGCAAGACAAGAGCCTTCAGCATGTTTAGCAAATCCGGTCTCAAAAGTAATCTCTCTCAGCTGATCCGGACGACGCCCTGATGGCCTCATAAAAAAACTCCTCTTCAAATGATTGACGTAGCCCTAAGTCATTACTACATTTTAAGTAAGGTGAAAAGAGCTATGACCAAATTAGAAGAATTAGATAAAAGATCACGAGAGGTATTTCGCCATATTGTTGATACCTACGTAGAAACGGGTGAACCTGTTGGTTCTAAGACTCTATCCAACCGTTTGGGCATATCCCTCTCACCTGCCACTATTCGCAACGTGATGGCCGATTTAGAGGAAGCAGGTCTCCTCTATGCTCCCCATACCTCAGCAGGTCGTATGCCTACGGATGCTGGTCTCCGTCTTTTTGTGCACGGCATTTTAGAAATTGGGGATTTAGCCCCTGAAGAACAAAAAGAAATCGAACGCCATTGTAAAGCAACGGGGAAAAGTGTTTCCGATGTTTTGGAAGATGCGACGAAAGCCCTTTCGGGACTAAGCCGTTGTGCAGGCGTTGTCCTTGCTCCCAAATCTGAAGCCATCCTAAAACATATTGAATTTGTAAGCCTTAGCCCAGGCAGAGTCCTTGTCGTGCTTATCACTGAAGATGGACTCGTGGAAAATCGAATTATTGAAACGCCCCTTGGCATTCCTCCCTCAAGCCTTATTGAAGCCGGAAATTATTTAAATAACCGCTTAAGCGGCAAGACTTTGAAAGAAGCTAAAATTCAAATTTTGGGCGAAGTTGAAGAAAACAGGAGCCAACTTGATCTTCTCACCTCAAAAGTTGTGGAAGAAGGTCTTGCCATATGGGCCGGGAAAGGTACTTCCACTTCTCTTATTATCCGAGGACAGTCAAATCTTTTGCAGGATGTCCGTCATGTGGAGGAACTCAATTGTATCCGCCTTCTTTTTGAGGCCCTGGATACACAAGAAGAACTCCTCGAACTCCTCGATGCGGCCATCGCAGCCGATGGAGTGCAGATTTTTATGGGATCTGAAAATAAACTATTCCAACTGTCCGGCTGTTCTCTTATTGTCTCTCCATATTCAACAGACAACGGACGTATTGTAGGAGCTATTGGAGTAATCGGTCCTGCAAGATTAAACTATAGCCGTATCATCCCCATGGTAGATTATACGGCAAAACTGATTAGCAAAACGATAGGGTAAACCATGACTGAAAAAGAAGACCAACCTTCCGGAAATGAACCGCTCTCTGAATCAGAAGAAATTCTTAACTTAGAACAAGAAATCTCTTCGGCTGTCTCGAGAGAGGAAGAGCTAGAGGCTGAAGTTAATAAAATCAAAGACCAGCTATTAAGAACACTAGCGGAACTTGAAAACTACCGCAAACGAGCTGAACGAGAGAGGGAAGAAATGGCTAAATTTGCCATTACCGGCTTTTCCCGGGATCTGCTCACTGTTGCTGATAACTTAAGACGCGCCCTTGAAAGCGCTTCTGCAGAGAGTGAAACCTCTGAAAAATTGCTTAAAAGCCTTTTAGAAGGTGTGGAAATCACCGAAAAGGAACTTCTTTTTGCTTTTAAAAAACATCATATCGAAAAAATTGAACCTTTAGGCCAGGCTTTTGATCATCACTTTCATCAAGCCATGTTCGAGGTGGATGATTCAGATCAACCCGCAGGAACAGTTGTGCATGTCCTTCAAAGTGGCTATCGCCTTCATGACAGGCTTTTAAGGCCAGCCCTTGTCGGCGTTGCAAAAGGAAAAAATTCAGAGGACACATTGCAACCGTCTGATGAGACACCTAAATAAAAAAACAGAATGCGTTTCATTCTCACTGCTTGAAAAGAAAGAGGAATAAGATGAGTAAAGTGATTGGAATAGACCTTGGTACCACTAACTCCTGTGTCGCAATTATGGATGGAAAAGAAGCTCGCGTTATTGAAAACGCTGAGGGGGCTCGAACAACACCGTCTATGGTTGCTTTTACAAATACAGGTGAAAGGCTTGTAGGACAAGCCGCAAAACGCCAAGCCGTAACAAACCCCGAGAATACGCTCTTTGCCATAAAACGTCTTATCGGGCGCCGTTATGACGATCCTATGACGCAAAAGGATAAAGAGTTAGTCCCCTACAAGATTGTTGAAGGACCTAATGGAGATGCCTGGGTCGAGGTTCAAGGTA
This sequence comes from Alphaproteobacteria bacterium, assembly GCA_027459605.1. GTDB lineage: Bacteria > Pseudomonadota > Alphaproteobacteria > UBA9655 > UBA9655 > UBA9655. Next base: position 13,587 of record DAIDHR010000022.1, read on the forward strand.
AAAAATATAGCCCCAGTGAAATCAGCGCGTTCATTCTTCAAAAGATGAAAGAAACCGCCGAAAATTTCTTAGGGGAAAAAGTAACGCAAGCCGTTATCACGGTTCCAGCTTATTTTAATGACTCCCAAAGACAGGCCACAAAAGACGCTGGTAAAATTGCCGGCCTTGAAGTTTTACGGATTATCAATGAACCTACTGCTGCTGCCCTTGCTTATGGTCTTGATAAAAAGGAAGGGGAAGTTATCGCCGTTTATGACTTAGGAGGCGGAACTTTTGATATTTCAATCCTTGAAATTGGCGATGGTGTTTTTGAAGTTAAATCAACAAATGGCGATACCTTTTTAGGAGGAGAAGACTTTGATCAGCGCATTATCGACTACTTAGCTGATGAGTTCAAAAAAGAACAAGGGATAGATTTAAGGAAGGACAAACTTGCCCTCCAGCGGCTGAAAGAGGCAGCTGAAAAAGCAAAAATTGAGCTCTCCAGTGCTATGCAAACAGATGTCAACTTGCCTTTTATCACAGCAGATGCCTCCGGTCCCAAGCATTTAAATGTGAAGCTAACCCGTGCTAAATTAGAAAGTCTTGTTGAAGACCTTGTTCAACGGACTATAAAGCCTTGCAAATCCGCTCTTGAAGATGCAGGTGTATCTGCAGGTCAAATTGATGAGGTCATCTTGGTCGGAGGGATGACTCGTATGCCAAAGATTATCGAGACTGTAAAAACGTTCTTTGGAAAAGAACCCCACCGAGGAGTCAACCCTGATGAAGTGGTTGCCCTTGGCGCTGCTATTCAAGGAGGTGTTTTGCGAGGAGACGTGAAAGACGTTCTTTTGCTCGATGTAACTCCCCTTTCCCTCGGCATTGAGACTTTAGGAGGGGTTTTCACCCGTCTTATAGACCGCAACACAACAATCCCCACAAAGAAAAGCCAAATTTTCTCAACAGCCGACGATAACCAAGCAGCTGTGACGATCCGCGTTTTCCAAGGAGAACGTGAGATGGCAGCAGATAATAAGCTATTAGGTCAATTTGATCTCACAGGAATTCCCCCTGCCCCGCGTGGCATTCCTCAAATTGAAGTCACTTTTGATATTGATGCGAATGGTATCGTTCATGTATCTGCAAAAGATAAGGCTACTGGGAAAGAACAGCAAATCCGTATCGAAGCTTCAGGAGGACTTTCTGAGCAAGACATTGACAAAATGGTCAAAGATGCAGAAGCTCACGCAAGCGAAGACAAAAACCGTCGAGAACTTGTTGAAATTCGGAATCATGCCGAGGCTCTTCTCCATACGACTGAAAAAACCCTTAAAGAACAAGCGGATAAAATTGGAACAGAGGATCAAGAAAAAGTTGAAGCTGCTGTAAAAGACTTACGAGAAGCCCTTGATTCTCCTGAAAAATCTGTGATCCAACAAAAGATGGAAGTTTTAACCCAAGCTTCCATGGCTTTAGGAGAAGCTCTTTATAAAGCCTCCCAAGAGGATACCTCTTCTGAAATCAAGGATAATTCGCAAGAAGCTAATAAAGAAGACGTTGTAGACGCTGAATTTGAAGAAGTTGATAATGAGAAGAAAAATGAAGAATAGCTCTCATCATTATCACTTTCTTAAACCCCCGCTCATTTCTCCCCATTGTCATCCTTGGGCTAGAAAAGTTGACATGCTGGGAGCTCACGGATCCTAACCTATGGCAAAACAAGACTATTACGATCTTTTAGGTGTTTCTCGCTCAGCTAAAGCAGAAGATATCAAAAAAGCTTACCGCAAACTTGCCATGAAATATCACCCCGATAAAAATCCTGGCGATAAAGAAGCCGAAAAAAAATTCAAAGAAATTAGCGAAGCCTACGACGTCCTCAAGGATGAACAAAAGCGGGCTGCCTATGATCGCATGGGACATGCTGCTTTTGATGGCAATATGGGTGGAGGCCCCCAAGGTGGGTTTTATCCCGGTGGATTTAATTTTGAAGCTTCTGGTTTTGGCAACATTTTCGATGACATGTTTAGTGAGTTCATGGGAGGCAGAGCCCGCCAACCGGAAGCCTCTCTTCGAGGAGCTGATTTACGCTACAACATGGAAATCACCTTGGAAGATGCCTTTAATGGCCTCAAAAAGAACATTAAAATTCCTACGAATGTCCCCTGTCATGTTTGTGATGGATCGGGTGCAACTCCAGGAACAAAGGCTGAAACATGTCCCACGTGTCATGGTCTTGGAAAAGTCCATGCTCGTCAGGGCTTTTTTACCATCGAGCGGACCTGCTCCCATTGCCATGGCGCGGGTCAAATTATTAAAGACCCATGTAAGACCTGCCATGGTTCTGGCCGTGTCAGGAAAGAAAAAACTCTTTCTATATCTATACCTGCAGGAATCGACGAAGGAGCACGTATCCGCTTAGCCAGTGAAGGAGAAGCAGGTCTCAGAGGAGGTGCTCCTGGAGACCTCTATATTTTCCTTCACATCAAACCACACAAGCTATTCCATCGTGACGGGTCGAACATCTATTGCCAGGTCCCCATTTCCATGACCACCGCTACCCTTGGCGGAGAAATCGAAGTTCCTTCTATTGATGGGCATAAAGCTCGGGTTAAAATCCCTGCGGGCACCCAATCGGGTAAACAGTTTCGCCTCAAAGGCAAAGGAATGTCGGTTTTAAGATCTTCATCCAGAGGGGATATGTATATCCAAACTCAAGTTGAAACTCCTGTAAACCTTTCTAAAAAGCAAAAAGAACTCCTCAAAGAATTTGCAGGGCTAGAAAAGAAAACCCACTCGAGTCCGCTTTCGGAAGGCTTTTTTGCAAAAATTAAAGATTTTTGGAGCGGAGATCGACGAGACTCTTAAGGTTCACTTTTTTCATATAATCTACTTGACTTTTAAGAAAATTGTGATTACGTTAATTATAATTTTAAATGTAATTAATGGAGTTTTAAATGAAAAAATTAGTGATTATTTGCTTATCATTTATGATAGGGACCAGCAATTTATATGCAACGCAATCAGAGGATATATTTAATTCGTTGAACAATAATATTAAAAAACACGTAAGTGTAATTGAGAAACTAAATGAAGACGAAAAAAAAGTAAAGATTAAGAAAGAATTTATTCCGCTTTTGGAAAAAACAAAACAAGAAGCCATGGACTTTCGTTTTTTGTGGAAGACACTCCAGCATAAGGAATGGCTTAAGATAACTCAGATATGCGCCGAGTACAAATCATGTGCCCATGGAAAGCTTGGAGAAACTCAAGAAGAACTTGAATCGACTAAAGAGGCTGTTAGAGCAAATTGGGGCTTCTTGAATCATTATGGACATATGCCCTTAGTCCCCGTGGAGGTCTGGATTGACAATACCCGCTTAGGACAGTTTAAGCATCTGCTCTAATTTCAGAAGAATTTAAAAGATCTTTAAGGATACAAGAGGGAACCTTAGGTTCTCTCTTTTTTGCTATCTAAGAATCCGTTTCTTTTATCCTGGTCATCTGTTATCATTGCAAATAGAGAGGGAGATAATAACCAGAATGGTATTGCCGCACCAAGTAAAAATTTAATCATTATGATCATATTCACCTATAATAAATAATACTATAATACCAGTTTTGCCTAAGGGATAGAAATTTGCGAAAAAGAAAGAAGAAGGCTTAGCTTAGAAAGTACAATATCACAACTTTTTTTGTCTCTTCTTATCCAGAACTAAGCTTATATTATTTTGTTCTCACTATTTTTTTAAGTTTTTGATTTTTTAGTGGTTTCCTTTTAGGTGGCAAGGTATAAACATTAGACTTTTTCTGCTCCCCTTCTCCAATATAGTCGCGAGTAAGAGGCGCAAGTTCTGGATTCTTCATCATCTGGATTTGAAAGACCATAAAGCCACGTTTCCGAAAGGCAACTTCACAGGATGAAAGATAAAAATTCCACATACGAAAAAAACGATCACCCCAAATCTTTCTTACTTTATCCTGGTTTTCTAAAAATCGAGAACGCCATTCTCGCAGGGTTTCTGCATAATGGTGATGGAGAATTTCAATATCAGTTACATAAAGATTTTCTGGCTCAAGAGCCTCAAGAGTCTCAGAAAGCGCAGGACAATATCCGCCTGGAAAAATGTACTTCTTAAGCCAAGGGTTGGGCCGGCTAGGCCCTCTTGAACATCCGATAGAATGGAGTACAGCAAAGCCATCGTCCTTGAGAAGATTTGAAACTTGGTTAAAAAATTCACTATAATGCTTAATGCCGACGTGCTCGAACATACCTACAGATACAATCCTATCGTAGACGTCCTTTTCTTGACGATAATCACGTAGATAAAAACGGACACGATCTTGAAGCCCATCTTTTTTTGCTCTTTCTGTTGCCACTCGATGCTGCTCTTCTGATAAAGTAAGCCCCGTGACATTTACTCCAAATTCACGAGCAAGCATTAGCGCGAGCCCTCCCCAGCCACATCCAATATCAAGTACACGCTGCCCGGGCTGAAGACGAAGTTTAGCTGCTAAATGGCGTTTTTTATTTTCCTGTGCTACTTCTAGGCTATCATCAAGACATCTAAAATAAGCACAAGAATATTGCATGTCCTTATCAAGAAAGAGCCTATAGAAATCTTCTGAAAGATCATAGTGATGAACCACGTTCTTTTGAGCCTTAGGAATAGGGTTATAGTCGTGAAAAAAAAGCCGAAGAGCGTTCATATTATTGAGCACAGTTTCAACAGGAGAAAAGTCATTTTTCTGCAGATTAATGGCACAAAATGTAAGAAAATCGTATATATCCCCATTCTCAACTGTAAGGTCGCCATCCATATAACCTTCTCCCAAGGAAACCATGGGAGAATAGCAGAGACGGTGTTCTAAAGCCTTAGAATGAATACGAAGCGTCACCTTTGGAGTAGCCGTTGCTGAGTAGATGTAGGCCTTTCCCTTACTATCTATAAAGGTCAATGTTCCAATTTTGACAAGTCGTTTCAAGAAATAACGGAATAGCACGTAACCTCCTCTCTTTAAAATGTAATTATTTTTGGGAATTTTTTATTTCTTTGCACAATATCCCAAAAATCGAATTACTTCTTTCCTAGATTATTGAAAATCGCCATGTTCAGCTTGTGACTTCATGCTAGATTGTAATTGATGGAGGACTTCATCCATTTTTTCAATTTTTTTCAATTCCTCCACATTTACAGATGGCCTTTCTACTTTAAATGCTCCTGTCATCCAGTCTTTTATGCCGAAGTAAATAGAAATAAGGATAAAAAGAAAAGAAAACAAGGTCGTTATAGTTCCAATAAAAGTAGCAATGGCACTACCATTTCCACCTTTATGGAAAGCCCAAACAAGAAGCGCTCCTCCTGCAGTAAAAGCTAGAAACTGAAGAGATAAACTTGCAAAGAAAATCAGTGCCATATGTATATTCCTTTTTTGTTATGCCTATATGGTAAATTATAAAATAAATCTTAAATTTTAGTAAACAAGAAAAAAAATATGGGATTAAATACACCAAACCTTGAGAAATCTATCGATGTTATCTTGTAGAAGCGTTGATAACTTCCCAAAATTCGTCTAGTTTCAAACTGACGCCTCCGACAAGCAATCCATCCACATGGGGGAGATTTAAAAAGAGATCGGCATTTTTAGTATCGACTGATCCTCCATAAAGAGTTGGAATAACCCCCCCACTTGCATGCTTGATAGAAAGCTCGTGCTTCATGAGCCCTAGTACCTCTTCAATTTGATCTGGAGTAGGTGTATGACCCGTACCAATAGCCCATAGAGGCTCATAAGCAACAAGAAGCTCATGAGGTGCAAAATCTTTGGGCAAATCAGAATCAAGTTGACTTGATACAACATGAAGGGCTTTTCCACCTTCTCGATCTTCGGAGCTTTCTCCAATACAAAGAATGGGGCGAAGTCCAGCCGCAATAGCCCCCTCCACCTTTTTTCGAACCATCGTACTACTTTCATGATGATGTCGCCTTCGCTCACTGTGCCCAACAATCACATACTTGCACCCGACATCAACGAGTTGCGAGGCACTTACATCTCCCGTAAATGCACCACTTTTTTCAGGATGACAATCTTGAGCTCCTACCTCAATTGGTGATCCTTTAAGAATTTCAACAACAGATGCTAGGTAAGGGTAGGACGGACATAAAATAATATGGGGAAGTGGACGGTTTGTTTCCTGAATCCTTTTTAAAAATCCAGAAGCTAGTTTTTGCGCTTCTGTCTTGGTACCATTCATTTTCCAGTTACCAATAATGTATTGTTGCATCGCTCCATCCTCTTTATTTTTTGTGATATTTTTGCTTATAAGCCACACATATGTCCAGAGAGTAATGAAAAATGAATAAAATTCTACCCTTTTCTCATATTTTTCTGTACACTGAGCAAAAATTAATAGGGTAAAAAGGATGGCACAGCCCTTACTACAAGATGCTAAAAATTATGATCCACATGGTCTTTTGGGACAACCAGCTCCTCCGCAACCTCCTCTGCACCCAATGGTAACAGGAGGAAACTATGTTCCATCTCCTCCTCCTTTACCCATAAACAATATAAGCATGCCCAGTAGTGAACAAACAAAAGGAAACATTGTGTATATGAGCAAAATTTCGTTGCTCACTATAGCTTTTAGTTTAACCCTACTTGGTGCATTTACTTTTTTGAGCGGTTTTCTTTTAGGTACATGGTTTACAACCCCAGTACCCCCCCCTTATTCTTCTGTAATGAGCTCAAGGGAAACTCCTGCCTTAGGACTTTCGTATCCTGAACAACCTATAGTCCAGCAACCGAGACCTAGTTCACAAAAAAACAAGGTTCTTCAAACTTTTGTAGAGGAAACAAACCCGGCCGTGAGTAGCGCAATTAGTGAACCTATAGCTTCGAATACCCCAAGGTATTTAAGCCCTCTTGTCACTGCAACTCAAAGGGCGATTGGAGAAGAGGTAGGCCAAAGGGTTCAGCAGGAAGTAGGCCAACAGCTAGGACAATATTCCCCTCAACCTACTTCTCCTGAAAATACCCTTCAACACACACCTCCTTACCAACTTTCAACAGGAGAAATTCATCCCCCTCTTCCTACCTTTTCTCCAAAAGGAGCTCCATCCCTGGGCTCTCCTGGGGCAACTTCACCTCTTTCCGCTGATAGAGGAAATGAGCTCTACACAGTCCAACTTGGGGTGTATGCCGCTAAAGATAATGCTTATGCCCTTGTCAACCATTTGCAAGGATTGAACCATACATCCCATGTAACTGAGGGGAAAGCATCGGACGGAAGCAATATATATTATGTTCACAGTGGGCTTTACAATGACTATACTACCGCCTTAGAAGCAGCCACTCAATTTTCGTCATCTCAAAATATTCCAGGTGCGATCGTTGTCAAAGTCTCCCCTAATCATAAAAGTGCTTCATGAGTTCAGGAATGATATCACAATTACGGGAAATAACGTCACTCCTCATTTTGTTAGGTATGCTAGGGCTTTCTGGATGTTCTAATGAAAATCTCCCTGAGCTTTATATTGAAAGTGTTTCTATTTACACTGAACCCGATACAAATCAAAATTCAGCCACAGCAGTTGATCTTGTCATAATTTATGATGAAGAACTTGTGAAGATCTTAGGACGAATGTCAGCGGCACAGTATTTTGCCTCCTCAAAACAGCTTCTTCTAGATAACCCTTCCCTACTAGACATATGGCATTGGGAACTTGTTCCTGGACAAATTGTCCAAGATTTTTCACCCCCTCAAGAGGAGGGTGATTCTTATGCAGCGTATGTATTTGCCAACTATCTTACACCTGGATCTCATCGAATCAAAGTCTCACCACATGGAATTGTGAAAGTACTTCTCATGAAAAATGATCTTAAAAATTTGGCAGAATATGAACTCCACGAAGCAAGGACAGGTACAACCATGTCTGATGTTGCAAGTGAAATTGAGGAACCTGAAGAAGAGTATAAAATCAAACTAGGTCCCATTAATGAACTTCCACGCCCTTGTAAAGTGCCTCCCCCTCACCCGATCCAAAATCCTAACGAACAGTGTTGGGCTGGTCCTCCAAAGAATTATATCCCAAGGAAACCTATTCCGATTGTAACTCGGCCTTTAAACCCCCCACCTGTGCTTCGGAATCCATATAGAAAATAAGGTGAAAGAATGGCGAAATTAAATATTGATCCCATCCAATGGCATGAAGGTATGCTTCTTATGCCTCAACATTTCCAGCAAACCGATATCCGGGTGGAAAATCTAATTAACTATTATATGTCTCATTCTTTTCCATTTTTTTGGGGGGTTGTTCAGCTTAAAATCGATGAAGCTCTTTTAACAACAGGGTTATTCCGTCCTACTGAACTGGAAGCCATCATGCCAGACGGACTTTTAGTAACAGATCTTCCAAAAACAAAAACTCCTTTGCAACTGGATTTATTACCTTTCCAGGATAAACTAGAAATAAGCCCTTATTTCATATACTTATGTATTCCTCAAGAAACCGTGACAGAAGTGACAGGAGAAATATCTCGTTACACCTCCATGTTAAACCCCAATGTAGTCGATCTTAACACAGGGGAACAAGCAATAGACATTCCGCGGTTGGTTCCCAATCTCTCTCTTCAACTTGGCCAAGAGCCGCCAGCCCATTTTGTTAGCTTACCACTCGCCCAAGTCACTTATGATGCAAAGAGTTTTTCATTGACAGACTATCTCCCTCCTCAAGTTCAAGTTGATACCCTGTCGGGTCTGGGTCAGATGTGCAACATACTTGCTCACCGTTTGCGGCAAAAATTGGGATATTTGCAGCAAAAGGTTCAGGCAGTTGGAGGACAAGTTACACAAGACCCTTTTTTTGAAGAAATAGAAGATGTACGGCTGAAGCTCATTGCAGGCCTTTTGCCCTTTGAGGCAGTCGTTTCCCTTGAGAAAGCTCATCCCTTTATGATTTATCACGAGTTATGTGCACTTGCTGGCCAAATATCTGGCGTAACTTATGGTGAAATCCCTCCGCGTTTTGAAGCCTACAAGCACTCTGATCTGCGAAGTACCTTTGGACAAGTTATTGATTATATTGGAAAGGTACTCGATGAGATTGAAGAAAGCTATACGGTCATCCCATTTACCTTAAAAGACCGTGTGTTCACCTTGCAACTTCAATCAGCTTGGGTTGAAGATCGTCTTGTCTTAGGTGCACGCGCCCAACCAGGCATGACAACAGAGGAGTTATTAAGCTGGATCAATAATTGCGTCATTGTCACTGATCGATATATTACCCTTGCAAAAGATAATCGTGTATTGGGAGCTAATCGAAAGATTGTTGCTGAAGTTGCAGCAATGAACCTAGTTCCAGCTCGTGGGGTTCAACTTTTTGTCGTTGATGTAGACCCCCATTATATCGATCCAAAAGGAATTTTGTGTCTTTTCAACATATCTGACGATGATTTGACCAGGCCCACAGAAGTTGTTCTTTATCAATCTAGCCAGAGAACACTCAGGTAAGGAAATTAACATAATGTTAATTAAAATTTATTTAAATTTTGATGAATTAGGATAAGATTCTTCCTTAAGTATAAGAGGCGTCTCGACCTAAATAAGAAAAACAAAGGAAAGTTTAATTCGTGGCACGATTTTATAAAAAGAATGAGCGAGCAACTTTCATCGTTGAGAGCTTTGAAGAATTTTATAAGAATGTCTTGAAGCACAAACAACTTGTGTTGGCTAAACCATGGAAAAGAATAGAAGGAGAAGGCGAATCTTCTCCCAATGCCACTGCAGAATATATTCTTTCAAAGCTTCAAACCTTTCTTGAGGAGCAATCAGCAAAAGCTTCTTATGGAGGAAGCAGCTTCGAAGAAAATTATTATGATGAAGCTCAGTTCGTAATGGTCGCTCTTGCGGATGAAGTTTTTTTACATTTAGATTGGCCCGGAAAAGGGTATTGGGAAGCTAATCTCCTTGAACAACGTCTCTATGATACGCACAGCGCAGGGCAGGTTTTTTTTGAGAGGCTGGATGAGTTATTGAAACACAAAGATCCTATAAAAACTGATATGGCAACCCTTTATTTGAATGCATTAGGGCTGGGTTTTAAAGGAAAGTATCGCCATTTTGATGATGCTGGAGCTTTAAAAAATTACCGTAACCGCCTTTTTACTTTCATTAATCGAAGAGATCCTTATCTGTTTCAGAAAAAAATTCACCTTTTCCCTGATTCATATGCTCATACTTTGGAAGGAGGAGAAGCCAAAGAACTTCCAAACCTCAGAAACTGGTATCTTGTGTTCACAGGCATCGCTCTTACCTATCTTTTAGCCTCATATATTATTTGGTATGCGGGCACAGCGGAGATCTCGCAAATTGCAAATACAATTGTTACCTATAGCACGACAACGGAATAGGGAGGGATGATGATAAGTGATCACTTGACTCGTTTATCTTACTTCTTCCCCTGGAGTCTTGTTGTCGCCCTTATCCTCGCAATTATCTTTGCCATTCTGGGCATTATAATTTTTAGAAGAGCTCTAAGAAAACAACAGGAACCTGAAGTTGAAAAGGCCTCCCCATTTATCGAGAGGTGTAAGCAATTTTTTGCTCGTTTTGGCTATTTCCCCACTGATCCCTTAAGTCAGTCTTTCACGTATGCCTTAAAATTGATGCACGAATTTATTGGTGGAGAGCAGTTCCGTTATCAAATGCCTTGGATTGTCATGGTAGGTACCAGTAATGCTGGGAAAAGTTCTATGCTCCAAAGCTTGGAGTTGGACAGACCAATAGGACGCCCCCATTTTGATTTCAAAGGAGGAGATAAGCCTCTCTGTGATTGGGGTTTTTTCAACCACGGCATCGCTTTAGATCTAGATGGAAAAATCGTCCTTGACCCAGTTCACGCAATCTCTGACGAAGCAAATTGGAAACTTTTTCTCAATTTATTGACTCACCACCGTCCGAAAAGACCTTTAGACGGAGTTGTTTTAACAATTCCAGCTTCTGAATTTGTGGGACAAACAGCCCTTTCTCATGACGATATTATGATTCGCGCTGAATACCTTTACGGGAAGTTATGGAAAATGCAGCATATTACTGGTATGAGAGTTCCCATTTATGTTGTTGTAACTAAATGTGACCTTGTCCCAGGTTTTGATAGCTTTTGTCAATCCATCCCCACTCATAACAGACGAGACATTTTTGGGTGGTCAAATGATCACGCCGTTGATTCAATTTATGCTCCCGAGTGGATAGATGAAGCTTTTTCTTCTATCAATGAATCTCTTTATCGAGCTCAGGAGGAAATTTACGCCGATGGCAAAACCACCGATAATCGTGATGGTGTGTTTTTATTCCCGATTGCGCTTAATCAAGTAAAGGGCGGAATAGAAACATATGCAAACCATTTGTTTAAGCCCTCAAGCTATCATGAGTCATTCTTTCTACGTGGAATCTATTTTATTGGTGATAGTCACCTTGATAAACCAAGCTCGGAATCTACCTCTGCTTCGGAAGTGTCGTCCCCTTTCCAAAATCGAGATGATGAGAAAAAACGCAACCTTTATTTTGTTGATAATCTCTTTGAAAATAAAATCTTCCGAGAAATAGGTCTTGCAAGACCTTTATCTCGTACTCTTTTGGGCAATACAACGGCAATGAAATATGCCAAGGTTATCACAGCCTTATTAGCTGTTGGTGGTACAATTGCTCTTTTACGCGCCAATGATACACTCCAGAAAGCAAAAATGAACCTCGTTCCTGCTCTTTCTCAAGTCCAGGTTACGCTAGAAAAAATCCATGGTCAAAACGTTGGGACAGAAGTAGGTCGAGTTTTCTTTGATGATCAAGCTCAAGTTCTTTTAAATACAATGACTCAAATTAGCGTAAATCATCTTACCTCTCCTTTCATTCCTCCCTCTTGGTTTGATAATTTGGATGCGAAAATTAAATATATAATGGGGCTCGCTTATGATCACGTCATTCTTCGATCAATGGCCAACGAATTAATCTATAAAGCTCAACAACTTTTTTCTCTTGATACAATCATTCCCGTTACAGAACCTGTTGGAAATGGCATTAATCCACTACAAACAAATGAATTTTACCGTTTGAAAAATTATATTGTTGCCGTGCGAACATTAGAGCTTGAAGCCAATAAATTTAACGAGTTGGGAATGACATCAAGTTTAAGGGATGTAGCAGATATCATCAAATACTTATTCAATTATGAAATGCCCGCTGCTTTTTATGAAAATGATGAATATTACCTTGCGGCCTTAAAGCGAACAAACCTCAAGTTGTTTGACTTTGATGGATATCGTGACAATGCCTCAATTAAATTACGAAAACTTTTCGACGAGTTTCAGATTTCAACTTTTGATGCAAATCAAATGATCCCAGGGTTAACCAACCTTATAAATGGCCTTGATGAATTTTCAGGAGCCAGGAATTATACAGCTTATGATGCAGACCTTTTACGTAATATTCTCAACAGTCTCCAAGAAACAGTTGACTCTATTAGCAATCCAGGGTTGCAATGGATTGATGCTGATCACTTTAATCCAGGTCCCCAATATGAATATGTAATTGGGCTTATCATTGGATCTAACTTTTTCTCAACAACCCTGGCCTCTGACCTCATCCGAGAGATTGATCAAAACTTTACAAACTTCAAAAAACGTCTTGGTTCCTTAACTTCTCCACTCATTAAAGGTGGGAATCTCTTTAATGTCGAAAATGGCATGGCCGTCGCTCGTCCATCTCAAGGAGCTCTCGAACTTCTCGAGGACTTAAAGGCTTTCTTCAATGAACCATTCATGGCAGAAGCAGTGAGTAAAGCGATTTTAACGACCATTCCTACTGGCTCAATTTTATTGTGGGATACCCTACGTCTTCAAGAAGGGGTCAACCTGGTGGATGTCTATAATAATTTTATGAATTCTCGCCTTTTACAAATGCCTAAGGTACTTCAGCCAATCCTTCAAAAAGTTGCGCGAGAAAGCCTTACAAAAAACCTCATTAGCCATATTGCGAATGCGGAAATCTTTAGTTCTCAAACTATTACAGGAGGAAATATTTCGCCCGAAGATTCATTGTTGTCACAAGTTCAAAATTACCGAGCTGCTGCCCCCTACCTTGAGCAGCTTTTATTTGATTTAAAGGCAAACAATGCAAATAACGCCTTTAGTATCTTAAAGAATCTTCTTATTTCTCAAGCCTATAGCCCTATAGAAAAGCTCGATGAAATTTTAACAGAAGAATCACCTTATGCAATCAAGATGAACTCTTTTGATTGGTGGGATGGAAATTGCATGCTTGGCCTAGAAGCTTTTGGGGTTTCTAATCTTACTGAACTCAAAAACTATCTGAACCTCCAAAGGGATCGAATTAACTATTTAGCTCGCGAGTTTGCAGAACCGCTTGTGTCTTTTTTGGAACAAATTAATAAGGAAGGCATGCCTGGTAATTTGCCCTTAGTCACAAAATGGGTTGGAATTATTAACGAACTAAATGGATATGCTAGAAAAGCCCCAGGTAACGGGCTTGTGGAGCTGGAAGATTTCATTCTAAATACCCTTAATGAGGTCACACTAGGCACATGTAAAAAATATCTAAGCGCCATTAACAAGTTTCCCCTCTCCCAAGACTTTTTTGTGAGCATTCTCTTAAACCTGGAAGAAAAACTCCTTAATCGTTGCACTAACCTCTCAGGTTGCGTCTCAGCAGATAGTTATTCTCAATTAGCCCAATTCTTTAATGTTAATTTAGCTGGGAAATTTCCTTTTGTTAAAACAGTCGAGGATTCTGTTTCTGATGCAGATCCCGAGGATATCCGCACATTCTTTGAAATGATGGATAGTCAAGGTAGCAACGTGAAAGCAACTTTAAAAGAAGCAACAAATTTGGGACAATCTGGAAAGGATGCTCTTGCCTTTATTGAACAAATGGAAAAAGTCAGAAGTTTCTTCGGTGGATATTTAGCTCCAAATTCAACTCTTCCCTACCCAGCCTTTGGCCTTAATATTACCTTTAGAGTGAATAGAGAAAGAGAAGTTTATGCAAATGAGGTCCTCGATTGGAAATTTACCGCAGGGGATACGACGATTACCATGCGCTCCCCTTCCCATAAATGTTACTGGATGTTTGGAAATCCTGTAAAAGTAACATTCCGTTGGGCACTCAATAGTCCACTACAACCTGAGATGGTAGAAGGGATACCGAACTTGGATGTGCAAGGTGAGAATGCATCCTTTATTTATTCAGGACCTTGGGCGCTTTTAAGGCTTCTACGACAACACCAAGCAGACCCCTGTAATTTTGACTCATTAAAAGATGAAACCCCCATCACCCTCCGTTTTGATATTCCTTTAATAGGGGATCACACTAGTAAACTAGGAAACGGTACAGAGGATATTGAAAAGGCAAGCGTTTTTGTCCGATTTGAAACGTCCCCAGTCGCCATGCAGCCGGTGAAAAAAGAACAAACAAGCATGGGACCGCCCCCCAAACCAAATGATCAAAACCAAATCCGTTTGGGAAAACCTGTTGCTTTGCCTTATTTCCCATACAACGCCCCCCGCCTTGAAACCCCAAGGAGCTAGCATGTCTCAATATACGGAGTTAGATCAAAATCTTGACCTTCTTCTAGAGCCAATCCAGGGTAAGAAGCCCTGCGGTAACTCCCTACGTTATACAGAAGTTTATGATCAAATTCGCGAAGCTCGCAGAGAGGAGGACGAAAAACTTCCGAAGGGAGTTTGGAAAACTGAAGTCAAGAAAGCTGATTGGGAACAAGTTAACTACCTTTGCCAAGAAGCCCTTAAAGAGAAAACCAAAGATCTTCAAATCTCGGCCTGGCTTACAGAGTCTTGGCTTCATTTAGAAGGAGTTAGAGGTCTAGCTCGAGGATTGGAGCTTCTTTTAAACCTCACCCGTAAATTCTGGAATGATATCCATCCCGAGATCAGTAAGGGTGGATATGAACTGCGGATCGTCCCCTATGAGTGGATAAATACGCGCTTAAGCGAAGAATGCCAATGCATCTTAATCAGTATCCCTTCGGATCATGCCCCTCTTCCCTATCGCCTCCTCGATTATAATGAAGCCAACAGACTCGAGTTATCTCAAAAGCAAGGAGTACCCCACCCCCCTGAAGAAAAGCAACCATCTCTTGCAAAAATTTCTTTGAGCATTGATCAAACACCTATTTCCTTTTACCGCCACATAGATGAGAGCTGCACGTTGGCACTAAAGATGATGTCTGAACTTGAAGACGAGCTTCGAATACATTTGGGAGGGGAAGCTCCCTCATTTTATAAGTTACGCGAAAGAGTTGATTCAATACATCGATTTGCACGCCAAATTCTAGATGAAAGAGGAGAAAAAAAAGAAAATAAAAAAAGTATTCCGAAAGAAGTCTCCCACCCAACCTTCCCCAAAAAATCCTTATCTAGCTCCATTGAAAATCGCGAGCACGCTTATGCCATTTTAGGAGAAGTAGCGTCTTACCTTGAACGTATTGAACCCCATAGCCCAACCCCATACCTCATTCATCGGGCAATCTCATGGGGGAATATGAACCTATCCGAGGTTTTTTCTGATACCCTTCAAAATGGTCAAGACCTTTCTTTACTTCTCAATCTCCTAAATATTAAAAAGGAAACTCTTTAAATCAACTCAGATGAAGCTCTAGAAAGCTAAAAATCTGTAAACAAGATAGTCATTTTTCTACGAATCCATTAACATTATGTTAATATTTTTCATGAATTATAGAAGGAAACATTAAGTAAATGAGGAATAATGGCGAGTATCATGATAAGAAACATGTATTTAGGAAATTTAAAAGGAGGAAAATATGAATAGAGTAATTCTCTTAAGCATGGTTGGAATAGGATTTATGGGAATGATAATTGAATCCGTAAGTGCAAACCATGATAGCTGCAATATTGAAGGTCAATCCTGCACATGTTCAAATACAGGATGGGATGGTGCATGTGGTTATGGTAATCTTAAAATGGGATTATATTGTCAGTGTTGGGAACCGGATGATCATTTTTAGTAGCATCCATCCGACCTGAGCATAGAAGTCCGTCCAATTCTGGGTGCAACCGCACTAATACCAATAGGCGGACTCTGTTACAAAAAATGAAACATCATGCACTCATGATGTCGTGAGGGTTTAAATTTTCTAACGAATGACCTTGAGTATTCGTGCCTCTCGCCCACGTTCAGAAGATGAAACTTTAAGCTGCACTCTAACGCCTGGCTCAAGAGACTCATAGCCAGCTGCTCTTAGAACTGAAGCATGGAGGAAAATATCTCGTTCTCCATCATCAGGATAAACAAATCCATATCCTTTTAAAGGATTAAACCACTTGACCTCACCCTCAATTTCTTCCAAAGTTTCAGGATCAAATGCAGGTGAGCGGGGTCCTAAAAAGGCTGGGGAAAACCGAGGCTCTCTCGGAGCAAATTTAACTTCTAAGACACGCAAGACTTGCTTTCCCCTCCGACCTGGCCCTACATCACAAACGATGCGGTCCCCCTCTTCAACTCTTCGACATCCAGCAGCATCCAAAACGGAAAAATGCATAAATATATCTGCCGATTCGTCATCAAGAACTAAAAAACCATACCCTTTTTCCGGATTGTACCATTTTACCTTAGCGTCAATACGCTCAATTTCGTTTTCATTTATTTCATCAAGAACGGCTTGGTTCATCATTTTTAACTACCCCCACTCAATTATCAAACTGTATGCTTTCTCTTCTTAAATAAATCAAGAAATCGCAGAAAAAGTTGCGTTATTTTTTTTTAAAGTGGCATATAAGTCACAACCTACCCCATTTTTGAGAATATACCACACCCTCCACCTCTATCCAAGAATTATTTTCTAACTACTTGTTTACATAAAATAATTAAAATAAAATTGCATCAAATATAATTAATACCTACTATTCAATTCGCGAAGGAAATATGTGAGATATCACCCCATCTTTACAGGGAGAAGATTGGGCCCAGTCTCTACCCCGACTCAGGAGAAGTTGGCCTTGATATCATTAGGACAAATAAAAATAAAATGTAGCTAGAATTATATGGTTATGTGGCTTCATAAATGTCTCCCTTTTTTCAGCAAAACAAAACAAGAAGGTTCAAGAAAACTATGTTTCCTTAAAACTAGTTTATTTTTTCACAAAATTTCCTTTTATTCCCGTAGGATATAAAAAAGTCTTAAGAAAGTGTTAAAATTTGACTACCACTGATCGGAAAATATGGTAAGATAAAAGTGAAAATTGGAAGTAAATTAAATTATTTTTCAAGACTTATGATAATTTTTCATTATTAAATATAGTATACGGGTGTTTTAAAGTAATTATACGCTTTGTATTACCCATACATGTGGGAAGCACATTAACATCTAAGTCACCCACTAATCCAAAGGAGGAGCACATGCCAGTTAAGGATACTGTAAAAAAAGCTATTAAAAAGCTTGAAATGCTATGTGAGTCTTATGAAAAAGATCCCCTAGGAAAGTTTGATGATTTAGACCAAACGGTAACCCACTTAAGCTATGAGGTCCAAACTCTTGATCTTGCTTCTGACATAACTTTAAAAAAGGAACTAAATACACTCCAATCAGCTCTGTTAAAGCTGTCTAGTGTTCTCAAAGAGCGCCAAGAGAATATCGAACGCCAAGTCAATGAAATTCACGTTCATCAACGAGCTCTTCATGCCTATGCGCGAGTGGCAAATAACAACATGGAATCCTTTGCTTGAAAGTGGATTTGTTAATTAGAAATTTACCTACAATCGGCAGTAGGACTGGCGCGAATTGAGATAGATCTGCTTCTAGGTAGAGCCACCTCTTTCGTTGGAAAAACCTTTAGATATTGATATACTCAAAGGATTTCAAATTCTCGGGCAGGTATTCGAAAACGAGCTCAATGAGCCTAGTCAACCCACGTGACAAGCGCAAGCCCCAAAGAGCCTGCCCCGCGAAGGCGGGGCAATGTGCCTGAAACTTGAAAGGCGAAGAATATACCTCATATTTTCTTCCAAAGCCCTTTCCAATCCTATAAAAAACCTTTACATTTTAAAAAACTATGGAGAATAACAATGGCCTTTGACCTCCCCACCCTTCCCTACCCAAAAAACGCCCTCGAACCCCATATTTCAGAGAGAACATTAACCTTCCATCATGAAAAACATCACCAAGCTTACCTAACAAACCTTAATAATCTTATCCAAGGGACAGAGCTTGAAAAGGAATCTTTAGAAGAAATTATTCAAGCAACGGCCAATAAAACTGAAAAAGTAGGAATTTTTAATAATGCAGCTCAGGTTTGGAATCACACTTTTTATTGGCACTCCCTCACTCCAAAAGGGGGAGGAGAACCAAAAGGAAGTTTGGGTAAAAAAATTCTTCAAGACTTTGGGAATTTGGAAGAATTTACAAAAAGCTTTAAACAAGCTGGTGTTAGTCAATTTGGAAGTGGTTGGGCGTGGCTTGTCCTAGACAAGGATGGCACCCTTAAAGTGACAAAGACTCCTAATGCTGACCTTCCCCTTGTTCACGGGCAGAAGGCTCTTCTTACCTGTGATGTATGGGAACATGCCTACTACCTTGATTATCAAAATAGGCGCCCAGATTACCTCGATATTTTCCTGAAAAACTTAGCAAATTGGGATTTTGCCCAAGATAACTTCGAGGAAGCGATGCCCTCATAGGGGCCTCTCTTTCTTTTCAAAGTCGTTCACTTTTTTTCTCAGGTTAAGAAGGTTCTTGCGGTACGTGCTCAACCTAAAAGTAAGGTACCATGTTAGTTTTTCTCTTTTTGAGTGCTCTTTGGGAAAAGTTTTTGATTTAAAATCATTGACTTCTGCAAAGATGAAAAATATACTTTAATTTCATAAAATGAAAGGCAAAAGGGAAAATGAGAATCAAAACAACATTAATAATAATCTCTGCTATCATTCTACACTCACCAGTTCTTAATGCGACCGTAAGTAAAGAAGATATCCAAAATGCAGTATACGGAAAAAGCCCAGAAAATGCTGAGCAAGCTATTCGCGTTTCAGGAACCTATAGCCAACATTATGCTGGCCAGCATCATAGTAACCACAATCATCATAGCCATCATAGTAATCACAGTCATCATAGCCATCATAGTGAGTAAAGCTAGTCGCGGGTTGCTAAAATATTATGCTGCATAGCTTATAAAAAGCCTTAGATTTCTAAGGCTTTTTTTATAAGTTAAGGAATTTATTTAAAATGATGTTTAATAAAATTCTATTAAACGATACGTTTCCTTTTAGAGAGAAACTACTTTTCTACCTTACCCTGTTTCTTATTTTTTTTTCCTTTTTTGTTTCACCTTTCCTCACTTTAAATAAATTTTTTGACCCGTATACCACAATTAAATGGATTTTCGTTCTTTTTAGTATAAATATTTTTATTTTTTTATTTTTACTTTATTCAAAATATATAGTTTTACCTCACTTACCTAAAATTTCCTTATATCTTATAGGGCTAATTGTACTTATTATGGGAATTAATTCATACATTCATGAAGTTCCATTGTTTTCTTATGAGAATATAAGGCGGCTGTTATTTTGGGGGGTTTCTATTTTCTTTTTAAATTTTTTTTACGAACAAAAAGAACAAGGGTTTGTAATCATTGAAAAAATTATATCCCTATCTTTAACTGTTTTTTTATGCTTGGCTTTTTATCAGTATATTTTGCACTCTCACATTCCGCCTTATATAACCTTTGGAAATATTAATTTGTCTGCAGAATTTGTAGGGTTTTCTCTTGTTTTTCCCTTTGGAATGGTAATGCGCACTTGGAGAGAATCTAAAAAATCACCCCTTCTTAATCTATTGATAGCCGCCACACTCGCTTACTTATACTTTACTTTTTGTCGCTCTATCACTATAGCTGTTGCTATAATGATCATTTTTTCAATATACATAAATAAAAATTCATTTCAAGAAATCATAAAAATAATAAGTATCACAGCTCTGTTTATAATAATCATTTACAAAATCACAGAATTGCTCCACCCCTCTCTAAGTATTGCAGCGCCTGCTAAGTCGTTCTCCTTTAGATGGCTCCTATATCTTGATGTTATCCAAATGATTATGGATAACCCCTTGGGGGTTGGGCTCGGTCAGTTTGAATTTGCTTCTCTTCCTTATCTGGCAAACCTCTTTCCTGAGCATAATGAAACAATTATTTTTCTTAGTCCTCATAATGAATTTTTACATTACTTATCAGAAGAGGGGGTGATCTTGTCTATCTTATTCTTTTTATTAGGAACCAGTGTTCTTTTTAATTTTTTGAAAGATATCAAATTAATTTTTATCCGCTACCCCGAATTCCCTTTATTCTCTATTGTTCTTTTCACCCAATCACTCTTTCAATTTCCCTTAATTGAACCTCTTCCTTATTGTATAATAGCTATGATGTTAGGCTATTGTTTCTCTCTCATAAAACAAGATTACGTCATTTGCAAATTAACAAAAAGTTTGCGGAGCACTCTTTTAGGCGGACATTTTTTAGTCTTTATAATACTCACATTTTATTTTTCATCTGAATATATTTCATCTAATTTTCCTAATAATGAAGCCCTTAATAAAAAAGCCTGTTCCTCAGTAAGTCGGAATTGGTACGCGTGCTTAAATGTTGCTTCATCTTACATAAAGAAAGCTAATTATTCACAAGCTGAAGCTTATGCTCTACGTACACTTAAATGGCAACCTTTTAACCATCAAGGAATAAAGACCCTCGGTTTTATTTCTCTTTATCAAGGTCGTAGAGAAAAAGCCTGTAAGTTATTTGAAATATATAATTCTTTTTTTCAAAATAAAACCTCCCTTCGACAAGTCATAAATCAGGAATGTTCAGATGACTTTAAAATGAGCGCCACCAACTTAGAAAAAAGATAGATTTGCAGAGGTGATTTACTATAGTAAAACCATTTTAAGAACGAACCAAAATAGTGTAAGCTGAAAGCCTAAAATAACGATAAGAAAGTGGGGGA
>DAIDHR010000023.1 GCA_027459605.1 Alphaproteobacteria bacterium
GTATTTCACTCCCTTCCTGTCAATTTTAACTCCCGCTCTAACTTCCTTCTTCATTCAAACACTTTTGCAGCAGGTTCCAATTTCTCTAGCCCCCCAAAAGGTTAAACAAAAAATCAAACAGAAGACTATACAAACAACTAACATACATAATACTCATGTTGAACATACACATATTCACCAAACCCTTCAGCAACCTCCGATTGTTGTGGCTCAGGAAAGTCCATCTTCTGATTCTACAAAAAAGATGGCCCAGTCTACTCAAACGTCCCTTGAGCCAATTCATACACCTCAACCACCATTAGATCTGGTGATCCGTCTCCAGTCATAAATGCTCAAGTTGAAATACCAGTAAATCAGATTCCGCAAGAGATACAGCCAGAAAAGGCCATGATTGTTTCAAATATCGGCATGTCTTCGCAAGAGATGCATGATCCGACTGTTTCACCTAAAAATTCTGAGACTCCCCAGCTAGATCAAATCCATCCTGTTTCTATGGTGTCTCCTCAAGAGATGATTTCAAAGGACATAGCTGTGGAAAAATTAAAAGAAACCGAAGTTTCTCAACCCTCTCGGGTCCCAGCAATGGAACAACAAATTCCTGATTCCTCTCTTGCTCCGATTGAAACAAAAACAGCACCCGCTCCTCATAGTGAAGTTAACTCTTCTCTCCAGAAATTGCCTCCATCTGAAAAAATTGAAGAGGATCGACTACAAGGATCGAATCCCACAGATAAGACTCAAAAGGAAGAAGATAAGACCATTTCTTTGGAAAACCCAACTCAAAGAACAACCTCCTAAGGCAATGAGGTTAGCCCTGGACAGTAGGTTTTGTTACAAGAGGAGAACCTCTCCTACTTACTGAGCACTGGGTTACGCTTCAATTAAAATACCCCCATAACTTTAGGGAAGAACCTCCTCGGGAGTTCTACAAGTCTTTTGTAGAACTCGGCCTCCAAACTTTTCTCCGAGCAATGACTTTAATCAGCCATTGCCCGTACTCATCAGATATCCAAGTTTGCTCAAGAAAAGATGTATGATATTAGGAGTTTAGTTCCATGCCAATAAAAAGGACCCACCACCTCTGGTGGAAGTATTAACTAAGGGGATGGGTTAAAGTATGAGGGCTTACTCTAAATAATAAAAATCAAATTTAATGATTGTTTATCTTGACAGAATCGTTAAAGAAAGTTGTCCTTCTTGAAGGAACTTTTGGAGATAATATGTTTAAGGATCGATCTCATCTTAAAACTATCATCGATGAGGCGTGGGAAAATCGCCAGCTCCTCTCTCCCTCAAGTACTGGGGAAATTCGAGAAGCAGTTCGGGAAATTCTTTTCGAGCTTGATCGAGGCGAGCTTCGTGTTGCAGAAAAAATTGATAAGCGGTGGGTAACTCATTCTTGGGTAAAAAAAGCCATTCTTTTATCGTTCAGGCTTAATGATTCTTTTCTCATGAATCACCATTACTCACCTGCCTATGACAAAATTCCCTTAAAGTTTGAAGAATGGAGCGAGGATCAATTTAAAGAAGCAGCATTTCGGGTTGTTCCAGGAGCCATCGTTCGCCATTCTGCATATATAGCTCCAGGAGCCGTCATTATGCCTTCCTTCATCAATATGGGGGCTTATATTGATAGTGGAACAATGATTGACTCAGCGGTGCGGGTTGGCTCTTGTGCTCAAGTTGGTAAAAATTGCCATCTCTCAGATAATGTCGGTCTCGGGGGAGTCCTTGAACCTCCTCAAGCCAATCCGGTGATCATCGAAGATAATTGCTTTATTGGTGCGTGCTCTGAAATTGTTGAAGGCGTTTTTGTTGGAGAAGGGAGTGTTCTTGCAGCAGGCGTTATCCTTACCTCGTCCACCAAAATTGTGGATCGTGAAAGCGGAGAGGTTTCTTACGGGAGAATTCCCCCCTATTCGGTCATTGTTCCTGGCGTTCTCCCAGATTCTACACCTACAAAACCAGCCCTTCAATGTGCTATCATCATCAAGCATGTTGACGAAAAAACACGGTCTAAAACCTCAATTAACGAGCTTCTCCGATGATTGATCCAATTGCATTAAGCCAGGACCTTATTCGTTGCCCTAGCATCACTCCTCTCAATGAAGGAGCTTTGGAGATTCTTGAACAGAACTTAACTCATCTTGGATTTGCTTGTGAGCGTCTTGATTTTGAAGGAATTGGGAATCTGTACGCTCGAAAAGGATCAGGGTATCCCCATCTTTGTTTTGCAGGCCATACGGATGTCGTCCCCTTAGGCGATGCTACCCTTTGGACCCATGCCCCTTTTCAAGGAGAAGTCAAAGATGGCAAGCTATGGGGGCGCGGAGCAGCTGATATGAAATGTGCCATTGCTGCTTTTATAGGCGCCATTGAAGATTTTGTAGAAAAAAACTCCTTTCAAGGAACCCTTAGTCTTTTAATCACGGGCGACGAAGAAAAAGATGCTGTTTATGGTACCCAATGTGTCCTCCCCTTTCTTGCGCAAAGAAATGAAATTCCCGATCTTTGCCTTATTGGTGAGCCCACATCCCTTCATAAAGTAGGGGATACCTTGAAAATAGGAAGGCGAGGCAGCATTACAGGAACCCTTATCTGTTATGGAAAACAAGGGCATATTGCCTACCCTGATTTTACGGACAATCCCATCCCGCGTATGCTGACCACCCTTAAAACCTTATACGACCATAAATTTGATTCAGGCACAGATATGTTTGAGGCCACTCGTTTTGAGGTAACTTCTATTGATGTGGGAAATGATGCAAGTAACATTATTCCCCATAAAATTGAAGCCCGGTTCGGGATTCGCTTAAATCTACTTCACGATGCTGAAGGCCTATGTCAAGTCGTCCGTTCCATTTGCTCTGAAGTAGCCGGTGAGCATGACCTCACCCTCACCATCCATGGAAACGCCTTTTTGACAAAAGATGAAAAAAAGATCAGTCTAATTCGAACGGCTGTTCAGTCTGTAACCGGTCAAAAACCAGCCTTGAGCACCTCCGGTGCAACAACAGATGGCCGTTTTATCAGTGCTTATTGTCCCGTCATTGAATGTGGCATGCTTGAAGAAACCATGCACCAAATAGATGAACATGTGGCCCTTAAGGATATTCATCAATTAAGAGAGATCTACATAGCCATTTTAAAAGCCTTCTACTTGCCAGAATTCTTTCCTTCTGCTAGGCAGTAGGGGAAGGAGAATACCATGAGTTGGTTCACTACTTTTGTCCGTCCCAAGATTAGCGCTCTTATGCGTAAAAAAGAAATTCCCGATAATCTTTGGCACAAATGTTCCCAGTGCGAACAAATGTTATTCCACAAGGATCTACTCACCCATCAATACGTTTGCCGGCACTGCAATCATCATATGCGGCTCCCTGTTAAAATGCGCCTTGAAACTCTGTTCGATCAAGGTCACTACGTTCAGGTTCCTTTACCAGCTGTCCCTACGGACCCCTTAAAATTTAAGGATTCAAAAAAATATACCGATCGCTTAAAAGCATCCCGCGCTGAGACGGGAGAAGAGGATGGAATTATAATTGCTGAAGGTTCAATTGGGGGATATCCCACTGTCATAGCTGCCTTTGACTTTTCTTTTATTGGTGGATCCATGGGCATGGCCGTTGGAGAGGGGCTCGTCAAAGGAGCTGAACGCGCTTGTGCTCTCAAAGCTGCCTATATCGCAATCCCTTCTTCGGGAGGGGCACGGATGCAAGAAGGGATATTTTCTTTAATGCAAATGCCCCGCTCGGTCATTGCTATTGAGCAAGTTAAAGAGGCAGGGCTTCCTTATATTCCTCTTTTAACAAATCCCACCACGGGAGGTGTTGCAGCCTCCTTTGCCATGCTCGGAGATATTGCCATTGCTGAACCAGGGGCCATTATTGGGTTTACTGGGGCACGCGTCCTTCAAGAAACCATTCGCCATGCTCTTCCTGCTGGTTTTCAAAGTGCTGAATTCCAGTTCGATCATGGAATGGTAGACATGGTTGTCCCTCGGTTGGAAGTCCGCAAAAAATTAATTGATATTTTGGGAGTTTTAATGGCAAAACGCCATTAAACATGCGCATGAGCTTGAAGCATCAGGCCCAAAAGTTTCATTTTCTTTTTTACAGCAACGTCCTTGGTCACAAACTGCTTTCTTACCTAACGGCCGATGCTGCAGACTTAATCGTTATAGTTACGCGAGAGTTATGTCTGCTTCCGCACTGTGGAGTAGCCCAGAATTCATATTTACAAGGAGACGTAGAATTTACTTTTGGTCCGTCAACTGGGCAGTGATGCGTGTGATTTTCGCTAACTATCTGCCAAAAAGTAGGTGTTTCTCTACTCTCATTATGAAAAACTGCAGAATAAGTCCATGGCCAATTACTATCAGATCCCAAAATGATGGTCATCATGCCACTTTGATTTTTCTGGAAATCAAATTCAGGGTGAGTTTGAGCTTGAGAATAAGCTATGGAATTGTATAGAACATGAGCTGAAGGGCAGATAGTCGGATCTATTGCATTTGCAGAAGATCCCAAAGCAAAAAATAATAAATTAAATAAGTAGAATTTTTTATTCATTTTATGATCCTTTCTGTTTAGCCTTTTTGTACTAAGTCGAATACAATATCATGATTTTAACCCTGTTCTTTCGCTTAGATTAATTAATGATTTATCACGGAAAACTTAAAAATTCCTTAATAGGAACCCACATCTATAAAAATTTCTGAATTTGCATTCATCGAGGTTTAGGGGCACCCGCATTCTTCTTTGCAATGGTCATGAAAATTTTTCCCTGTAATTTCTGTCCAATACTTCATGCATGGTTTGTAACAAGAATGATCTTGTCTACAAGTCAGAATTGGCGCAGCTTTCACGGGGGCATACATGAAAGAAACTAAAGCTATGATTTGAAAAAAACGACAAGTCATGTTCTGCATTTCTCTATTAGTTAATAAATCTATCTGTATTACAATATTATACAAAAAATTTATTAAAAAGTTGTTTATAAGAGCCAAAAAATCTTATACTATTTTGTATTCAAACAATGAGCAGGAAGACGAGGCGAGGGGCATGGAGCGTATTCTAATCCATGAGTACCCCGCCTCTGCAGTCTGATACCCTCATTGGAAGAATGCGAATTGGTTTAAACATCTGCCCAAGTCTTTCCCACATTAGCTTCTACCACAAGAGGAACAGAGAGGGAGACAATTGATTGCATTGTATTAACAATAAGGGTTTTTGCGATATCAAGATCTTTTTCTGAAATTTCAAAGATAAGTTCATCATGAACTTGAAGAAGCATATGGGCTCTCAAATCCCTTTCCTTAAAAAGATGATTCAATTTAATCATCGCTTTTTTGATGATATCTGCATTTCCTCCTTGAAGAGGAGCGTTGATGGCTTGCCTTTCTGCAAACCCGCGTCGACTTGGGTCTCGGCTATGAATATCTGGAATAAAACAACGGCGGCCCAAAAGAGTTGTAACGTAGCCTTTTTCTCGAGCCTCTTGTTTCATGCGGTCCATATAATCCTGAATGCCCGGATAGAATTTAAAATAGGTTTGAATATATTGTGCTGCACTCTCTTTACTAATTCCTAACTGGCGTGCAAGACCAAAGGGGCTGATGCCGTAGATAATTCCAAAGTTAATAGCCTTTGCCCGATGGCGAATATCGGGAGTCATTTCAGCAAGAGGAATACCAAATACTTGGGAGGCCGTTTCAGCATGAATATCCTTGCCCTCTTTAAAAGCTTTTTGAAGCTCTGGTAAATGAGCTATGTGGGCTAAAAGCCGAAGCTCAATTTGAGAATAGTCAACAGACAAAAGCTTCATTCCATTTTCCGCCACGAAGGCTGAGCGAATTTTTTTCCCTTCCTCTGTTCGAATGGGAATATTTTGAAGGTTAGGGTCAGATGAAGCTAAGCGTCCTGTTGAGGTTGCCGTCATAGCATAGGAGGTGTGAACACGGCCGGTCTTGAGATTAATTTGGAGAGGGAGTGTATCTGTATATGTACTTTTAAGTTTTGAAAGTTGCCGCCATTCAATCAATCGATCGGCAATAGAAAAACCTTGTTCGGAAAGGCTCTCCAAAACATCAACCGATGTGCCGTAAGCTCCTGTCTTTCCTTTTTTCCCTCCAGGAAGTTTAAGTTTCTCAAAAAGAACCTCCCCCAGTTGCTTTGGCGATGCAACATTAAAAATGACCCCCACTTCTTCTTGGATATGCTTTTGAATTTCTTCAAGCCGCCCTTCAAATTCATAACTGAGCTTTTTTAAAATCAAAGGGTCTACCTTAATCCCTCGATATTCCATCTCAACTAAAACAGGAATAAGGGGCCGTTCAAGTGTTTCATAAACAGTGCTTTGCTGTTCGCTTAGAAGCCGGGGTTTTAGGAGAGAATAAAGTTGAAACGTGATATCTGCATCTTCTGCTGCATAGACAAGGGCTTTATCAAGGGGAACTTTATCAAAAGTGACCTGGCTTCGTCCCGACCCCACGACATCTTGATATTTGATGGTATCATGGTCAAGATATAGCTTTGCCAGCTCATCCATTCCATGGCCATGTTGTCCCCCTTCAAGAATATATGACATAACCATCGTATCGTCGACAGGGGTAATCTCAATCCCATATTTCTTAAGGACAAGAGCATCATATTTTATATTTTGCCCAATTTTTAAAATTCCCGAATTTTCTAAGAGAGGGGCGAGTAGATCAAGAACTTCTTTTAAAGGAATTTGCTTAGGCTCTATTCCGGGAGTTAAGAGATCGCGCACTTCCCCTGTGTGGCCAAGGGGAATATAACAAGCTTTCGAAGCTCCCAAGGAGAGAGAAATTCCAACTAGCTGAGCTTCCATCGCATCCAAAGAAGTTGTTTCCGTGTCAAAAGCAACGAATCCTTGTGAATGAATTGCTTCTATCCATTTTTTTAAGGAGGGTACATCTTGAACCAGTTCATAAGTTGCTTTTTCCTGAGAAGGAGGGGAAATTTCTTTTTCGAGGCGATGAATAAGGGCATTAAAAGATTGCTCTTTTAAAAAGGAAAAAGCCTTGTCTGGATCAAAGGGCTTAACTGAAAACGCTTCCATTTTTTCTGTTACGGGGACGTCATCTTTAAGCTTTACAAGCTGTTTTGAAATTCGCGCTTCTTTTATATTAGCCAGTAAAGCTTCTCTTCGTTTAGGTTGTTTAATTTCCACCGCCTTTTCTAAAAGATTTTCTAAAGTTCCATAAGTTTGAATCAACTCAGCAGCGGTTTTAATTCCGATTCCAGGGATTCCTGGGATGTTGTCAGTGGGATCTCCTGCTAAGGCTTGAACATCCATAACCTGGGCAGGGGGAACTCCAAACTTTTCTTTAACCTCCTCAACCCCAATAATGCGATTTTTTATGGGGTCTAACATTCGCACAGATCCTCCCACAAGTTGCATCAGATCCTTATCAGAAGAGACAATAGTCACCTCCCCTTCTTGAGAATGGGCATAAGTTGCAATTAGATCATCGGCCTCATACCCTTCTTTTTCAATGTAGGGTACATTAAAAGCTTCACAGGCTTTCCGAATTAAGGAAAATTGAGGAATCAACTCCGGTGGTGTTTCAAGACGATTGGCCTTATAAGCAGGGTAGATTTTGTTGCGAAAATTTTCTCGAGCCGCATCAAAAACGACAACTAAATAATCGGGATTTTTTTCCCTCAAAAGCTTAATCAACATATTCGTAAAGCCAAGGACAGCCCCGATAGGTGTCCCATCTGGACGCGTCAGGGGAGGCAAAGCATGAAAGGCCCTAAAAATATAGCCTGACCCATCCACAAGGTAAATTTGAGGAGGTTTATGGGGCATAGACGTGTCCTTATTTTTGACCGCAATATACTTCCACAACAACAGGATCTTTCTCCTCCGTGTGGGATGGAATAATGTGGACTTATTTGATGATCAGTGTCAAGGAAAGCCTTTATTTAGGCCAGGGTTACCTTATGAAAATTTTTAAGCATTTTGGTAATGACAGACTTGATTTTTCGTCTATGATAAATGACCTTTCCCACAAGGGCCTAACCTGTAGACACATTTTTTGCTGGGTGCCAACCCTTGGTAGTACAGGGGAACGCTGGTCACCTTTAGAAAACTTTCTTTTGGAGAATTATTTATTCCCTCAATATAAAAATTTCATGGAACAAGAAGTTTTTTTGAGATAAGAAGGAACACAAAATCGTTTTTATAACTTCTTTGTTTCTTTCAAATTAGGTTAAATCAATGTCGTCTTCGCATTCGCGCCTTCTTGTCCCAATTTTGTGTTTGTTGGCTGCTCTCGGAATTTTTTCAACATCCCTTTATCTTCCTTCTTTACCAGCTGTGGGACAGGCATTGGGGGCTTCTCAAGAATCTGTACAATTTACTCTAGCTCTGTTTTTTTTAGGATCTGCTGTTGGGAGTTTGCTTTTAGGACCACTATCCGATCGACTGGGGCGGTTGATTATTGCAAAAGGGGGGCTTCTTCTGTTTATTGCCGCAAGCCTATGGTGTGCGGAATCACAAGACATTTTAAGTCTTCAATTTGGGCGGTTTTTTCAAGGATTTGCAGCCTCCTCCGGTCCATTGGTTGCAAGAGCCGTAGGACGAGATTTATATGAGGGGTCCAGTCTGACCCGCTTTTCTGCCACAATTATGATGGTCATTTCTATTTCTCCAGCTATTGCCCCTTCTTTGGGAGGGCTCATCCAGGCTTATTTTGGCTGGGAAAAAAACTTTTATTTTCTTATGCTCTTTGGGTGTATTGTTGTTTTTGTAGTCTGGATCTGGCTTCCGGAGACCAATGGAAACCCCAAAAAATTCCCAAATCTTTCTGCAATGCTTAAAAACTACTTTCATTTATTAAAGGATTCTTATTGCGGGGCCCTGTGCCTGGTGATTGGACTCCAAATGGGGGCTGTCTTTTGCTATATTTCCCTTTCTCCCTATCTTTTTATTACCCTTTTTAAATGGTCTCCCCAGGAGTTTGGGCTTGTCGGAATCACAAGTGCTTTTGGAAATATGATGGGCTTTGCTTTAGCCCGACATTTTGCCCACCGGATCCATTTTCACCAAGGGATCTTGATTGGTAGTCTTTTATGCTGTCTGATAAGTTTGGGTTTTATTGGCATTTGCTTCTTCTTTTCTGAAAAATCCTCTTTCCTCGTTCTCTATAGTATTTGCTTTTACAGTGCTTCGGCGTTGACTGTTGTGAATTCCTCAGCTGCCGCCATGAACCTATACCCCGAGATGGCAGGAACATCTTCTGCTATGGTGGGGGCAGTGCAAATTGGGTCGGGAGCTTTTGGAAGTACGCTCGCAAGTCTTCTTCCCATCTCCCCCATTGCCTTAGGAATCACCCTAGCAAGCTTAAGTTTGGCGAGCTTTATACTAGGAATTTTCATTGAAAAGAAAAAATGGCTGGGGCGGTAGGATTCGAACCTACGGATGGCGGTACCAAAAACCGCTGCCTTACCACTTGGCTACGCCCCAAAGGCCGTCAGTACCATAAAAAGGTTTAAAAGGAATTGCAACTTGTTTGTTTAGATCTATCTGCTTAGACACACTGAGTCATAAACCTTTTTTCATAATTGACCCTTCATAAAGGTAGGGGTATCTTTTTCAATTAAAATGTGAGGATTCTTGAAGTCTCCTTATTAAAAGGTTATCTTGAACTTATCTCGGGACCTTTTTAATTTGATCGTATGGGATAGATCGCCTCCTCTTTCTTAAAAAGGGATTTAACATGTTAACAAGATTGTTTTGTATTTATTTAAGCCTTCTACTTCTCGTTGGTTGCGGTGAAAAAAAGGACCAAGAAGGCCAAAAGCCCTTGATTGTTATTATTTCTCCAGACAATCCTCCCTTTGAATTTAAAGATACAGCTCAAGCAGGAGATAAGGTGATCGGTTTTGATGTCGATGTGATTCAAAAATTAAGTGAGCATTTAAAGCGTCCCATTAAAATTGTAGAAGCCGACTTTCCAAGCCTTATCCCTTCTCTTCAATCGGGTCGAGCAGATATGGCCATTTCTGAACTTTCTCCTACACAAGAGCGGAGAAGGAGTGTGGATTTTTCAGATCCTTATTATGTGAACTCTACTGCGCTTCTTATTCTCGAGGGATCTCCAGTGATATCAGAAAAAGACTTGAGTGGACAAACCTTAGGAGCCCAGCTTGGGAGTTCAAATGAAGCCTTGGCAAAGACATGGACCAAAAGCATCCCTGGACTAACGATCGTTTCTCTAAACAAGGTTGGAGAATTGGTTCAAGAACTTAAAAACGGACGTATCCAAGCTGCTCTCGTCGGGGATACAGTTGCCCATAAGATTGCCCATTCAATGCCGGGACTTAAAGTCATTGCTCTTGATAAATCCGGAGGAGGAATGGCGATTGCTTTCCCAAAAGGCTCACCTTGGGTCGCTCCCACAAATGAAGCCCTTAGAAAAATGAAGGGGGATATTAGCCAAATCGCTGAGAAGTGGATTACTCAGTGATATTTCTTGACTTCGAGCGGATTTGGCCATCTCTTCCTTATATACTCCAGGGTATTCCTGTTACCCTTTCTTATACTGGTGTATCTTTATTTTTGGGTTTTTTTTGGGGTGCAGTCCTTACCTTTTGTAAGGTTGGCCAAATTCGCGTTTTACAATGGGCTGCAGGTTTTTATACCTCTATCTTCAGAGGAACACCTTTGCTTTTGCAGTTGATTTTGATTTACCATGCGACCCCTCAACTGACAGGCTATGACATTTCCATTTGGCAAGCTGGTATCCTAACATTTACGTTGAATTCTGGAGCTTATGTTGCAGAACATATTCGAGGCGGAATCAATGCTGTTGATAAAGGGCAAATGGAAGCAGCTCTTTCCCTTGGCATTCCTTATTTCATGTTCATGAAAGATATTATATTACCTCAAGCCATTCGCAACATCCTTCCATCTCTTGTCAATGAAAGCATTGATTTACTTAAGGAATCTGCCCTGATTTCAGTCATTGGCGGTGCCGATATTTTAAGGCGAGCGAATATTGTTGCGAGTGAAAAATATCTATATTTCGAGCCTCTTCTCGTTGCTGGAGCTCTTTATTATATTCTTGTGATGGTCCTCACTTTTGGAGCTCGCCTCCTTGAAAAGAAATTAAAAACATCATGATTCGACTTGAAAAAATTCATAAATCCTTTGGAGACCATGAAGTTCTTAAAGGCATTTCCGGAGACATCCCTCAAGGGGAAGTTCTTGCCATCGTTGGTCCCTCAGGATCGGGCAAATCAACCCTCTTAAGATCTATTAATCTTTTGGAGAATCCCACAGCAGGTAAGGTCTATATCGACGATATATGCATAAATGAAGGAAAAATCGATATTAAAAAAATCCGCACTAAAGTTGGAATGGTTTTTCAACAATTTAATCTTTTTCCACATATGACTAGTCTTCAAAATGTGATTTATGCGCCTTTAAAAGTTAAAAAACTCTCATTCAAGAAAGCTGAAGCTTTGGGTAAAACCTTCCTTAAAAAGGTGGGACTTTCTGATAAAGCGAATACCTATCCTCCTCTCCTTTCAGGTGGACAAAAACAAAGGGTTGCCATTGCCAGAGCCTTGGCTATGGAACCTGAAGCTATTCTTTTTGATGAACCGACCTCTGCTTTAGACCCAGAAATGGTCAAAGAAGTGTTGAGTGTTATGAAAGAACTTGCCCATACAGGAATGACAATGGTTATTGTAACTCATGAAATGGGCTTTGCACGAGAAGTAGCTGATCGCATATGGTTTTTAGATGAGGGACACCTCGTCGAGGATTCTTCAAGTCAAAAATTCTTTACATCTCCCAACTCCGCCCGTGCCAAGGCCTTCTTAGAAAAGGTACTGTGATCTGAGACTATGATGTGATTTGTTATCACATTTCCTCTAAGGGCCGGAGCTTAAGAAGGGATGCTGGCCCGACTGACAAGCGCTTATTTTGAAGAGTAATTGGTATTTTAAGGCGCTTTGTACCATTTTCATCAGGTTGACTAAAAAGTTCAAGTACAAAGGAAGCTGCAGCCGCATTTTTCTGTTTTACTAGCCCCAATTGGATAAGATATGTCAGGGCTTCTTGGTAACCAACTATCCGACTTGCAAAAGAACCCAAGGGGTACATATCTTTATCCATTGTCAAAGCTCCTTCTGCTTCTGCTCTGATTGGAGACCAGGTAAATTTTAACATACTTACGTCCAGAACACCTCCTCCATCCCGCCATTCCATCAGAGATTTTGGAGGCGGCATTTGAGATTGGAAGCCTGAAAGAGATCCTTCAAAATCAACCGTTAATGGATGATCTAGAGGCTCTATCTTTAAAATTTTATCGATATTAAAGACGTTTGTAGAAAAAGAAACCTTCAGATTTAAAGGGTTGCTTACGTTTTGAATGTTTAAGGAAGTCTCTTCAAGATAAATAGGTTGAACCTGAGGTCCAATGACAGATGTAATATGTCTTGCCTTAAGATTAACTTCATCTATCTTGCCTAGGAATGTTAACTTTACAACCCCACTTGTGTCTTCAAATTGGAGTACCCCTAAAGGGATGGGCAAATTTTGAGGCACGAATACTTTTTGATCTCCAGGAAAAGAACAGGTTAAAGTCAAGAAGTTCCAAGGGTTCATGTAAATGTCAACTTCTTGACCTTGCCATTCAAAAAGCCCTTTTGGATGTTTAATATGAGGGGTTAAAAAAGTAGCTTTTACGAGGGTTGGGTTTCCGGTGAATTTTACACTTGAATAAGAAAAGGTATATCCTTTTTTCTCTAAATTTTTGGTCAAAAGAAAAAGCCTTTCTTCAACCCATTTAACACTGTACTCAAAAAGAACAAACCAACTGATTGTCCCGAGAGAGAGAACAATCAAAAAGATAGCAATAAGAAGTTTACGATTACGTGACATGAGCTAACCCCTTACGAATAAGTTCATTCGTTTTTGTTTCAATTTTGTCTTCCAATAGGCGCATAAATTCCTGTCGAGAAAGCCCCGGTTCAATAGGATCTAACGCTTCCAACGTAATACATCCTTCATACTTACGAAACCCTCTACGAGGCCAAAACAAACCCGCATTATGTGCAATCGGAATAACAGGAATGTTTAGGTGAAGATAAAGGCTAGCAACACCTGATAGATAAGGTTTTTTCTCACCAGGCCTTGATCGAGTTCCCTCGGGGAAGATGACAATGGACTGGCCCCGTCTAATTGCTTGGCTAGCCTTTGTGAGAAGATTTTTCAAATCACTCACCCTCTTATTTTTCGAGCGTGACAAGGGTACAGTTCCTAATTTTTTTAAATACCATCCGAAACAAGGGATCCACATCAGTTCTCGTTTTAAAATGATAGAAGGATCCCGGACAAGAGAGTGGAAAATGATTGTCTCCCAAACAGACTGGTGTTTTACAGCAAGAATAACAGGACTTTTATAAAGCTTTTCTTGTCCAATAATTTGAACATGAATCCCAACTACATATTTGCAAATCCACATAACGCCCTGTATCCAAAACCTTGCAGCTTTCAGAACAAATTTCCTTGAAAAAAGAAGAGCTGGCAAAAAAAAGACACAGCAAAAACTCGCCCATCCAAAAAACGCTGCGTTAAATAGGATGGACCGTGCCCAAATCATTGACTCTTCTCCCTAGCCAACAAAAAACCTTGCAGATCCTCAAAGGGTCTCCTGATAAGAGCAAAAAGAAATTTGTTATACTCCTGAACGACAAGATATAATGTCTCACCTTCAAACCACCATTTAGGCTTTAGAAAATTATCTCCGACTACGGGATGGGGTAGAATTTGTACTTGAGGAAGAAGGTGATGAAGTTCAAAGAGACTTCTGGGCATATGGTAGTTTGACGTAATAAGCCTTAAGGTTTTAATTTGGTGTTTATAAGCCCAGGCTGCAGTTTCTTCTGCATTTCCCACCGTATCTAGTGCATCGTAACCTAAGGTGATATGAGACCGCTCCGACATTTTTTCAACACTTTCAGGAAAAGTTGATACAGGGTTTACTCCAGAAACAAGCAGATATTCGGCCTTTTTCTGTTCAAAGAGGGCAAGACCTTCCTTAAGGCGCGTTTTTCCACCCGTGAAAATGACAATTCCATCAGTCGCACTTGTTGTATCTTGAGGCGAAGAGGGGATAATGCGTGTAAAAAGAATAAGCCCTGTAAGCCAAAGACTCCCAACGACAACTCCTCCAATAATACATCTTAAACCATACAATAAGACACGACTTAGCATAAATCCTCGTCAAGAATGTGGGATACAGCTTCAAAAAGAGTATTAAAGACCAGGATTGGTTGAAGAGTCTCAGGAATCCCCTCTTCTAGTGTTTTTTGTCCTTTTCCTGTGCGAACGAGAATGCGGGAACAGTTGATGGCTCTTGCTGCTTCTAAATCACGCAGCGCATCTCCAATAAAGATAGCCTCATCTGGGTTAACCTTAAAATCTTGAAAAGCATCGATAAGAAGGCCCGGATTTGGCTTTCGCCGAGGGTTTAAAGGATCCGCCGATGTACATGCATAAATCTTATCAACAAAGGCTCCTCCTTCATTTAGAAGATTATGCATGTAGCTGTGAATTTCCTCCAGCTCTTGATCTGTGATTTCCCCTCGTCCCACGACAGCTTGGTTCGTTATAATCGCAATCGGAATTCTAGCTTCATTTAACTTTTTTATAGCCGGAATAACACCTGAAAGGAGCACAAATTCCTCTTTTGATTTGACCGAATCTGGACGATCTACATTAATCACACCATCTCGATCCATAAGTACTAGCTTCATGGTCGAAGTTCTCTCATAACAGCCCAACGCGCAGATATCATCATTGATAAAGATGTAAGAAGAGGAATAAGAAAAAAGACAAAGAGTGAATCAAAAAAGAAAACAGACTGAGCAATAGAAAAGAGCTCAGCCTTTTCCAGCAAAGTGGCCATGCCAAAAAAGGTGAAAAAAGCAAACAACGACCCAAAAGAACTTGCGATAAATCCTTGTTTAAGAGCATTGAATTGAAATTGCTTTGCTATATATGAACTTGGAGCTCCAATAAGACTCAAAACTTCAATAACTTGCCGGTGAATGAGAAGACTTGTCCGTGTTGCAAAAGTTGTTATTGTAAGGGCTGCACATAAAATCAGGAGCGTAATGACAGAAGCTATGATAACCGTTGTTTGAATAACCCTAAAAACTTGAGCTTGCCAAATTCGATGATCTACAAGGTGAATGTAAGGGGAGATATTTTTTAAGAGGGCTATTAGAGTTTCAGGATCAACCTTTTCTTGCCCGTTTAAAGATACATCGATCACAATTGGCAAAGACATGATATCTGGATTTACCTCTTGCCCAAAAATGGATTGAAAGAGGCTTTTCATTTCACTTTGAGATACGGGTTGAGCCGTTTGAACCCCAGGTGTTTTACTCAACATTTCAACAACCCGCCCCTCTAAAGCATCCGGTGAAGTTCCAGGGAATGTTGGTATCTCAATCGATAAATGTGTTTTAAGTTGCTTTTCCCAGGAAAAAGTTGATTCGATTAAAAAAAGGGTAAAGACAAAAGAAAGTGTTCCCAAGTATACCATCAAAGCCACAATTTTAGGTACAAAGCGGGCCGCAATATCCGTTTTCAAGGGAAGGTCTTGACGGCTGGTCATGATAGCTCCTTCTTTGGGGTGTGAATGGTTCCATCCTTGATAACGAGTTGAGGATGAGGAAATGTCTTTAAAATCCTTTGATTGTGAGTGGCAATAAGAACAGCTGTTCCCATTCTATTAAGTTCTTCAAAGAGATAAACGAGCTTCATTGCCATATCATCATCCACGTTACCTGTTGGCTCATCTGCTAAGAGCAGTTGAGGGCGAGTAATAACAGCTCGTGCAATAGCCACTCGTTGCTTTTGTCCTCCTGATAGGGAGGAGGGGTAAGATTCAAGGCAGTCTCCAAGACCCACCCAGTCTAAAAGTTCTTGAGATTGTTTGTAACCGCGCCTTGAGTCAAGTCCACGTACTCTTAAGGGAAGAGACACATTATCAACAACTTTTAAGTGGTCCAAAAGTTTAAATTCTTGAAACACAACGCCTATTTTTTGCCGTAGAAGAGGCAAAAGAAGGGGTTTAATTTTCAAAGTATCTTCTCCAAAAAGATGAATGCTTCCCCATGTTGGCCTTAAACCCAAATACAACATTTTCAAAAGAGAGGACTTTCCAGAACCGCTAGGGCCAGTTAAAAATTGAAAAGATCCTTTTTCTATTGCAAAGGAAACACCTTTAAAAATTTCAGGGCCTTCTTCATACTGGTGGCCTAAGCTTATAAGTTGTGCAATTACATCTGACACAATACTATCCTCATAAAAATGTATGATAAGATGACATAAAAGGAAATTGCCGTCTAGCTTGCACCATTTCCTTAAAAAGCATATAACCAGAGAAGATGCTCTCTTAAAAGGGATTCGTTATTGATGATTGTTTCATGTCCCAACTGTTCAAAGCGATACATGCTGGATGATGCATTGTTGCCAAAAGAAGGTCGGCAAGTCAGGTGTATTGCCTGCTACCATATTTGGCGGCAAGTTCCAGAGCAGTCAACTTTTATGAATTTTCCCTTGTTTATCAGTGGGCCAGAAGTTGCCCTTGATTCCACTCTATCTGACCCTAAACGCTCGCCATGGATTGGAAGAGTTGTCTTTTTGGGAATTATTCTTTCTAGCATCAGCTTTATTATATTTGGTCGTAATCTCATTGTAAATGCTTGGCCTCAAGCCGAAAGGGCTTACACACTCATGGGCTTGCCGACCACGCCACCAGGCACAGGTCTTTCTATTTTAAATGCAACCTCTTTAACTCATCAGAAAGGAGAGGTTGAGATGATTCATGTTGCAGGAGATGTGGTGAACACCTCCGAGCAAGTCCGTTCTATTCCCATCCTCAAAATTAAATTAATGGGTAAAGCAACAAACTCAAAGTGCCTAAAAGGTAGGGCCAAAGAAGGATGTGTTTTAGATTATTGGGAACATCGTCTTTCTGAGAATTCTCTTCTTCCTGGAGAGAAAATTCACTTTGAGACCGTCATGCGCCCAAAAGTTGAAGGCGCCCATCACATTTCAGTTGAGTTTTAAAATGCCCCAAGCAATCCCTCACCCTTCTTTTGATCTTCATCGATTTTATGATGAAGAATGGAATGAGCACTCTCAAGTTACTGCAGCAACGCATGCTTTCCTTTTTCCTTCTTTTGCCGAGTGGGTAGAAGTATCTGCCTTTGCTCTTCAACATGGGAAAAAACTATTCTTTTTTGGCAATGGGGGAAGCGCCGCCGATGCCCAGCATCTTGCAACAGAACTAACTGTAAGATTTAAAGCGCATCGAAAAGCCCTTCCTGCTCTAGCCTTAACCACCGATACTTCTGCGCTTACAGCCATCGGAAATGATTTAGGATTCGAGCATATTTTTTCTCGCCAAATTGAAGCCCTTGGGCGAGAAGGGGATATCGCTATTGGCATTACAACCTCCGGCAAAAGCCCCAACATTCTTAAGGCCTTCTCCCAAGCCCGCGAACTTGGCCTTGTCACCATAGGACTTACGGGTGGAAAGGGGGGGGTAAACTTATCGGGTACTGCTGATATTCTTCTAACAGTTCCTTCTGAAACTGTTTCCCGAATTCAAGAAATGCATATAACCCTCGGGCAAATGTTCTGTAATGCTCTTGAATATCGATTAGGATTAATTTAAGGCTATTGAGCATGGCGAGTGACTCTCATCTTATTGAAACTTTTTCTACTCTTCGCATCTTATGCGTGGGCGACGTCATGCTTGACCAATTCATTAGGGGAACAATTTCCCGCATTTCTCCAGAAGCCCCCGTTCCTGTTCTTCATATTAAAGACGAAACAGCTGTTTTAGGAGGGGCTGGAAATGTGGTTCGAAATTTGGAAGCTCTAGGAAGCAACGTTACCTTTATCTCAGTCATTGGTAAGGATGGGAATGGTTCTCAAATCCAAAACCTTTTAAAGGCTTATTCAAAGGTCGAAGCTCATCTATTGATTGATAAAACGAGAGTTACAACGACGAAAACTCGTTTTATCGCTGCAAATCAACAAATCTTAAGGACGGATTTTGAGCAAACTCAAATCCTGAGCTCAGACCTTGAAACAGACCTTCTCAATCTTTTCAGAAGCCAGGTGAAAACTCATGATCTTGTCATTCTCTCTGACTACGCAAAAGGGATCTTCTCACCGCAAGGCCTTACAAATCTTATTCAAGAAGCCCGTTTACATGAGAAGCCAGTTCTTGTCGATCCGAAAGGAATTGATTTTACAAGATACAAGGGTGCCACTCTCTTGACGCCAAATCGTCAGGAATTGGCTCAGGCAACTCTCGACCCACTTAAAACTCAAGAAGGCCTTGTCTCTGTTGCAGAAAA
Source organism: Alphaproteobacteria bacterium (assembly GCA_027459605.1). GTDB lineage: Bacteria > Pseudomonadota > Alphaproteobacteria > UBA9655 > UBA9655 > UBA9655. Next base: position 18,426 of record DAIDHR010000023.1, read on the forward strand.
AATTCTTAAGGATACAAATATCGAAGCTATGATTGTCACCCGCGGGCCTGAAGGTATGACTTTAGTTACTGCTGCAGGGGAGGTTGAGCATCTTCCCACTCAAGCTCTTGAAGTTTTTGATGTTTCAGGCGCAGGGGATACAGTCATTGCAACCCTTGCAGCAAGTTTAGCTTCAGGAGCCTCTCTCTCCACAGCCATGCGTCTTGCTAATGTAGCAGCAGGTCTTGTTGTTGCAAAAGTTGGAACAGCCGTTGTTCCCCCAGATGAGCTTATAACAGCTCTGCATCATCAAAATGTAGAAGCTCATGAACAGAAAATTGTTTCTTGGCAAAAGGCCCAGGATCAAGTTCAGAAATGGAAACGCCGAGGAAACCGTATTGTTTTTACAAACGGTTGTTTTGATCTCCTGCATCCAGGCCACGTTTCCCTCCTAAACAAAGCTAAAAAGGCAGGGGACCGTTTAATTGTAGGACTTAATTCGGACTCTTCTGTTCAACGCTTAAAGGGTCCCTCCCGACCTATTCAGCAAGAAGCGTCCCGCGCTTTTGTTTTATCTTCTCTGGAGTGTGTAGATCTTGTTGTCCTTTTTGAGGAAGATACACCCGTTGACCTTATAAAGACCCTGAAACCTGATGTGCATGTGAAAGGAGGGGACTACACAATTGATCAATTAATAGAAGCTCCTGTTATCCAAAGCTATGGGGGAGAAATTCTTTTGATTGACCTGGTAGAAGGCCAAAGCACCACAGGCATGGTTTCAAGGATGGCTGGGTAAAATAAAAATGGCTTTCTTGGACAGAAAGCCATCTATAGTATTTCTCTGGATAATTGAATGGTATGGATTAAGAATACCAGATTCTTGAAACTCTTATTTCTGTCATTATGCTTTTTTAGCGAAAAATTGAGTCAAAAAGCCCCTCATGTTTTTGAAAGCCTTCTGGAACTGTTTTCTTATAAAAATCTTTAATATCGCCCTTAGAACGCGCAACAACTTCGGGCTCTATAAAATAGTAAAGATGAAAAGGGAATGGTAAAAAACCTATTTCACGAGCTTTAAGGATCTCATCTATGGTTTGTTTAGAATAAGCTAAAAAATGGATTTGAGTTGGACGACTTTCCTTAAATTTTAATGATTCAATAATAGCGTTGATAGCTTTACCTTTTTGGGTGGGTTTAGCATAAATTGTATCATTTACAACCGTGTAAGCATCAGATTTTTGGTCTGCAAGATTTTCTGCGTACCAACTGTCAGTATAATTTGGTCCTTTTTGTTGTGCCTTAGGAGCTTCTGTAGAAGTAAAAGAGGTGATATGAACTCCTTTTTCCTTTAGTTTATTAAAAATATAGGGAAAGTGTTCCTCTTTTGTGAAGGGAGTTTCAATCTTTGCATTTCTGAGGGCTGAATAAGTACTTAAATCACGAAATTTTATTTCTTTAAGAAATTTTTCATGTAGGTCAAAAAGATTCCCCTTCGGCCACTCATCTTGAATTGTTAGGGGAACCTGCGTGATCTTATCGTCAAAATCATAAAAAAAGAGACTATTCATTCTAATATCGTAGCTATCATCCTGATCTCGAAAATAGTCATAACCTATAGAATAGAGGCCATCCTTTTTAATCTCATAGGTGCCATCTTCTTGAAGAGAGAGGGCATTTTCTGTAAGATTTAGAAGGTTATTAAAAGATCTAACATAGCGTACCTGAGGTAAATAGCTCGGCGGGATAACCCTGCAAACCCTGTAATAGGTGGGTTTTCCCCCATTCTCAGGCTCATCATCGTTTTTCATCGCCGAAGAAGGGGCAGTTGCAATAAGAGAGCTCAAAGCCACTAAACCAAAAAATAATGTTATGTTTTTCATAAAAAGGCTCCTTAAAAATAAAAGCTTCATTTTGTTGTTTATATGATATGATTATAAATAATTTCAAGAACAATATTTTCAATTCTACTTGCCGACAAACACCAAAATCTTTTAAAAAGGAAAAATTTTTATTTAAGTCTTTGTGCACTCTTTCTTTTTTCTTCCACTTCACATATGAGGAAGTTTCAATCCACCTCTTGCACTTAGTCATTTTCTTGATTACTTAAATTGTAGATATTATTAGGTAATAAAGCATAGAGGGAAATGGGCTAGTGTCTCTCACATTGAAATTGAGACCGCCCCACACAATCCAAAAGTATATTTGGCCCTACAGTTTATCCTTTTTATAGGTTTTTAGGAATTTTATGGCTCTTTTAAATGTCTTAACAGCCCCTGATCCTCGGCTTCAGGCAAAAGCTCTTCCTGTTGAAAAAGTTGACAGCTCTATTCGTAAGCTTCTGGACGATTTACTTGAGACCATGTACGATAAGAATGGTGTTGGCTTTGCGTCCCCTCAAGTTGGAATTCAAAAAAGAGTTCTTGTTGTTGACTTGGGCGAAAGAGACGGAATTCAGTATAAGCCTCTTCTTATGGCCAACCCTGAAATCCAGTGGGCATCTCCAATAACACAAGTAACAAAAGAAGGCTGTCTTTCAGTCCCAAATTATTATGTAGATATTGTAAGATCCTTAGAAATTAAAGTTACCTATATCGATGAAAACAATCAGCATCAGGTTTTAAATCCAAAAGGGTTGCTAGCAGATTGTATTCAACATGAGATTGATCATTTGAATGGCATTTTATTTATTGATCACCTCTCTCACCTTAAACGTAAGTTAATATTGAGTAAACTGATAAGAGAAAAACAAAAAAGGTAGTTTATGAATGACCACACACCGCGTATCGCCTTTATGGGTACCCCAGACTTTGCCGCTTATATTCTGAAAGCTCTTCTTAAAACCTATCCCCAGATTGTTGCTGTTTATACGCAGCCGCCTCGCCCTGTAGGACGCGGATACAAATTAACTCCAAGCCCTGTTCAAGAATTGGCAATTGCAAATAACATTCCTGTTTTTACACCCTCATCTTTAAAATCAGAAGATACCCAAAAGGAGTGGCAATCTTTAAACTTGGATGTAGCAGTTGTTGCAGCCTACGGGTTAATTTTGCCAAAACTCATTCTAGAAGCGCCAAAGTTAGGCTGCCTTAACATTCATGCTTCCCTCCTTCCCCGATGGAGAGGAGCAGCCCCTATCCAACGGGCAATTTTAGCAGGAGACCAAGAAACTGGAATTACAATTATGAAAATGGAAACTGGGCTTGATACCGGGGCTATGTTACTCGCAAAAAAAATATTCATTACTCGCACAACAACGACAAGTGATCTCTTACATCGCCTTACACAGGTGGGCGCTGAAGCCATTATTGAAGCTCTCCCTTTATATCTATCTGGAAAACTTCCCTTAATTCCTCAGCCTGAAGAAGGAGTGACGTACGCAGATAAGCTTGCAAAATCCGAAGGACATTTAGACTGGCGGCTTCCTGCCTTTCTTCTTGAGAGAAAAGTTCGCGCTTTAAATCCATGGCCAGGAACATGGTTTGAAATTGGTGCAGATCGAATTAAAGTTTTGAAAGCTGAGCTCATTCCCGATCAATTTCCCTATTCGCCTGGAACCATTACGGATGATAAGTTGACAATTGCATGTGGAGAGGGAGCTCTTCGCCTTTTATCAGTGCAAAAAGTGGGGAAATCCCCTCTTACTGCTGAGGAATTTTTAAGGGGGTATGAGCTACCCTCAAGGCAACTTGTAAATGTCGCGGTTTAAACTAACCCTTGAATATGATGGAACATTTTTTTCTGGATGGCAACGCCAAGAAGATGGGATTAATACTATTCAAGGAACTTTAGAAGATGTATTTGCAGACTTCATTGGAGAGCCTATTACAATTTGGGGAAGTGGGCGCACCGATGCTGGGGTGCACGCTAAGGGACAAGTTGCTCACATTGATATCTCGAAACCTTATACCCCTTTTGCAATTCAAGGTGCTTTAAATAAACGTCTTCGTGATTTTCCCATTAGTATTCTTAAGGTTGAAGCCGTTCCTGATGATTTTCATGCCCGTTTCTCAACAACCTCCCGAGCCTATGAGTATCGAATTTTAAACCGCAGATCGCCTTTAGCTCTTGAAAAAAATCGCGCCTGGTGGGTGATCCCCTCTCTTTCTTCTAAAGCCATGAATGATGCAGCAGCTTTTTTGATTGGTCATCATGATTTTACCTCCTTTCGGGATAGCCAATGTCAAGCAGCCTCACCTCTTAAAACCCTTGATTTTCTGAGCATAAAAAAAGAAGGAGAACTCTTTCTCATTAAGGCTCAAGCACGCTCTTTTCTCCACCATCAAGTGCGCAATATGGTCGGAACTTTAAAGCTTGTAGGTGAAGGGACGTGGCCCCCGGACAAAGTAAAAGAAATCCTTGAAGCGCGAGATAGACGAGTTGCCGGCCCTACAGCTCCTCCTGAGGGGCTTTATTTGACCGAAATTCGGTATGATTAAATCAAAACCACAACCATCAAGTTGGCTTAATGAGTAAAATGATTTTAAATCATTTCAACTGCTAAATTAAGCTTTTCCTCTTTTTGTTTGACTTCTATTCCCAATTCCCGGAAAATATTTCGCATTCAAAAAAGCAATGCAGAAAATGTTGCAGAAAAGGCTTCGAAGTTATTTAAATAAAATACTCATGACTCCCTCCCAATTTGACGGGCTTGGGCAGGTATGGATGCTTTGTCTCATCAATATGGGACTCTCTATCCTTTTAGGCGGTATGATGATGCTTCTTTCAAATCGTCTTGAATTATTCATTGTAACCCTTGCCATCATAACCTGTGCAGGATCAATGGTTATATTCTTGCTTATTAAGCTTCAACGTTTGAAATATACAGCTCAAAAGCAGCAAGCTGAGTCAAAAGCATATGAAGTTATTGGAAAACCTCTTCTTATTTTAACCGAAGATCTTCTGTTTTCCTATGGTAATAAAAAAGCCCGAGAAGGATGTTGGTGGGCAGAAAATGTTTCTTTTTTAAGAAAAATTCTCTCTTCTCAAGAAAGTCGTTTGGCCCTCGAGAGGCTTGTTGAAAATCTTGATCAAAAAGAAGAAGGAATAGAAGTACTTCACTTACACGGTCGAAAAGGGGAAGAAGTTTGGCGCATTCATTCCCTCTCTCTTGGAGATAAAGCTCTATGGCAATGTGATAATATAACCCATGAAAAAACTGAACAATCAAAATATCTTTCCCAAATCAAAACACTAACCACATTTCTGGATCATGCCGTTGATGGACTTTTTTCCCTCAATGAGAAAGGGGTCGTTCTCTTTTGCAATGACCAGTTTGCAAAATGGTTGGGGTATTCACGTGGAAAGATTATCGGGGCTCCTTTATCAAAATTCCTCAAAAGGCCTCGTGTTCAAAATCCGCAAAAAGCCACTGAAATTCAAGGTAAATGTGAATTTATGACAGCTTCCTCTCGCTTAAAGACAGCATTCCTTGAACAAACACAGATTCCTTATGACGATGGATTTATTACCCATTCTCACTTGAATATTCACGCGCCCTTTGCCAATCAAAGTGATTTAAACAAGGTTCTTGAGATGACCCCTATGCCCATGATTTGTCTGGATGAACAGGGAGTCATTCAAGATTCTAATGTTTTATTTCGTGAAAAATTTTGGCTTGAAGACCCGCCTGGCAGAGGCACACCCTTCATCGATTTAGTTTCGGAATTTCAACGGGATGACATTAAAAATGCTTTGCAAAGCTTTTTAAAAGAGACCCATGATGGAGGACCTTTAGAAATACATTTTAATGATTCCCGCGAATCCATCGTTTCTGCATATTTCTCTTCCTTGCCCGTAAAAAACAAAAAAGGCTTTTTCATTTTATTTCATGATATTACTGAACAGAAGCGTTTTGAGACTCAATTGGTTCAGTCTCAAAAAATGCAAGCCGTAGGCCAACTTGCTGGAGGAATTGCCCACGATTTTAATAATCTTCTGACGGCTATGATTGGTTTCTGCGATCTTATGCTTTTGCGACATACCCCAGGCGACCAATCCTTTACAGATGTCATGCAAATTAAACAAAATGCTAATAGAGCCGCAAACCTTGTCCGGCAACTTTTGGCCTTTTCCCGCCAACAAACTCTACAGCCAAAAGTTCTAGATATCACAGAATGTCTTGCCGAACTGTCTGCCCTCCTGCGTCGTTTAATCGGGTCAAACATTGAACTTAAGATTAAGCATGCCCGAGATTTGGGCCTTGTCCTTGTGGACCAAGGTCAATTTGAGCAAGTGATCATCAACATGGTCGTTAATGCTCGAGATGCTATGGAAGGTGGGGGAACCATTTCTGTTACTACCCAAAATTGTGAAATGAAAAAAGGAAAACGCTTTGGCCATGATGTGATTCCGGCGGGTTCTTACGTTTTGATGCAAATTTCTGATTCGGGTGTAGGGATTAAGCCCGAAATTATTGACCGAATTTTTGACCCTTTCTTTTCCACAAAAGAGGTGGGGTCAGGCACAGGCCTTGGCCTTTCAACTGTTTATGGCATTGTCAAACAAACGGGCGGATTTATTCATGTCGATTCAAAGGTTGGCGTTGGCACAACCTTTAGTATTTACCTTCCCCATTATACTCCCGAGCCAGGAACACTTCCCAAAACGCAAAAGCAAGAAAAGACTCAGCCTCATGATTTAACAGGATCTAGTACGATTCTGCTTGTGGAAGATGAGGATGCAGTGCGCCTCTTTAGCTCTCGAGCGCTTCGCAGCAAGGGGTATAAGGTTCTTGAGGCATCTAACGGCGAGGAAGCTCTTAAGCTCATAAAATCGAATAATCACATGATTGATCTTGTCATCTCAGATGTGGTCATGCCTCAAATGGATGGACCTACATTCATTAATGAAATCAGTCAGTTAGATACAAACCCTAAAGTTCTCTTTATTTCTGGATATACGGAAGACACCTTTCATAATCGGATTAAAGAAGATGCCCAAATTCAATTTCTCCCCAAACCATTTAGTTTGAGCGACCTTGCAATTCGCGTAAAAGAAATCCTCGGAGAAAAGGGTGAAATCTTTAAGGATGCATCGTAAATTATTATATATTCAAAGAATTTTAAATTTTCGCGGTGCGTTCGAGAACGAGCGGGATGAGTGTAGTCAATCTACGAGATAGAGCGAAGAGTATCAACAAAAGCCCCAAAATTCCTTGCTCTACCACATTTTGCCTTTTTCAATAATGACCTTACGGCCTTTGAGGTAATTTCTGTACAAGAGTCCATCATTTTTTGCATGAGCTATGATGGGTCCAATGGCTATCGCGAGAGAACACTTGCATTCTTTGAAATTCTTCTTTAATACATGAGGTACTCTTTGCCGGCAAAGCCGGCTTATATTGGGCATAGGGCCTAATATGATTAGCCATAAGGAGTCATACATGGCGTTGTACGAAACGGTCTTTATCGCACGCCAAGAACTTTCAGCTGCTCAAGTTGAAGCACTTGCTGCGAATTTGACCGACATCTTAACCCAAGGTCAGGGTGAAGTGACTAAAACCGAATTCTGTGGCCTTCGGTCGCTTGCTTATAGCATCAAGAAAAACCGCAAAGGACACTACGTCCTTTTTAACATTGATGCCCCTCCCGCAGCCGTTAAGGAAATGGAGCGGCAAATGCATCTTAATGAAGATATCTTACGCTTCTTAACCCTTAAAGTTGATAAGCTTGACCCTGAACCATCCCCTTTAATGCAAAGTAAGCAAAGCCGGGACCGCCGGTATGAGTCTTTAGGAGAAATGGAGTCTTTTGGCTCTTTTGAAAAAGAAGGAGAAGCAGAATGAGTTCTGTTCCAACAACCCGTAAGCCTTTTTTCCGCAGGCGGAAAACATGTCCTTTTTCAGGACCTGATGCTATCCAAATAGACTATAAGGACGTTAAGCTTTTGCAAAAGTTTACAACAGAACGTGGGAAAATTATTCCTAGTCGCATCACGGCCGTTTCTCAAAAAAAGCAGCGGGAGCTGGCCCAAGCCATTAAACGCGCTCGCTTTTTAGCCTTAATGCCTTACGTACTTGATTAAGGCCAAATGAATAATACAGCCTTAGCGGCAATTGCAGTAGGGGGTGGGCTTTTAAGTTCCATCCTTTCCCTTTTTCCCCTCTTTCCAATTCCTCTTCTTGCTCCTCTCCCTCTTTTTCTTATAGGACTTGGGGTTGGATTAAGGCCTATGTATGTGGCAGGGGGGGTGGCAAGCCTGTTTGTCCTTCTTTTAGAAGGACCTTTTCCTGCCGCTGAGTTCTTTATTTTTTTTGCTCTCGGACCTAGTTTCTTGATTTATAGAGCTCTTTTAAAGCGTAAAAAATCATCTGGCGAGATTAAATGGTATCCTTCTTCACTTCTTTTAAGAGATCTTACAACTATCTCGAGCACTGTTATGCTTCTTGCTCTGGCCGCTTACATCTACGTTATTAAAGGGTGGGATGTCACCATAGTGGTTAAAAACTTTCTCAAAGCAATTGACCCCGAGGGGCAACTAAAAGATATGGAGCCCCTTATCACACAAATTATCCCGTTTTTACCTGGCTTATTTGCTTTCTGGTGGGGATTGATGATGCTCATCAATGGTGCTCTTGCTCAAGGTCTTTTAGTAAGGTTTAAACGAAACTTGCGCCCTTCCCCTTCCTTTCAAGATCTTGAGGCGCCAAGAGTTTTTTTAATCCTTCTGGGGATCTCATTTATTCTTTCCTTAATTGGTGTTGGTTACCTTGGCCTTTTAGGAAAAAATTCAGTTCTTATTTTTGCCTTTCCTTTTTTCCTCATTGGCTTAAGCCTCGTCCACAGATGGTTTCATAAGACTTCTTTTGCAACCTTAGGATTGACTGTATTTTACTTTGTTCTTCTTGTTTTTTTCTGGCCCGTTGTATTTGTTATTCTCTTGGGAATTTTAAAACCCTGGATTGAAAAATCCATCTCATCAAACTAAGTGTTGTTTCTTCGCTTTAAACTTGTTAGATAAAAGTAAAGTTGACTTAGTCTAGGAGCTTGTCTTATGGAAGTTATTCTCTTACAACGTATTGAAAAGTTGGGTAAAATGGGTGATGTGGTTAAGGTTAGACCCGGCTATGCTCGTAATTTTCTTTTACCAAAGAAGGTGGCCTTACGGGCAACAAAAGAAAACATTAGTCATTTTGAAAAAGAAAAAGAAAATCTTGAAAAATTAAATCTAAAGCATAAAGAAGAAGCTGAAACCTTAGGCAAGCGGTTGGAAGGGACGACGGTCACTCTCATTCGTCAAGCCAGTGAAGGGGGGCAGCTTTATGGATCAGTCAGTGCCCGGGATATTGCCGAAGGCTTAAAACGAGAGCATGTCACAAAAAGCAATGTCCGGATTGACCACCCCATCAAAACAATCGGAATTCATGTTGTTCGAGTCCAACTTCATCCTGAAGTTACGCTAACATTGACCGTCAACGTTGCTATGTCTGAAGACGAAGCTAAAGCTCAAGCAAAGACTGTCGAAACGATCGCTTCGGGTGCTGAAGACAAGTAGACCCTTTGTCCAGAGTGGTATTTTTGTCTATAGAAAACAAGCTATTTTAAACCATAGGAAGTTAGTTGCCTTCCTGAATATGGATTTACATACCGACTACTGTTATCGGAGATAACCTGTGAGTGCCATTTTAAAACCTCAATTTGACCCTCAAATGGCTCTCAGCATCCCCGATGTTACGAGCAACCTTGTTCAAGAGAAGGAAACCTCCAATAACTTTGAAAGACTTCCTCCCCATAGCCTCGAAGCAGAGCAAGCCCTCTTAGGAGCACTCCTTCATAATAATTTGGCTTTTGAAAAAGTCGCCGAATTTTTAAGACCTGATCATTTTTCCGATCCAACCCATGGCCGTATTTTTGAAGCTATTAGTAATCTTATTACCCGGGGACATATTGCTGATCCCATTACTCTTAAAGAATATTTTGATCGAGATGACTCATTATCTGAAGTTGGGGGAGGGCAATATCTTGCTCATCTTGCTGGTTCTGTCATTTCCATCATTAATGCAGAGGATTATGGACGAAAAATCTATGATTTCTACTTAAGGCGCCAGCTCATAGATGTCGGAGAAGGCGTTGTTAATGAAGCACATACCTATGATTTAGACATAACCGCCACCGATCAAATTGAAATCGCAGAAAAAAAGTTATTTGATCTGGCTACCGTTGGAAGCCAAGAGCGTGGACTTCAAACCTTTTCTTCAGCTTTAAAACAAGCTCTAACAAGCGCAGATATAGCCCTAAAAAGAGAAAGTCATGTTGTCGGTGTTTCATCAGGTTTTAAAGAACTGGATAAATGCTTAGGAGGGTTTCATCCCTCTGACCTCATTATCCTCGCAGGCCGTCCCTCAATGGGAAAAACGGCACTTGCTACCAACTTGGCCTTTAATGCAGCCCGAGTAGCTTTGGAAAAAAAAGAGGGTGCTTCTGTTGCTTTTTTTTCCCTCGAAATGTCATCTGAGCAACTGGCTAACCGTATTTTGGGTCAGGAAGCTGGCCTCTCCTCTGACCTTATTCGGCGGGGAGATATCGGGAAATCTGATTTTCCTCGTCTTGTCGAGGTGTCCAATCGGCTTAATTCTTTGCCTTTCTTTATTGACGATACACCTGCTCTTTCTGTCCCAGCTTTAAGGACTCGGGCAAGGCGGTTAAAAAGGCAGGAAGGCCTTGGCATGATCGTTATTGACTATCTTCAACTTCTTTCAAACCCTGGGAAGAAAGCTGCAGATAACCGGGTTCTTGAGCTGTCTGAAATTACACGAAACCTTAAAGCTCTTGCAAAGGAGCTTAATGTTCCGGTTTTAGCCCTTTCTCAGCTTTCCCGTGCTGTAGAGCAACGGGATGATAAAAGACCCCAACTTTCTGATCTGAGAGAATCAGGATCCATTGAACAAGATGCTGACGTTGTCATGTTCGTTTATCGAGATGAATATTATCTTTCTCGCAAAAAGCCAACCGGAAGTGATGACAAAATAGCAGAATGGGAGAAGTCCCTAAACGCAGTAGCCAACGTTGCAGAAGTCATTATTGCCAAACAGCGGCATGGTCCTATTGGAACTGTAAAATTGCACTTTGAAGGGAGACTTACAAAATTCTCTGATCTGGCAGATCCGACTCACTTTCCGGTGCACTATGGGTAAGATATCCTTTCCCCACCCTCCCTCCGTTCCTTTAGCCCTTATCATTGATTTGGATGCTGTGGCTTATAATTACCGGATGTTTTGTGCCCATGTGAAAAAAGGGACACTTTGCGCGGCTGTTCTTAAAGCAAATGCCTACGGAATGGGTGTTAAGGAAGTCACGAGTCGTCTTTACCAGGAGGGATGCCGCCATTTTTTCATGGCTCATCTTACGGAAGCTATTGAAATCAAAAGTTTTTTAAGTCAGGATTCATTTATTTATGTCCTAAACGGCCTTCGTCGAGGGGATGAAGACGTTTATGCCTATTATAATCTTATACCCGTTCTTGGAGATCCCCACCAAATCCATACCTGGAATACCTTTTGCCAAAAAAAACAACAATATCTCAAAGCTGCTCTTCAATTTGACACTGGGCTGAACCGGACGGGACTTTCTGTAAAGGCAGCGCAAGGGCTGGGCCTTTTGCAAATCTCCCATATGGAAATTATCTGTATCATGAGCCATTTGGCCTGCACATACCAACCCTCCCATCCGATGAATGAAGCTCAAAGGATTGCTTTCGATGCCCTCCGCAAGCGTTTTCCTTTTGCCCTTGGTAGTCTTGCTAACAGCGGAGGCTTCTTTTTAGGGCAAGCGCATCACTATGATATGATTCGTTTGGGGCTTGCCCTTACTGGGTGTCGTACGGCCGTTCCTCACGGAGACTATGTATTAAAACCTGCCATTAAAGCTTACGCTCAAGTGCTACAAATTAACGACATCGCTCCCGGAGACTCCATTGGATATGATGCAACGTTTGTTGCATCCAGGGCTTCTCGAATTGCAACCTTAGGTGTAGGCTATGCTGATGGATATTTAAGATGCTTAGGAAATCGGGGAGAAGTTTGTTTTGAAGGACATAAGCTACCGGTTGTGGGAAGGGTATCTATGGATTTACTAACCGTAGACATAACCCAAGTCCCCTCTAATAAAATACAACCCGGTGATTGGGTTGAACTTTTTGGCGACAACCTATTAATAGATCATCTCGCCGAAAGAGCAGAGACCATCCCTTGGGAAATTTTGACGCGCCTTGGTTCTCGTTTTGAGCGGTTTTATATAAGTCAAAAGCAAGTTAAGGAGGCTGTGTGATGGTGTGGGCTTTAGGGAGCATTGGAAGGGTTTTTCTTGACTTTTTAGCTTCCACGGGACGGCTTACCCTTTTTCTCATTCAATCTCTTTCACAGGGCTTACGCTCACCTTATTACTTTCATCAAATCTTTCGACAGTTTTGGGAAATTGGATATCTTTCCTTACCTGTCGTTGGATTGACAGCCCTTTTTACAGGAATGGTCCTTGCCCTTCAAAGTTATACAGGCTTTTCCCGTTTCAACGCTGAAAATGCTATAGCAAGCGTGGTCGTATTAACCATGACTCGAGAGTTAGGTCCTGTTCTTGCAGGTCTGATGGTATCTGGACGTATTGGTGCTTCCATGGCTGCGGAAATTGGGACCATGCGAGTTACTGAACAAATTGACGCGCTTGTTACACTTTCAACAAACCCGTTCAAATACCTCATTACACCTCGCCTTTTAGGGGGAGTTGCCATGCTTCCCCTCCTTGTCCTCATTGCAGATATTATCGGTGTTTTTGGGGGATATCTTGTCAGTGTCTATCGACTTGGGTTTAATCCTGCCTCTTACATTAAACAAACTTTTGATTTCATGCATATGGATGATGTAACGTCTGGGCTTATTAAGGCAACTGTCTTTGGTTTTATTATCTCACTTATGGGCTGTTACCATGGCTTTAATTCAAAGGGCGGTGCTCAAGGTGTGGGAAAAGCAACAACTTATGCGGTTGTTTCTTCTTCAATCCTTATTCTTATTTCTAACTACCTCTTGACCTCATTTCTTTTTGAAAAAGGATAATGAAAAGCAAAGAAGAATCCACATCAAGATATAATTTCTTTTTTGGATTTTTCTTAAACTATGTTACAGTTTATGCTTAAATATGCTATGTGCTTATGTTTAACAATTCTTAGAAGAGAGGTTTTGCACTTTATAAAGCTTTTCAAAGAAAAACTTGTATAGGAAATGGAATAAAACCCTTTATGAAAAACAACAACTTTTGCCACAATTTCAAGATCTTTGAAAAAAATAAAAAATCAGTAAAGTAAAATATAAATTAATAACTTATCAGAAGGAATCTATTGATGGGATTATTTAACAAATCAATTATTATATCATTATTCTGTAATTTATTCCATTTTTATGCTTTTTCAGTTTATGCGTTCTCGGCTGTTGTCCTCTCTCCGATCTTTTTTCCAGCAGAAAATATACAACTGACAAAAATATTAGGATTGACCACGTTCAGCATGACTCTTTTACTCCGACCTCTTGGAAGCATTATCTTTGGTCATATTGGAGATAGATATGGCCGTAAAACAGCACTCTCTTACTCCCTCATTGCCATTACTTTCGCAACTGCTTGTATCGGATTAATTCCATCCTATGCCACAATTGGTTGGCTAAGTAGTTTGCTTTTAATATTATGTTTGATTGTTCAAGGCCTGTGCACGGGAGGACAATACACAGGAGCTATTATTTTCATTCAAGAACATTCTAAAAAAAATAGGGCAGCTTATGCTTGCGCAACAATGATAGCCATTGGAGTTTTTGGAACTTTTCTTGGGACAGCTACATCTTTAGTATTTGATCGTATCACAGGCTTGGGTTGGGAATGGAGAGTCCCCTTTTTACTCACATTTGTAATGGGGATGTTCTTGCATTATTTCATGCACCATATGAAAGAAAGTCCTGAATTTTTAGAAAATAAAAATTTACATCCACCAAAAAAAGTACCCTTTATGGATATTCTGAAAAATCATAAAAAGGTCCTGTGTTCTGCCATTTTCATATCAAGCATCCCTGTATCAATGTTTTATTTTGCTTCCATGTACATTCCCAATTTTTATATTGACCAAAATACAGATAGCTATACCTTCAACCCTCTTGGTTTAACGTGTATTGTGCAAATTTTATGCGTTATTCTTATTCCTTTATTTGGTTTAACTGCGGAGAAGCTCGGGAATGAACTTCAATTGAAAATAACCAGTTTTCTTTTAATCATAACTCCTGTTTTTATATTTTTTTATATGACACAGTTAAGCACGCTTGGTGGTTCGCTTTTTGGGATTATCCTTTTTAGTTGTTTTGCAGCTTTCTATTCTGGTCCCGCCCCTGCGTATTTATCTGAAAAATTTCCAGTTATAGGTCGTTATTCTGGTATGGGTGTAGGTATTTCAATTGGGGAAGGAATTTTTGGAGGATTTACTCAAATTGTCTGTGTTGCTCTTCAAGAATCTTTTAACTCCAAAATTGCTCCGGCCTATTTTATTATGTTTCTTGGAGCTCTTAGTTTCGGGGGAATTCTTCTCTCAAACACCAAAGCTCCATTTTTTAACAAAGGGAGACGACCTAAATTTCTCTCTTCAGAAGATGCAATCCAAAAAACCTAGGAATTATCAGGGAAAATTTTATTAAAAATTTAACTTGAAATTCCTCCCGAGATCTATTATAAAGGTAATGATCACTAGATTAACTCACAACATGAGGTGCTTTATGTTACCAAGAATGCCATAATTGAACAGGGAGGGGGTAAGCTAATACCTTACCTCTTTCCTAAGAGCAATAGGGGGGTGGGAATTACCTATGCTATAGGTTATAGGTTTTCTCTTGTGGGCTTACATTTGATACTATTTCACTTTTAGGTAATGAAGAAGGAAGGTAAAACAAGGTGTGTTGAATGTATTAGAATACATAAGTACACCGGATTTTTAGCCAGATTCTTATGAGAAGGTGAATTAGTTAACATTTTACAACTGTTGCCCACAGCCCCCGTTGGCACTACCACAGAAAAAGTGTGGATAACTGCCGAAAGTTTTAAACGATAGTAACATCGCTGGTGGTTACTATAATGTTTCTTTTTAACGCCTCACAATATAGAGCCAAGGACTTATAATCCAAGAGATAGTCCCTCTTTCTTCCTACCACTATTCAAATACATGAGTTCGTCAGACCGCAGACTCTCTGTTCTCGTCAAATGTTAAAAACATCTTAGCAAATCAGTGCGAAAAATAGATTCATATCGTATTGATTATAAATTTTTGTTCTCTTTAACAGAAATCATTGAAGGGCATGTGATTTTAACTCTGTAAGAGCTCCTATGCAGCCTTACATTTTTTCTTCTTTTTGTGGCAAATTTTGCCATCAGGACAATCAGTATCTGTTTCGCAATACTTCTGGCAAACCTTACTTTTCCCATTGCAATATAAGGGAGCAGTACAGTCACTCTCTGACTGACATTGTTTTAAACAAAGAGGGTACTTTGCTTCCTTTTCTGATAGTTCGTGGGTGCATAAATAATTCTCTGGGCAATCTTCTGAACCGGTACAAAAATGTTGACACAGGTTTAGTTGCGGGTGGCAATACCAAAGCAGGGGACAGTCCGATGATGATGTACACTTTTTAAAACAATATTTTTTTTCACTGATGAGATCTTGGGCGCACTGTTGGTTTGTTGAACAAGCAGAATCATTTTCACAGGAATGGAGAGGTGGAGTTTTCGCTATAACTGTGCCTTGGCTAAGAAAAAATAGCCCCAAAACCATCAATTTATAGACTATTGGTTTATACATTTTCACATCTCCACTTTTAATTTTTATGAGCTAAATTTATCATAAGTAAAAGACATTGCAAGCCTTTGACTTGATCAGAGCATCATCAAAGCCACTCGTTTAGTCCTTGAGATTCTTCCAGACGTCCTCAGCATGTTTTTTGATAATTTCAATGTTACCTGAATTCTCAAAATTAAAGGGGTTAACTGTTAACCATGAATCAAGCTTGAACTTCCCTAATCTTGGCATAGAGAATTCCCATTCACCCATTTTAGAGCCAATCGAAGCATTTAGAACCTGCTGCAAAAGTGTTTGAATGAAGAAGGAAGTTAGAGCGGGAGTTAAAATTGACAGGAAGGGAGTGAAATA
>DAIDHR010000024.1 GCA_027459605.1 Alphaproteobacteria bacterium
TGTCTCGTCTCTTATCAATTCAGACAAAACAAACCATCCATTAAATTCTCTACTCCTCTTATCCAAAACTGAGGTTACCAAAAAAACTCTTTTCATCATTTATATACCCTCATAATTCTAACAAATTTCTTCAGCTCCAAAAAACGAAGGAAATTGTTGTCTTTGGAGTTGCTTTGCAGGGCCGTTGTTCCTGCTTCCACTTGACAGTCGCCAGACTTATTTACATCATTTTATAAAACTTGTCAGGCAAAATGTCAGCGGATTGCAGGCTCAGGGTACTCACGTATTTTTCGTTTAATATTATTTCTTTACACTCTTTCTAGGTGTGATAGGAATTGTCCTATGAATTCTCTTGGTCTTTATATTCATTGGCCTTTTTGCCTGTCTAAATGTCCCTATTGTGATTTTAACAGTCATGTCCGAGAAAAAGTTGATCAAAAAAGATGGCAAGCTGCACTTTTAAATGAGCTAGAAACAGCATTCCAAACTCAAAATGGTATTTCTCTCGTTAGTATTTTCTTTGGAGGAGGGACTCCCTCTCTGATGGATCCTGAGACGGTTGCTGTTCTCATTGAAAAAGCAAAATCCCTTTTTTCAACCGTAGAAAATCTTGAAATTACCCTTGAGGCGAATCCCAGTACTGTGGAAGCCCATCGGTTTAAAGCTTTTGCTGAAGCTGGTGTTAACCGCCTTTCCCTTGGAGTTCAGTCTTTGGATGATCAGGCCCTTTCTTTCCTCGGGCGGCGCCATTCAGCTGAAGAAGCTCTTAAGGCCTTAAAAATTGCAGCCACTTATTTCCCCCGTTTTTCCTTCGATTTGATTTATGCGAGGCCGAATCAAACAACAGCTTCTTGGAGGGAGGAACTCTTAAGCGCTCTGACTTATGGAAAAGGCCATTTCTCCCTCTACCAGTTAACCATTGAGCCCCAGACTCAATTTGCAACCCGCCTCGCCCGGGGGGAAAAAATGACCCCCGAAGATGATCATGCTGCTGCCCTTTATGAACTCACTGAAGAGATTATGACAGAAGCAGGCCTTCCCCCCTATGAGATTTCGAATTATGCAGCGCCCTCTGAGGAATGTCGCCATAATTTGCTTTATTGGAATTTTGGACACTATATTGGTATTGGCCCAGGTGCCCATGGCCGAATCACACTGGACAAGACAAAATATGCGACAACTTGCTACAGGCCGCCTGAAACATGGCTTAAGGCTGTTGAAAAGCAGGGTCATGGGCAAGAAAGCCTCTATCCCCTCTCCAACCTTGATAAGCTTCGCGAGTTAACCCTGATGGGCCTTAGGCTCACAAAAGGGCTTGATCGTGGGCGCCTTTTGGAAGAAACGGGGTTAAATGCTGAGGAGGCCTATGGCCTTCCAACCCTTGAGCTTTTAAAAAAAGAAGGGCTTCTCAAAAGAACGTCAACCCACCTTATCCCCACATTTGAGGGGCGCCTCAGGCTCAATAGCCTGATTGGTTTTATGCTTAAAAAGAGCTCGCAGCAGGACTTAGATTCTTAAACTCTGTTGGGGTCACCTCAAGAATGGCAAGAGATCTTTCATTTAATCCTTGGGGAGTTAACCGGAAAAGTCCATCAATACCCGCAAATCCTTGAGAATAAGTCAAATTTTGAGTTGTATATCCTTTTCCCGCTAACGCCGTTGCAAGAGCCGTTCCATCATAAGCCAGGGTTGCAATCCGAGGGGGTGCATATCCATAAGTACTTTGGAAACGGGCCTCAAAATTTTGGCGCTCCGGAGATTGGGTTGAGGCAAAAACACTTCCCTCAAAATGAGGGGCAACCCGAAGGGTTTCAGGGGTATCCCATTGCCCACTGCCTAAAATTTTGAGGGGCATTTGAGGGGTTAAAAGCTGGGATAAATGCTCTAAATTTTCTCCCCCTTCGGGAATTAAAAGGGCATCGAGTCCTTTTGCTTTATAGCCAGCAATCTCTTCCAATATGCGAACATTGCCTGGATTTCCTTCAAGGAGATCACCCCTTGTATAATGGGTAATTCCTAAGAGCTGAATTTGCCCCGTGGAATGCAAACGATTTAAAGTTTGATCAATCAAATGGCCATATTGATCATCGGGTGTTAAGGCCGCAATCTTCGTTAATCCTCTTTCCTTGGCAAAGTTTGTCACACGCTCAATTTGTTGGGAAGGAATAAACCCAAGAATAAATGTTCCATTTCCCGCCACAGCTTGATCCGTTGAAAAGGAAATAAGGTTTACATTCCGGGCGCTTAGTAGGGGTTTGATGGCCTCAACTTCAGGTGCAAAAATGGGTCCTAACAAAAGCTCGGCCCCCTCATCGAGGGCTTTAAGTGCAGCCTGGTGGGCTCCTTTTGCTGTGTCTTGAGGGATAAGGGTAACAGTTGTGACTCCATTTTCAAAAAGGGCCATTTCAGCTGCATCCTGCATTCCCTTTCCTAAATCCGCATGGGGTCCTGTCAAGGGAATCAAAAAGCCAATCTTGTGAACTTCTGTTTGAGGGTCAACCGGTTTTGGTTCTGGAGTTTGCTTTTTTTGCTTTACCTTAGGTTTGGGGGGGGAAGGGCGAGGATCAACAGTGGGTTGAGGGGTCTCTCGATGACCACAGGACGTCAATCCTATTGTCAAGATACCCATCATAAAAATTCCTAAGATTCTTGGGGCCATATTCTCTCCATGTGCAAGAGCGTCTTCTGGAAAATTCCAAAAATCATTATAATCCTATCAATGCTTTTTTTAAAAGATCTTCTTATTCCAATACAGCAACATGGATCAACTGCTGAGGAGAAGAGGAACCACATAAGTCCCAGGCAATCCCAAATACATCATCATAAATACATTTGGGCGGCCTCCCCCATGCACAAGAGCCATAATTATTCAACTCCCCACAGGATATGATTTTGATCTCCCAACCGGATCCAACATACTCTCTCAGTTTATCCGGATCGATTAATATCGGTGGATTTATATTCGATGAACTAGCTCTTGCGGTACCAAGGGATAAGGTTAAAAAGCAGACTATAGCTAAAGAGTGAAGAAATTTTTTTTGCATTCTGATGTCCTTTTCATCATGAGGTTTTTTAATGTTGTTCTGTTGAGGTTAGACCAAAGAATTCCTATATCCCAATCGAGATCATAACTTTAAAATATCATATTTAATACATATGAATATTTAGTTAATCCATTTTTGGATGAGAATATCCTTAGGTGGTTGAAAACTCTCCTCTTTCGTCGTCGCAAGCCCTCAAAGAGGGCGTGGTGATCCAAACTTAAATTATTTATTCCGAAGGAATTCATCTTTTTTCTAATGCCAACAAAAAGGTGTATGTCCTACGGACATGAATTATGAGTTCTGGATTGCTTCACGCTTCACTCCGCTCGCGGTCGCAGTTGATGTTAACTATTTGTATGTGCATATAAAAAAACTAGCTTATCCAACTCGGGTTAGTTAATAAGCTCATGGCGATCCCCCTACCATGGTGAGGCGGCTATAAATGTTTGACGGTTTTAAAGAAGATATATTGAAGACAAACTTCATTCAGTTTATACCTATAAACTAACATATTTTTTAGAAAAAAGCAAATTTTAAAATTGCCCATTCTTAAATTAGATTTATAATTATGCTTTACCTTGTCGCAACTCCTATTGGGAATTTAAAAGACATCACGTTAAGAGCCATCGAGACTCTCAATAAAGTGGATGTGATTGCTTGCGAAGATACTCGAGTGTCTTTAAAGCTTCTTAAACATTATGGAATTTCAAAGTCGCTTATTTCCTACCATGATCACAATGCAGGGCAAATGCGTCCCCGCCTCATAAGCCTTTTAAAAGAGGGCCAAAATGTTGCTTACATCACGGATGGCGGAATGCCCCTTATCTCAGACCCAGGATTTAAACTCGTCAAGGAGTGTCAAAAAGAAGGTCTTTCTTATACAGTTATTCCAGGAGCCTCATCTCCACTGATGGCCCTTTGTCTCTCAGGCCTTTCTCCCGAGCCTTTTTATTTTTGTGGGTTTTTACCTTCTAAGCTAAATGCTCGCAGATCAGCTCTTGAAAAGATCAAAGACATTCAAGCAACTCTTCTTTTTTTTGAATCTTCGAAACGACTTGTTTCTTTTTTAAAGGATGCCCTTACTCTTTTCGGAGATCGAGAGGGAACTGTTTGCCGAGAAATGACAAAGATATACGAAGAGGTCCAAAAGGGACCCCTTTCATCTTTGATCGTCCATTATGAGGCGCATCCCCCCCGAGGAGAGGTCGTTATTGTCGTTGAGGGGGCCTCTTCATTTTTCTCTTTTACTGAAGCAGATCTTGATGCACAATTAAAAAAAGCACTTAAGCAATATTCTGTAAAAGAAGCTGTGAGCCTTGTCTCGTCAGCCTTTGGACTATCAAAACGGGAGGTATACCTTCGTGCTCTTGCCATCAAGCCCAAAACGTCGCGCCTATCTTAAGGGACAATGGAGCGAAAAAATTGCTGCTTTTTACTTGCGTTTTAAGGGATACGTTATCCTTGAAAGGCGTTTTAAAACACCTCTCGGAGAAATTGACCTTTTAGCTCGTAAGGGAAAAACATTGGTGGCTATCGAAGTCAAAAGCAGGAATACACTAGAACAAGCTTTTTTTTGCCTTTCCCCTTTCCAACAAAGGCGGATTGAAAAAGCTCTTTTATTCTATCTTGCCCGAAAACCTTCTTGTCTTGATCTTCGCTTTGATGTTGTTTTACTTTCATTATGGAAATGGCCGCGACATATTCGCGGAGCTTGGCTATCTCATTAAATGGAGAGTTTTATGATGAAAAAATATCTGCTTTGTCTTCCCCTTATCCTTTCAGGATGTGGGGCTGCTGTTGTTGGCGGAATCGGTAGTGTTGGGTTTAGCGCCGTTGAAGAACGTGGGATTGGAGGGGTTGCGAGCGATCAAGCCTTGCGAATGCAATTGAATTTTGAATTATCAAATGAGCTGCCAGATTTTTCCGGAATCGAGATTACCGTTTACAAAGGACGCGTTCTTTTTACAGGTGTTGCGGCAAGCGAACAGATCAAAAAAGATACAGTACGCCTTTCAAAAAATGTTCCGGGAGTGAAGGAGATCATTGATCGGATGAATGTTAAGGGAGAAGACGGCTTCTCCGAATATGCTCGGGATGGATGGATGACAACTAAACTAAAAGCTGCTCTCTATGCAGATGAGGATATTTTTGCCCCAAACTATGTTATTACAACGTTTGACAAAGTCATTTATATCTTTGGAACGGCTCAGACAAAAGAAGAGATGAAGCGAGTCATGGATCATGCCTATGACCTTAAGGGCGTGAAAAAAGTGGTTAATTTCATTGAGGTACGCCAACCCACCCAATAAACATATGTGAAGGAACAGGGAGTGTTTTCACGTTTAAATACCGTTGCTTTTCAAGGTGTAGACGTCATTACCATCGACGTTCAGGTCCAGGTCTCATCTGGTATGCCGGCATTTTCCATCGTGGGCCTCCCTGATAAAGCAGTTGCAGAATCAAGGGAAAGGGTAAGATCAGCCTTTCACGCCATGGGTCTTTCTCTCCCCTATCAAAGAATTACAATCAATCTTGCCCCGGCTGACGTGCAGAAGGAAGGAAGTCATTATGATCTGCCCATTGCCTTGGGGCTTTTAGCGACAATGAAGGTAGTACCTTCTGATTCTCTTGTAGACTTTGTGGTCTTAGGCGAACTTTCCTTAGATGGCCGCCTGGCTCCAATCTCTGGCGTTTTACCAGCTGCTGTTCATGCAGCTTCTCTTGAGAAGGGAATCATTTGTCCTAAGGTTTGTGGGGGGGAAGCAGCCTGGGCAGGAGAGATTACCATTTTAGCTGCTGAAAATCTTCTTTCGCTCTTGAATCATTTTAAGGGAACTCAAGTTCTTTCCCCACCCGAGCCTTTAATGGAAGACATCAGCGCTCAAAAAATTCTAGATTTGCGGGACATTAAAGGCCAAGAAACTGCCAAGAGGGCCCTTGAAGTGGCTGCTTCAGGCGGACACAATCTGTTGATGCTGGGGCCGCCCGGAGCAGGAAAATCTATGTTAGCCTCGCGCCTCCCGGGTATTCTTCCCTCTTTAACGCCTTCAGAAGCTTTAGAAGTAACCATGATTCACAGCCTTGCAGGAGGGCTTAATGAAGGAAAACTCATCCGAACTCGCCCCTTTCGAGATCCTCACCATTCAGCATCTATGCCAGCTCTTGTAGGAGGGGGCCTTCGCGTTCAGCCGGGAGAAATTTCTTTGGCTCATCATGGGGTTTTATTTTTAGATGAGCTTCCAGAGTTCTCAAGAACAACCTTGGAATCCCTTCGTCAACCATTAGAAGCAGGGAAAACTGTTGTTTCAAGGGCAAATGCTCACATAACCTACCCCTCCCGTTTCCAGCTTGTCGCTGCCATGAATCCTTGCCGGTGTGGGTATTTATCAGATCCCGAAAGGGCTTGTTCTCGCGCTCCTAAATGCGCCCTTGATTATCAATCAAAGATTTCTGGCCCTCTCCTTGACCGAATTGATTTACACGTGGAAGTCGAGGAGGTCTCGGCAAAGGATCTTGCTCTTCCTTCTACGGGAGAGCCAAGTTCCACAGTGGCTGAGAGGGTTAAGAGAGCCCGAAACATTCAAGAAGAAAGATATCAAATCTTAGGTCTGAAGGCTCGTCTTAATGCCCATGTGGATGGAGAACTTTTAGATGAAGTCGCTTTGCCTGATGAGGAAGGCCAATCCCTTCTTAAAAAAGCTGCTGAAAAATTTAAATTATCGGCTCGCGGCTACCGTCGTGTCTTGCGAGTTGCCCGCACACTTGCAGACATGTCAGCATCTCCAACTGTTTTAAGCGATCATATTGCAGAAGCTTTAAGCTACCGCCGAATTTACTTTAGTTAATAGACTTCTTTCGAAACTGCTATAATACCTTGAAATATTCCCCATACTGTCATCCTCGTGTTAGAAAGCCTTGCTTCTGTGAAGCAGGAGTTTAGGCTTTTTTGACACGTGGATCTCTTTTAACCACTCGCACCCTCTGGAGTTGTTTTTCAAAGCCTATTAAGGTGAGTCCTCCTCCTGAGTGGATAAGAAGAATTGGGCCCTTTAGTTCTTGTTTTTCTATAATTTTCCGACTCTCAAAAAATAATTTTGCCGAATAAATTGGATCTAAAAGGAATCCTTCACTTCGAGCAATCCTTTTAATTTCCTTAAAAATGGTTGCATTTGTTGACCCAAAAGAAAGAGCTTCAGAGGGGATGTACACCTCAAATTGGTTTTGAAGTTCCGCTTTTGGGAGGATTATAGAGGTCAAGCCGTTAAAAATTTCCCTCATCTCTTCAAGTTTTTGAGAAAATACGTCAGGAGTGTCCGCGAGTAGAATAACGTGAACTTTAGCCTTTTTCTGAAGACCCGCAAGCCCTAAGATAAGGGCAATAGCTGAAAGGCCTGTTCCTGCCTCAATAAATATATCTGAAAATTCAAACCCCAGTTCTTCTTCATTCTTCAAAATATTGAGAGGTAAAGAAATAGCTCCCGGTAAAGCTTCGGGCATAAAGGCTCCCGAAGGAATTTGAACAGAGTTTGGATGGTTATTTACATATTGGCTTATGATTTCATTAAGATGGCACCAGTCCTCTTCAGGAACCCAATGGATTTGATTCTCATCAATAAAAAGAGAAAGAAGAAGAAAATTACCCTCAAGAGGAATCGTTTCTCTATTCTTTAAAAGGAATAAAGTTGGTTTAATCTGATTCTCGATAAGAAGTTGGGTTAATCCCAAGATATGATTTGAAAAGGGGTTTCCACTCAAGACGGCTTCTTTACTTCCACGGGCCTTTAAAAAAGGAAGTAAGGACGCATATTTTCTAAGCTTTGACCCACTTACGCCAAAGCTTAGTTCGTCATCTCGTTTAACATAACAATTTTTTCCCATTGTTTTAAGGGCGTGGACCCGAGAATGGGGAATATCCTCGCTGTAATTTCTAATCCAATGCGTTATATAATCCTGACTCAACATTTCGAACTTATTTATTTACCTAAAATCAAGAGAATGGTGGACATTCTTAAAAATATTATCTATAAACCCATTTGTAAAAGGAGATTAAGTATGAAACAAGAGATTCATCCAGATTATCATGAAATTACTGTTGTCATGACTGATGGGACAGAGTTTAAGACCCGTTCAACGTGGGGAAAAACTGGAGATACATTACGCTTGGATATTGATCCCAAATCCCACCCAGCCTGGACAGGAATCCACCGTCTTTTAGATACAGGCGGTCAATTGGCAAAATTCCAAGGTCGTTTCAAAGACTTAGGTCTTTAAGAATTTAACAAAATACATTTTCGAAGCCTCGCTGTCTGCGAGGTTTTTTATTGAAAAAAAGTTGAAATGGGACAATTTTAAATTTTGACGGAATGAAAGTTGGTATCAGATTATAAATATAACTTGCAAGAAGCAAGCGTAATAACAATAAATATGCATATGTTAATTGTTATTAACTCATCACTCGAGGAATTCTACTTTCATTAAAATGGTTCAATAAACCTGGTACTCACCTGGTTCAATTCCCCTGGCGGCCGCCAAATTTTCCAACTCATTGACAAAAGTGTAGATTTTGATGAATTTAAACTAAATTAATAAGCTATTGGATAGGAGATGTATCGATGAGCCACTTTAAACAAATAGCTTTTGGTTTAGTGCTTATATTTACAGCAGTGTCTTTTTCTTTTCCTGTTGAAGCTGATATCAGGAAATTTAGTTTTATGGTGAGATCTTCCATTGATACTAATAAGTTTGTTTATGAATCTGGCCAAAAAAGTTGGGAGTATCGAAATATTAGATTTCGAGTTATAGGTGGCCCCGTATTACCGGACTCTGACGAAGCAACCGAGTGGCTCAAACAAAATCATGAGGTCTACCCAAAAATATATGCTCCTGGAAAACTAATGTTTGCTCTGAAAAAGAAGATGTCTTTTTACCCTTAAATAGCGAATGTATCGGAATTTATGTAACTGCGGATATATCAACATTTGATTTGCAAACACAAGCGGTCCGTAAGTCACATAATATTCTTTATGGGAGGACCTTAGGTATTAAGACGGAACTTAGGGACAATCCAGGGAACAAGAGAATGATAATAGATTTTGAAGGGCTTGATCAGAAAGGAATGCCGAAGTTTGATGTTTATTTTTCTGAAGGATCTTTAGAAGATTTTGGAAAATTGGATGCTAATGATATTAGAAGATTAAAACAAAGAGCATCCAAATACATACAAAATAAAAGTACAGGATATGAGTATGTTAATAAAACAAATGTTATTCAACTGGAAGAGATGGCCCCCCCTCAGAAGTTGAAGAAACAAAATAGTGGCTATGAACCTATAGAGAACGAAAACACAAATAGAAGCTTCGGGTGCATGAGGTTATTTCGGACTTGGTTCAAGTGCGAAAGAGATGAGGATTAACCTTTAAATTTCTTTAATGAAATAATTCTCCTTGGTCGATCTTTATTCAACCAGTAATATTCTCCCGCTTTTTTATTTAAATTTTAGGAAAATTTCACAGAACCTAACAAATTTTTACTAAAAAGGAGTTAAAAATTGAGATACAAAGGAAGAAATAGAGAAAATTTTAAGGGACCTCCCTTAGGATCCACCCCCCACCCAGAACACGTGTACCTTGATAAAAAACACAAGCTTGGCCAGCTGCAACCCCATATTCAGGGTTTACAAAAACGACACGGGCTCGTTGATTATCATCCAAGTACAGATCAGCCTCTACGGGGGGTCGGGTTGAGCGAACCTTAACTTCACAGCGAATTGGACGGGGTGTCCTTTCTCCCAACCAGTTGACTTCTTTGAGGCAAATTTCTTTGCAGGCTAAAGCTTTGTGGGGCCCAACAATTACTTGATGAGTTTCTGGATTAAGACGAATCACATAAAGAGGATCCCCCCCTCCAATGCCAAGGCCTTTTCTTTGGCCAATGGTATAGTTAATGATTCCCTTATGGCGCCCTAAAATTCTGCCATCAATATGAACAATATCTCCCTCTTCGAGCGCGCCGGGACGAAGCTTTTCGAGAACACTCACATAGGATCCATTGGGAACAAAGCAAATGTCTTGGCTATCGGGTTTATCAGCAACCTCAAGCCCAAAGCGAAGCGCATGGTCTCGTGTCTTTGACTTTTGCATACCCCCTAAAGGGAACCTAAGAAAATCAAGTTGGCTTTGGGTTGTTGCGAAAAGGAAATAACTTTGATCACGCGTTGGATCAACAGCCCTGTGGAGCTCCATTCCTCCATGTCCTATAAAACGTTGGACATAATGACCTGTGACAAGGGCTTTAGCCCCCAAATCTTGGGCTGTTGCTAGAAGATCTTTAAATTTGACTTGCTGATTACAGCGCACACATGGAATGGGTGTTTCCCCCTTTAAATAACTATCGGCAAAATCCTCAATGACTGCTTGGCTAAACCGGGATTCGTAATCAAGGATGTAATGGGGAATCCCCAATTTATCGCACACCTGTCTTGCGTCATAAATATCTTGCCCTGCACAACAGGCCCCCTTCTTCCCCAATGCCATTCCTTGGTCATAAAGTTGGAGGGTCATACCAATGACATCAAACCTTTCTTCAACCATTAAAGCAGCAGCGACGGAGCTATCAACGCCACCTGACATAGCCACTACAATTCGGGTATTTTGAGGGGATGTTTCAAAACCAAGACTATTCATTAAACTCGACTCATTTTTTGTTTGTGACATTTATGTCACTCTTGTAAGGTTTGATCAACCCAAAACTCATTCTATATTATAGCCTCCTGGAAGAGCCCGGCGCGCCTGAACGATTGTTTCAGGACTTAAGAAAGAAGCATTACAAAAGTCGAGCAATAGGCTATCATCGGACAAAATTGCATCCAATACTCCACCGAGAAGCTCAGGCTCTTCAACGTGTTTCCTAAGCTCCATAGGACTTAGCCCTGTATTTTTTAAAAAGTGGGCTAACCGCACTTCATCTTTAATCAAAAAAGACAATGCTTGGAGGGCTATTGTTTCTGCTTGTTCTTTGTTCATGGCTTAAAACTCTTCCTGATTCATTACGATATCTCGTGCGGCTACCCAACATTTTTCGAGCTCTTTTTGAGCACGGTGTTCACTTACATCAACCTTAGCCTTCTCAAAATCGGTGAGGACCTTATGAAGCGCATTTTCCTCCCGTGTTTTTTGAATTTCAACAAGAAGGACATCCTGAGCATATTTTTCAGCCTCCCTACCTGTATAGCCTAAAAGCCCCGCGGCCCAAAGGCCAAAAAGATAGTTAGACTTTGCGTGAATCCGAAAATTTAAGTCTTGATCATGAAGATACTTTTCTTCAAAGGCTTTTTTTCTCTGAGAAAAGCCATCCATGGATTCTCCCATTTTCCTGTTTCTCTTTAACCTTTTTATTATTTTCCTGTGCATTTTACATCACTTCAGGATAGGATCAATACAAAGTCATATGATAATGAAAGACAGCTGGCATGGCTCAGGATCTTCCACCTCATGAGAAAACGTTTGATTTTGGGTATGAAACTGTTTCAGCTACCCAAAAAACAGAAAAGGTCAGCAGTGTTTTTAAACGCGTTGCCCCCCACTATGATGTGATGAATGATGCCATGAGTTTTGGAATTCATCGCTTGTGGAAAAAGTGGTTTGTTGAAAGCTTACCTTTACGCCAAAATGGCCTTTACCTTGATGTAGCAGGAGGGACAGGGGATATTGCCGATGCTATTTCACGACGCCTCACGTTCTTTGGCTTAAAGGCAAACATCACGGTTTCAGATATTAACCCTGCTATGATTGAGGTTGGTCAAAAACGTCATCCTCACTTGAGTTGGTTGCCTGCAAATGCAGAAGAACTGCCACTCGAAGACAACTCAGTCGATGTTTATACCATTGCCTTTGGATTAAGAAATGTAACTCACCGTGACAAAGCCCTTCAAGAGGCTTTTCGCGTCCTAAAACCAGGTGGGAAATTTGCTTGCCTTGAATTTTCTCAAGTTTGTTCCCCTCTTCAAAAAGCTTATGATTTTTATGCCTTTCATATCATTCCTAGAATGGGGGAGTGGATCGTAAACAATAAGGCTGCATATCAGTATTTGAGTGAAAGCATAAGAACATTTCTTACAAAAGACGAACTTTTAAAGCTTATGAAAACGGTTGGGTTTGAAAGAGGGCGGTATGAAACTTATACGGGTGGAATCGTTGCTCTTCACACAGGGTACAAACTTTGAGGATAATTAACTTTAAGATTGCAGTGCCTTTTAAGATCAGTCATTATAAATGCTCTTGAATTTTTTGGTGAAAGGGGGGAAGAAGCTATGAGCTTACCACCAAATTATAAACCGAGCGAAGATGAGCCTTACATGAACCCTCAACAGCTTGAGTATTTCAAGGATAAGCTGTTGAAATGGCGGGAAGATCTTCAAAAGGAATCAGCCGAAACCTTGCATCATATGCAAGAGGAATCTTTAAATGAGCCAGATATTAATGACAGAGCCTCTACAGAAACAGATCGTTCTTTAGAATTACGCACACGGGATCGGGAAAGAAAACTGATTCTGAAGATTAACCAAGCTCTTGAGCGGATTGTAAATGGCACCTACGGATATTGCGAAGAAACAGGTGTTCCGATTGGTATTGCTCGCCTTGATGCGCGTCCTATAGCAACTCTTTGTTTAGAAGCTCAAGAACTTCATGAGCGACTCGAAAAGACTCATCGGGAAGAGTAAATTGGCTCCATCTGAATTTTCAGATAATTCCCATGTCAGATATATAGTTAAAAGGCATGAAGTTACCATGTTTAACAAACACCCAGCGTCATTCCCGCGGAAGCGGGAATCCAGGTATACCGCTGGATCCCCGCCACAGCAAGGGGATGACAATTTTGCGAAATGACAAACGATAACCTCACTTCTGATGGGTATAGGTATTAAAAATACAAAAAATGGGTATGGGTCCATAGCCATTTTTTTGCATTGGCTAATGGCCGTTCTAATCATTGCTCTCATCATTTTAGGGCTCTACATGGTAAAGCTTCCAGATGTTGGGTTTAATATTCAGAAAATTGTTCTTATCTTATGGCACAAGGAGGTGGGCATGGTCGTACTGGCTCTTGCCTCTGTCCGGCTTGGATGGCGTTTAAACAATATCATCCCAATTTACCGCCCCATGTTCCTAAGTGGCAAAAATTTGCTGCCAGATGCGTCCATTTAGCTTTTTATGGATTTATGTTTGCCCTCCCTTTATCTGGATGGTTGATGTCCTCTGCAGCAGGAATTCCTGTGACCTTTTTTGGGCTGTTTATTCTTCCTGATCTTATTTCAACGAATATATATAAGATGGAATTATTGATTGAGATTCATAAATGGCTAGCCCATGGCTTAATCGTAACAATTTTCGGTCATATTGGAGCCGCGCTTTTCCATCATTTTGTTTATAAAGATGATACGCTAAGAAGGATGCTTCCTCCTTCTTCTATCTAATTTTATCAAGGATAAATTTAGCAAGCGCCTCAAGGATTGTTTTTGTTGCTCGATTGGCTGCAATAACTCCCCCATAGGGACTCTTTTGTAAAATAGGCTCTTTTTGAGAGAATTCTTGAACAGCAATTATTTGATGAGAGTCTCGTCGACTTAATTCTGCTCGAAGAGTAAGTTCCAATTCCCCAGGAGCATTGATGAAATTTTGTTCCAGTTTAAGAATGTGGGTTCTCAAAACATAGTCAAAGTGAGCGCCATAAGGTTGCGTAACGACCGTATGAAAATGGTGAGTACCCTGCAGTGTTTTCGCAATTAAAGGATGTAACATTTGGGCGGGAGTTTCGCCCCACTCATGATAGCTAAAGAAGGAAAGTTGATGAGGTTGAGTTGTATAAGCCATCTGCCGTGTTCGATAAAGGGGGCTTGAGTCGGGTTCCAGAACAAGAAGGGTACCCCCATGGTTCTTTTTTGAAGGGATAAGATGAGGTATTTCATTTAAGGTATATTTTTTAATCGGCTCAACTTCTACGGGAGACAAGACAGAGCAACTCGATAAAACCAATAGACTTAGTATTGTCAAACCTTTTTTAATGAGAGTTTTTTTATTCATTTGCATTTTCTTCACCGGGTCCTGGAAGTCTAGGGGTGGTCCCCCGAATCAATATGGAAGGATCTCTTTTGATTTCATTGAGGAGATCCGAAAAGGAGCGCGAGAGTTCATCAAGTTGGGTAAATGTATGAAGAGTTGTTGGCAAGGTTTGTGTTTCAAGGAGACTCATCATGTCATGTCCTGATTTTAAAAATGGTCTCAAATCAGAAAACATATGGTGAACTTCTGGTAATGTTTGTTTTGAGAGCTGCCCCATGACGTTCTGGCCTGATTTCAAAAACGGTTCTATATGGTAACTTGCCTTTTCGAAATTTATTAAAATCCCATTTAGTTTTTGATTATTTGTGGCAAGTACACTTGTAACTTTTTTCAAATCACTCAGGAGTTCCTTGATAGAGTTTATTGTAGCTCCATCTAAAATATTTTTAAACAACTCAGTAAAGTATTGAACATTTTTGCCCATCTGCACAAGTGTCGTATCAAGACTTAAGGATGTTGAAGGTGCCACAGGTATTTCCGGGTATAGTTGCCCTTTTTGAGCAACGAGGGGGAGTAAGTCTTTTCCATCATTTTTTAAAGTAATATAAACAAACCCAGTAAATCCTCTTGGAGTAAGACCTCGGGCTGTAATCGTTGCAACTGTTCCATTTGTAATTGGGGAATCTTTCTTGATATTTAATAATATATCAATCCATTGAGAATTTACCAGCTTAATACTTTTTACTTTTCCAACTTCCACTCCTTTATATTCTACAGGTGCATCCACAACTAAACCTGATACGGATTCTTGAGTAGATAGTTTGTAGACTAAGTAGTCATTAAATAATAAACCGGATGTGGCCCAGAGAGCGATGAAAATGCCAAGCACAAACAATAGAACTATCACGATGTGCTTATAGTGAGGGCGCGCCTCTCCCTTCATACGAGCTATTCCCCCGTTAAATTCAGATTTTTTCAGTTTTTTATGATAGTGTTTTAGACCTTCAGCCCATTTTTTTCAAGGATTATGCGCTGCCTCTTTTCAAAAGCAGGCATGGAAAAGTCTTTAATAAGCTCCTCAAAAAGGCGATGCCAATTAAGCTCAGCCTTTAGGTGCATAAAAACCGAGCCTAGCCCTACGGCTGCTCTATCCATAAAGACGAACTCTCTAGGAGGCTTGATTCCTCCCTTTTTTTTCAATTCATCAAAAACAGCACCTGCAACTTGTCTTCCCCTTTGACCAGAAAGGGTTTCTTCAATAGGGCGAATGCGGTCATCTAAAAGAGGCTCATATAAAAACTTTGCCCACAAGTTTAAAATTTTAATCAACTCGTTTGTAATATCTTGAAAACCCCAGGTGCGATATGCATGCACGGCAAGCTCCTCATTCCCTGTTTGAAGAGATTGATAAAGGTCCAGAACCCCTTGAATGAGGGAAGCATTGAAAATACGAACACACCCAAAATCCAGGAGATTTAGTTTTCCCTCAGGACTCCAAGAATAATTTCCCAGATGAGGATCGCCATGTAAAATGCCATAATGATAAAGAGGATAATACCAAACCTTAAAAAGATCTGTTGAGACCTCATTTCTTAACTCTTGAGAGGCCTCCGTAAGCGTTAACAACTTTTTTCCTTCAAGCCACGTCATAGTTAAAAGGCGAGGGGTTGTAAGATCTTCTTTAACTTCAGGGACTTTTGCAAAGGGAAAAACTTTAAGGATGTCTTTAAAGAGTTTCATATGACGGGCTTCAAGAAGATAATCCAATTCTTCTCGCAAACGATCAGCAATTTCCGCCCGAAGGTTTTCTGTGTCTAGTGCTGAACTATAAATCTCAAAAGCCTTTAAAATGAGCTTAAGTTGAGCAAGGTCGGCCTCCACCGCCGATCCCATCTCAGGGTATTGAAGCTTACAGGCAAGAAGATATCCTTTCTGATCAATTGCCTTATGAACTTGTCCGAGTGATGCTGCAGCAGATGCTTTTGGTTCAAATTTTTGAAAATAATTTTGCCAATCTGGCCCAAGTTCAGCTTGCATACGGCGTTTAACAAACGGCCACCCCATAGGAGGAGCATTCGATTGGAGCTCAAGAAAGGCCGCTCCGTATTCTTCAGGTAACATATCTGGAACAGCAGCAAGTATTTGGGCAATTTTCATCAACGGTCCCTTAAGGTGTCCCAGAGTCTCCTTAAGATCTTCGGCATGTTGTGCCCCATCAATGGGAAAGTTTAAGTATCGCTCCCCAAATAAGCGAGCCATTAGCCCACCAACAGCCGTTGTTACATGAGTATATCGTTTAAGGCGTCCTGATAAACTATCTTCACTCATTAATCTCGAGGGGCTTTAATGCGTGCAATACGGAGGATATTGGTAGACCCACAAACCCGGAAGGGAACTCCAGCAGTTACCACAATTCGATCATTCAGTTGAGCAAGCCCTTCTTTTTCTGCAAGAAGACAGGCATCATTGACAGCTTCTGAGAATGTACTGATTTCTCTACTTTTTATTGAATGAACTCCCCATACCAGCGTTAACTTACGGGCTATTTTTAATTCAGGAGTAATAGCAAGAATGGGGGCCTCTGGCCGCTCTCGTGCTGCTCTTAAGGTTGTACCCCCTGTACTTGTAAATGTAACAATAGCAGCGGCGTGAAGCGTATGAGCCACTTGACGAGCAGCAGCTGTAATGGCATCAGAAGTCGTTGGTTCAGGTTGGGAAAGGCCTGTATCTTGCATCTTCCGATAAAAGGGGTCGGCTTCAACACGAGAAATGATACGGTCCATAATTGTAACTGATTCCACAGGATACTCTCCAGAAGCTGATTCAGCTGATAGCATTACCGCATCTGCTCCATCATAAATAGCTGTTGCCACATCGGAGGCTTCTGCGCGTGTTGGTGATGGAGATTTGACCATTGAATCAAGCATTTGTGTTGCCACAACAACAGGTTTTCCTGCCTTTCTGCAAGCCCTCAAAATAAGTTTTTGAATACTTGGAACTTCTTCTGGAGCCATCTCAACGCCCAAATCTCCTCGAGCAACCATAACTGCGTCCGAAAGGCGAACGATTTCCTCTAAATGATCAATGGCAAGTGGCTTTTCAAGTTTCGAAATTATGCTAGCGCGATCTCCTATGAGCTCTCGAGCTTCAAGAACATCTTCCGGACATTGAACAAAAGAAAGAGCAACCCAATCAACCCCCAACTCAAGGCCAAAGGCTAGGTCTTCTCGATCTTTTGGCATCATTGGAGAAATAGGCAAGGCTACCGTTGGAATATTGAACCCTTTTCGATCGGAAAGAGGGCCTGAGGTTATGACACGTGTTTCGATCCGCCCGTGCGTTGCTTTTATAACGTGCAGACGAATTCTCCCATCGTCTAACAGTAAATCAGCGCCTTTCTTAAGGGCCTTAAAAATTTCCGGATGAGGAAGAAACACGCGGGTTTCATCTCCTGGGGCTGGATCATCATCCAAAACAAACATTTGTCCTTCTTTTAGCGAAACGTTTTCTTTTTGAAAGGTTCCAATTCTTAACTTTGGCCCTTGAAGATCCATCAAAACACCAATGGGCCTGTTATTCTTTTTTTCAATATCTCTGATAATATTATAGCGCTCTCTATGATCAGCATGAATTCCGTGAGAAAAGTTCAAGCGAAAAACATCAACCCCCGCTAAGAATAGTTTTTCAATTATGTCTGCAGATGAACTGGCAGGTCCTAAAGTTGCAATGATCTTTGCGCATCGATGGCGGCGCATAGAATAACTCCTTTTTAATTAAGTGATTATCCTTTCTTTTCTTCGATCCGTAAATCCCTAATTGCCAGGAGAATAGAGTCGATTTATAAAAGAACCTAAGAATCTCAAAAACCCTCAATGTCATACTGGATTTGTACCAGCATCTCCTGAATACGATTGATGAAGACTCTCATAGAAGGATGTCTTTATGTGTTTGGTCAGAGATTCTCACATTGTTAAATAAGTGAAGGAGGATATTATGAGCAGCTATGGTGGTATTTCGTCAGCTCAACTGAAATCGTTTATTGAACGAATTGAGCGACTGGAAGAAGAAAAATCTGAAATTGGAGAGCAAATTCGCGAAGTTTTTGCAGAAGCTAAAGGAACAGGGTTTGATGTTAAGATCATTCGCCAAGTTCTTAAAATTCGGAAAATGGAAACTCAAGAACGCCTAGAACAAGAAGAACTTTTGGATCTTTATTTAGCGGCTCTTGGAATGGCCCCTTCTTCTTCAAGTGAGGGAGCTCAGGCAGCCGCTTAAATTTTGAGCTGTCGTAGATTAGAAGATAATCTATGACAGCCCCCTAAAATTCTTGTAATATTCTTTATGCTTCAGTTTTGAGAGGTGTTCTCTTTCCTCAATACCTACTTTTATAGCGGGATTAATTCAGTGTGTCGCGTTGATTTATTTTTTACATGTAAGCTATTGAAATTTACATAACTTGATCTATATTATAAGTATCATTAACTCTCTAATTATGGTGATATTATGTTAAGAATGTCTATTCGAAGCTTTGCTCTTGTGAGCGCGAGCTTTCTCTGTGTCCAATCTTCTTGGGCGGTTTTGCTAAAAGATTTAGAAGACGGCCAGAAAAAAATACACGTATTAATAAAAAATAAAAACTTGGCTGAAATAAAAAGTCAGGTAAAAAACCATGGCCTTCTCGAGAAAGATTCAGGTATTGAATTCCTCATTCAAAGTACAGAACAAAATTCTTCTCCAGCAAGCTGGCAAACACTTGAAAAAGAGCTCTTTTCTTCTTACGAAATGGCTAAGCTTTCATTTAAAAAGCCCACTCTTTTTCCCACCAAACCTGCCTCCCCGGAATCCATTGCTGAAGAAGAAAAAGAAATTAAACGTCGAATCGATGCTCAGGAAGAGTCATATTCAACTACTTCTGTCACTTCTCAAAAACCAACTCCATCTGAAAAGACACTAAACCCTAAAACGGTCACTCCTCTTAAAAAACAACCCCCTAAACAACAAACTACCCCTCAAAAGGTACTTGCCCCAGATCAAATTAAAAAGGAGACTCCTGCTCAAAAAGTAGAGGCAATTCCTGCTGTTACTAAGGAAGCTATAACCGCCCATAGACAGAAGTTTGCTAAATGGAACATGACAAGTTTGCCTTTTACAGTAAGCTCTCAATTAATTTTTCTAACGAACCTTCCTGGGGCAATCACTCACTTCGGCACAACATATCGTTTTGATGTATATGACCCACAGAAAGATAATGAGTACCGTTTCTTATCGAATTATCATAAGTCAGGCCAACCAGCCATTCATCCAAAAGATCCTATCCTTACTTATACTATTAACTTTAATGGGGTAGATTTCGAATCTGTTGAAAACGTTTACCAAGCCGCTAAAATGATATTAGGTAAGGAAAATTTTGATCTCAAAGCATTCGCTAAACTTACTCCTGATCAAGCACGAGCTCAAGCGCAAAACGTAAAATTGCAAGGATCTGATTTCAAGATTTTGGATGCTATTATGTATGCTGCGGTCAGACAGAAGTTTATTAACAACCCAGACATGGCTAAGACCTTGCTGGCAACTGGCAATGCTCCACTTTACGAAGGAAATAATCGTGGAAGTAAAGCCAAATCAGATACCCGTTGGGGTGGTTATTTAGATTTTGCAGCGCAAACTTTTGAGGGTGAAAATAAGCTTGGAAAAATTTTAGAACATGTTCGCTCTGAAATTCAAGAGCGCTTAAAAGATCAAGTTTACGACTCCTTCTTAAAAACTTCTAAAGGAAGAGAAGCCTTCGTACCTAATTTAATCCTCACGAATGGGGTAATTTCTTTTCAATAGTAACTTTTCAAGAAAAGGGGATCCCTCCTGTTTTCTTGAAGACCTATGCAAATAGTAAATGAGAGTATGGTAACCACCATACTCTCATGTTCTTTATAATCTTTTTTATCACTCGACCTTCTTTTTACCCGAAGGTTTTTTCTTGGACTGTAATTGGCTGGAGTATGAACGACATGCACTTGAATCTTGGGGTGGAGCAGAATCCCATCCACATAAAACCTTATTAGTCTGGCAATAATAACAACCCAAATCAGAATCCCAACACCATTTGCAAGTATGATCTGCACTGCATGACTCCTTAGTTGTCCAAGCACTCCAACATGAACTCTCACATGGGCTAATACTTATTTGGTTAGCAACCATTATCATTGTAAATAATTTTAATATATTGATTTTTTGAAGAAAAATTTTTTTCATAGGAAGCCTCCTTCAACCAGTTAATTTTGTGTTCATCATGGCTCATTACCCCTATCTCATGCTATTTTAAGAGTCCTAAGGGTTTTAAATATATAAGATTAAATAAGTTAAAAGTTCACTAAAAACTATTTTGAGAAGTTTCATATGGAATCTTTTTTCGCGAAGATCTGCTCAGCCTAACTTTAGATGCCCTTTTTTGAATTTATCAAGTCGACGAGCCCCTCTTCCGTCAAAATATAGTTCAACGCAAAATCATGCGGTTGGTGAGGAATTTTATCAATCTCTTGACCCTTAAAACCAATGCCTATGGTCATAACTTTATGCTGATGCAGGAATTTATCATAATGGCCTTGCCCATATCCAAGGCGGTGGCCTGCTTTGTCAAAAGCAAGAAGGGGTACAAGCAACACATCTGGAATAACAAGGGGGGAAGAAGGATCAGGTTCAAAAATTTTAAATTTACCTTCCACCAATGAGGAGGAGGGTTTCCATAATCGAAAGAAAATGCCTTCTGATGTAATGCAAGGAAGTGCACAGTTAAATTTTTTTGCGATTAAGGTCTTTAAAAGGGGCCGGATATCAAGCTCACTTCCCATGGGCCAGTATCCTCCAATAACTGTTTTTGGAGGGAAGTTAAAGAAATCAAAAAAGAGTTTAGAAATTGTCTCCCCGGCGTCCGGATGATTTTGAGATAGCAAGGCTCGCTTCTCCTTCATCACAAGGCGCAACATTTTCTTTTGAGAAGCAGGCATTCAGCCCCTTTATTTTAATATTCGTTATGGGGTTACTTGCCCCCCATTATGATATTTTTTGGCCTTTAGTCCTATAATAAATGAACTAGAGGAAAGAGGGTGCCGCAAAGATCGTCAGCGTTTATTATCCTCGTGTGGCCCGCGTATGCAGGTGGGCGCCATATGTCAAAATCCACGGATAAAGACAGGAATAGCTCCCAAAAGGATCTTATCGGCCCCAGGGAAATGTTTGCTTAACGAATCCCACAGCAACCCTTGTTTATCTAAGCACAAATGATGAAAATATCAACAGGGTTCTATGTAAATTTTTCTAGAATCTCACCAATCGGTAAGCTCTCATCAAAAGTTTGGCGAATCATGGGGGTGCCTAAAAGATAATCAATAAAATATGTCCCCTTTTTATGCTCCATTTCAGTCCATTTAAATGAAGCATAATTTTGTTTTAAGAAAAACAATAGCTTTAGGCCAAGGGAAAACGCATCCAACCTTAAGAAATCTGTCACAAGGAGGTGGGCTCCGTGGCATTCTTGTCCCTTCAGCTTCCCGGACTGGGGCGTAAAGATTACGGGTCGGGCTCGAATACCTGAGCTGTTATTTAAGAAATCGACGAGAGCTTGGTTATCCAAGTCAGGAGCCCCTATACATGTAAAAGGCAAGCTCGTCCCCCGTCCCTCGGATACATTAGTTCCCTCAAGAAGCACAAGACCTGGGTAAAGAAGAATAGACTCCCATGTGGGCAAATTTGGGGAGGGGGGAACCCATGGATAAGCAAAAGGACGACAAATACGCTCACCTGAAAGAACTTTAAGAGATAGGGGGCCATTTTGAAGGGATTGATTATACGTCAATAAAAGCTCTCCCAAAGTCTGACCATGTTGAAAGGGAATATCAAGAAAGGCTAGGAAAGATCGATATTCAGGATCAAGCATGGGTCCTCGCTGGTGAATCCCTAAAGGATTAGGTCTATCGCATATGATGACTTCCTTCCGATCTTTTGACATTTTTTCCAATAGCTTGGCACAGGTCGCGGGATAGGTATAACAGCGAACCCCCACATCTTGAAGGTCAATTAAAAGAACATCAATATCTCCCAAAACATCCTCAAGTTGTCTTTTATCCCCCCCATATAAACTATAAATGGGAAGACCTAAGACAGAGCACCTTCCATCCTTAATTTTTTCCCCTTCAGCGATCGATGCGCTCCACCCATGTTCAGGAGTGAGAATGCACCTAAGCGCCCCCCTCAGCTTTTTCGATAAAGCATCGGCCGTGGGCACGAAGTCTTTTGTAAGGGCACTTTGGTTGGTTAAAAGGGCGACCTTTTGTTGAGAAAATTTCCGAATCAATTCTTTATTTTCTAAAAGGGTATCTATCCCTGTTTGAGGAAGTTCATTTGCCATAGGTCCACACTGATCTTTCGCTTGTAAAAATAACGTCTTATTTATGAGAGGAAAAGGAAAAATAACAAAGTCATGCCATAGGAGAATAACCCTTGCTCTGCATATATAGTCAAGTAAATCAATTGTAATTTTGCACATTAATAATTTTTTCTATAAAAAATTTGATTTTTTTAAAAAATATGATAAAATAAAAGTAATAATAATACTAATTATTATTACTATGTTTTAAGAAAGGAAATGTGAAATGGTTAAGAAACTCGCCCTTGGGTTTATGGCAATCGCATTTTTGTCAGCAACATCAATGCCTGTTCATGCCTATGATCCTATGGGATCATCATTACTAAAAAATTCAAAGGATATTATCCTTGTGAAAAAGAAGAAGGCAAGTAGTTCCAACTATGATCCTAGTGGAGTTATGTTAGTTAAGAAAAAAGCTAAGAAGACAAGTAGTGCCACCTATGATTCTAGTGGGATCATTTTAGTAAAAGCTAAGAAGAAAAAATAGTTTGAAGACTACGAGAGCCCGCTCAAGGGCTCTCTTCATTTTTGAAGTCCCTCGAATTTCTTTTTACTCTTTTAAAAAGATGCTATTGATAGGTTTTCATTTAGTTTTGTTGTTTCCTATGATTTGCACAGTTTCACATTTTTTACCTTAACACCTGACAAATTTTGATTATTGTATTGCAACATACACAATTGTCATGAATGACAATCGGGGAAGGGCTAAAAATGTCAGGTGGTGAGATTTTTTACTTGACTTTTATTGATTGTATATATTAATAAGGTATCATATATGGTTAAGCTAAGTGGTATATTTGATGTTAAGAATCAATAAACTGACTTCAATTTTCATTCTGTCACAAATCCTGTTCTCGGTAAGCTCAAATGCCGTCATTTTTGAATTTTCCCCGGATCCCAAAACACCCCATAAAAAATTAAAAGTTGATTTGACATACGAATATAAAGATTTAGACCCATCAGAAGTGTCTCATCTTGAACAGTCACAAATGCTAAAAGTAAGTTCAAATGACCCTATTCGATATGTGGTTACCACACCTCTCAGACCTTGCACGTTCATTTCAGTATGGAATCCCAATAAAATGGAGGGAATTCTTTTTCATAAGTATGGAAAAAACAAATTTGATAAAAATGACGAAGGTCTTACGACAACAATACTTGATGCTATAGGGGAAGCTAAAAACTCGAAAGTGGATATTTATAGTTGTAGGCTCCCAGAGGATTATTTTTTTCACAATTTTCAACAGAATGTATATTCTGGAAAATCTCAAATTGAAGATACTCTTGATACTGTCAAATATTTTCTAAATTTAGGGGTTCCTAAAGAAAATATTATACAAAAATTATATTCACTTCATAAAGACTTACAACAGGAATTTATGGGTATTTATCAAGATGTTCATTTATCAATCGGCTTTGATAAAGAAAGCGGCACACTTTTTCATACATCATTTTTGGCCAACAATTTATTTAACGTAACAGATATTTTACTTAAATGTGAAGGTAAAATAACTTCTAGGCCGTTTAAGACTTTGCCAGCTACTATGAGGGTCGCAATTCATAGTCATGTTGTGCCCATGAAGTCAACTCTTTACAATCATAAAGTCTACAGTGACCTTGATACGGATCAAGTTAAGACGTATTCCTTTAGCGATAAAGTCATTTCCTTTTCTCCGATTTCTTTTTCTTCCGATTGTAAAGTTGTGATTAATAACATCAAATACCATGACGTATTAAGGTTTTAATTAAGCCCCCATGAAGGTGTAGGTCAAGCTTGCCTCTCTCTAGAAATATTAAAAATTACCATGAAGAGCCGGAATAGTTGGAAATTTTTCTCGTTTTTTAGTTTATAACTTTGTTTAAGTTTTAAATAACCCTCTCCTTGCCCGTTGACGAGAAGAGCAGAGAAGGGCATCTTTCATTCATACAATCAAAAAACGAGAGCCCTTTATGACAGATACTTCCGCCTTACCTTTATCCGAACACCACTTACAAACTATGGCCAATGCCATTCGAGTTCTTTCCATGGATGCGGTTGAGCGATCTCATTCAGGTCATCCTGGTATGCCGATGGGAATGGCCGATGTAGCAACAGTTTTATTTTCAAAAATCTTAAAGTTTAACCCTAGCTCTCCCTACTGGCCGGATCGGGACCGGTTTGTTTTATCAGCCGGTCATGGTTCAATGCTTTTATACTCTCTTCTCTATTTGACAGGGTATGACGATATGACCCTTGATGAAATAAAGAACTTTCGCCAATGGGGAAGCCGAACAGCGGGACATCCTGAATATGGGGATGCAGCTGGCATTGAGACGACAACAGGCCCACTCGGCCAAGGCCTTGGGAATGCTGTTGGAATGGCCCTTGCCGAAAAAATCCTCAAAGCCCAATTTGGAGATGAATTAGTCAATCATAAAACCTATGTCATCGCAGGTGATGGATGCCTCATGGAGGGAATCTCTCATGAAGCTATTTCTCTTGCTGGACATTTATGTCTCGATAATCTTGTGGTGTTGTTTGATGACAATCATATTTCTATTGACGGTCCTACAGATCTCGCAGTTTCAGATAATCAACTTGCGCGTTTTCAAGCTTCTCATTGGGAAGTCATGGCCATTGATGGACATAGTTATATGGAAATCGAAGCGGCCTTTCAAAAAGCCCAAAAAGCCACAAAACC
Source organism: Alphaproteobacteria bacterium (assembly GCA_027459605.1). Lineage (GTDB taxonomy): Bacteria > Pseudomonadota > Alphaproteobacteria > UBA9655 > UBA9655 > UBA9655. Next base: position 25,202 of record DAIDHR010000024.1, read on the forward strand.
TGTTTTGATCGCATGCAAAACCCAAATTGCAAAGGGCTCTCCCCACAAAGCAGGGACGGCAGCTGCCCATGGTTCTCCCTTAGGTGAGGAGGAAGTTAAAGAAACCCGGAAAAATATTCACTGGCCCTATGAGCCTTTTGTTATTCCTGATGAGATCCTCTCCCTCTGGCATAAAGTCGGAGCCAGAGGTCAGGATAAATATAACGCATGGATTGAGCGGTTGGCTAAAAGTCCTCGAAAAGCAGAGTTTGAGCGGCGGATTCAAGGAGAACTCCCCGCAAATTGGCAAGTCCCTGTTCAAGATTTGCTCAAAAAATTTGTGGCAGAAAAAACAAGTGTTGCCACCCGTCAATCTTCTCAGATGGTATTGGATGTGCTCTCCCCCGTTATCCCTGAGCTTCTTGGGGGATCAGCTGACCTCACAGCGTCTAATAATACCAAAGCAAAAGATATGACCTCCATTCGAGCAGGAGATTTTAAAGGTCGATACATTCACTATGGCGTGCGAGAGCATGAGATGGCTGCTGCTATGAATGGAATTGCTGTTCATAAAGGGCTGATCCCTTATGGGGGCACATTTTTGACTTTTACGGACTACTGCCGCCCGGCCATTCGCCTCTCTGCTTTGATGGGAATTCGTGCCATTTATGTAATGACTCATGATTCTATTGGTCTTGGTGAAGATGGTCCTACCCATCAGCCCATTGAACACTTAGCCTCTCTAAGAGCCATTCCTAACCTTCAGGTTTTCCGCCCTGCCGATGCTGTAGAAGTAGGAGAATGTTGGGCCCTTGCTCTTTCATCAAAAAAGACGCCTTCCATTTTAGCTTTAACGCGTCAAAAATTATCGCTTCTGCGAGAAGATGTTTCTGAAAACCTTTCTGCAAAAGGAGCGTATGTCTTAAAAGAATCGACGGGCCCTCGAGAGGTAACCCTTCTTGCGACGGGCTCCGAAGTTGAAATAGCACTTAAGGCTCAAGAGATTTTGACAGTAAAAGGAGTTCCGACGGCTGTTGTTTCAATGCCCTGCTGGGAGATTTTTGATGAGCAGGATCTTTCCTATAAAGAGGCTGTTTTAGGGAAAGGAACTTTTCGTGTTGCGATTGAAGCTGCATCCCCTTTAGGGTGGGATAAATACGTTGGAGAAAAGGGAGCTATCGTTGCCATGCATCGATTTGGTGCCTCAGCTCCTTATGAAATTCTTTATCGAGAATTTGGCTTTACCGCTGATCATATTGTAAACATTGTTGAAGGGAGATAAAAATGACTTGTCGAGTTGCCATTAGTGGATTTGGACGCATAGGCCGTTTGGTTTTAAGAGCTATTCTTGAAAACAGACGTGCGGATCTCGAGGTCGTTGCTATTAACGACTTAGGATCTATTTCTGATAATGCGCATCTGTTGAAGTATGATTCTGTTCATGGCCCTTTTCCAGGAACCGTTGAGGTTCTTTCCGATGGTCTCAAAATTAATGGGCATACCATCAAAGTTTTTGCGAATCCTGATCCAGCAGCTCTCCCTTGGAAAGAGTTAAATATAGATGTGGCGATGGAGTGTTCTGGCCATTTTACAAAACGAGAAGAGGGTGTAAAACATCTCGCAGCAGGAGCCAAAAAGGTTTTGATTTCAGCCCCAGCAGATGGCGCCGACATAACGGTTGTGTGGGGAGTCAATCATCAAGAGTTAAAGCCTGACCATAAGGTTGTCTCGAATGCCTCTTGCACAACCAATTGCCTTGCTCCTGTGGCTTATGTCCTTCATAAAGCAATCGGGATTGAGCATGGGTTCATGACAACGATCCATTCTTATACGGGTGACCAACGGTTGGTAGATACTCTTCACAAAGATTTAAGGCGGGCTCGCGCTGCTGCTCTATCCTTAATTCCCGCTTCAACAGGAGCAGCAAAAGCTGTCGGTCTCGTCTTACCTGAACTTAAGGGAAAATTGGATGGAACAGCCGTCCGGGTTCCAACACCGAATGTATCTCTTGTTGACTTAAAGTTTGTATCAAAGCGTCCAACTTCGAAAGCTGAAATAAATGAAGCGATAGCTCATGCTGCTGAAGGAGACCTTCAGGGGATTCTAGCCGTCAATGATGAACCACTTGTCTCCCATGATTTTAATCATAATTCTGCAAGTTCCATCTTTGATCTTACCGAAACCCATGTAGTTGATGGAACCTTCTGTCGCATTCTTTCCTGGTATGACAACGAATGGGGCTTCTCTAACCGGATGGCCGATACAGCCGTTGCAATGGCAAAACTTTCTTAAGGAACCTTAGGATTTTGTTTCTAAATGTAAGTCCGAACTGTTTTCTCATCTGCCCCGACGGTCGAAACGTAATAGTCTCGCGTCCAAAATTCATGTCCTACAAAATTTCTTTGTTTATCGGCAATATTCTGAACAATTCATATTGAGCTTTTTTCCTAGAGAAAACCTAATACATTAGACCCTGAGTGTGCACAGTTTTATGATGATAACTAAATGGGGAGATCTATACCACGAAAAACATTTAGATCTCCCCTTTATTGGCGGCAGGTAAAAACAGGGAGGCTAAGCCGCCAATTTTATCTCCTGAAATTCCATAGTTACATCACTTTCTACATGAAAGTGTGTTGGGTTATTTGCAAGAGATAAAATGCCATGGTAGAGGCTACTCAAAGAGTCGTGAGATTTAGTCTTAAAGATATAAGACCAATCCCCGAGGGCTTCTGTACAGAAGTACTCTCCAGCCTCAAGCATCGTATAGAGGAAATGAGTGTTCTCTTTCACTCCAAACTTAATCAGTTTTTTATAAAGATCTCGGTAAAAGGTTTCATAAAAAAACTCGCTACTTTTAGAAGAGCACTTATTGTCCCTGTGAAGAAAGATGGAGCACAGCCAAATTTCGTCGTGACATTTACGGTTTAAAAGGTTTTTCTGAAGACTTTTTTGCAGGGCTGTATTCGTTTCTTTAAGAAGGATAGCTCCTCCATAAATGCCGTTTAATTTATCTGCAGTGATAATGAAGGTAGCATTTTTATGGTTCTGAAAAGACCACTTGAGTTGGGAGTTATTTTTAATATGATCAAGAAATGGCTTTATGAGCCTTTTGTAACGGTCATGCTCTGGTGGAGTAATAACAATAAACATATTGTTTCCTGTAAGTTTGATTTTAAACCTTCGCGTTTTTATTTAATTAAACGAGGAATAACTCAAAAATGTGGGTTAGTTTATTCTGGAAATACCCGTAGATGAATCTAAGGGAAAATCCCTTAGCAACCTGGCTTAAAAATCACTTGAATCTTTGAAGTTACCTACTTAATAATAAGAAAAAATTACAAATATATAAATTTTAATAATATCTTAGATATTAACTGGGGATTAAGCAGGGTTTATTTTTTATGAAGCTCAATATTCTTTTGCCTCAAGATATTTACATGACTCACTTGGAAATTGTGAATGATATTAGATTCACGCGTAGAGAAATAGATATTATTGCTTATCTTCTCAGTGGAAAATCGGCCAAAACCATAGCTACTTGTTTATCGATTACCCCAAAAACAATTGAAGCCCATATGCGTAATATTATGATTAAAGTGGAGTGTAATTCGCGTGATGGAATTATAGATTTTGTCGAGAAATCTAAAAAGCTCCCCTTTCTAAAGGAGCATTACCTAAGTTTACTGATTCAAGCTTTTTTTGAGGAGCAGTTATTAAAAATTAATGCTCTTCTTACTGCTGGCCATCCTAATTGTATGATTGTGTGTTGGCAGAATCAAAATACCTCTCTCGTTCATTATTTAGAAAGGCATTTAAAACTCATTGGGATAAAGATAAACCTAGAAACCAGGGAAGGCCGAATCTTTATTAAGGATCCTATTAATAATACAGAATCATGGAAAACTAAATTCCATATCTACGTTGTTCCGGAAGCAATGGTTGAGCAAGGTAAAAAGGTAGAAAAGGAGCTGGCTTCTTTCATAGAAAAGATTAGAGAAGCACCAAATAGCATTGTCGCACTACTCCCAGGAAAAGATGGTAAAAATGATATTTTTCAAGACTTCAATAATGCAAAATATATACACTATTTAAAGCAAGAAAATTATTATGATTTTGTTTTCGCTGCCTTAAAAAGAATGTTACCAACCATAGACTTAGAGCAGTTTATCTTAGATTTTAAAAATTACTCAGTAGCCATTTGTGGAACTCCAAAAACAATTCCCCAAATTTCACCACAAGAAGAGAAGCTTTTGTTAAGAAAAAGCTTAATCTATCAATTGATTAAGCCTAGCAGGGATTTCTTCAATATCACGAGAACTCGAAAGAAGCTTTTTTATGTGGGAGGAGCACTAAGTACCGGAGTTCTTTATATTTTATTTTCAAGCTTCATCGGAAATAAGGAAAGCACATCTCCAGAATTAGATTACAACATAAGTGCCAGAGCCGACCTGAATATACCTACTCAATCCGTTTTCTTGGATAGGCCTTATCTAATGGAAAGAATAGATAAGAAGCTAGGAAGGTATGATGCAATTCAAACTGTAGCTCTTACAGGAATGGGAGGCGTAGGTAAAACGACCCTAGCTCGACATTACGCTCGCAGTCAAAATGCAAGTGTAGTTTGGGAGTTTAATGCCGGATCGAAGGAGGATCTTAACGATTCCTTCGAAGAGTTTGCTGAGACTCTTTCTAAGACAGAAGAAGAGAAAGAAAAATTGAGAGGGTTTCGGGATATAAAAGATGCAGAAGAAAGAAAAAGAAAGATTATTTTACTTGTAAGAGAGAAACTAAAACACATTCCAGATTGGATATTAATCTATGATAACGTAGCAAAATTTGCGGACATCCAAAATCATTTTCCTTATGATCCAAGTATTTGGGGGAGAGGAAAAGTTATTCTTATTACAAGAGATAACAACATTAAAAATAATAATAACATAAGTGAAGCAATTCAAATAGGGGAGCTCTCTCCTGAAGAGAAATTAGCCCTTTTTACTAAAATTATGACCACTGGAAATTCCGGTAAATTCCTTCCTACTCAAAATGAAGAAACAAAACAGTTTTTAAATGATATTCCACCTTTTCCTCTTGATGTATCTATCGCTGCTTATTATTTGAAAGCAACAAATATACCATATAGAACATATCTTGAAAAACTTACCCAATATGATAAAGATTTTGAAAGTGTGCAACAAACTCTTTTAGAGGACGCAAGCGACTATACTAAAACTCGCTATGGGATTATTACTTTATCCTTGCAATACATTATTAACTCACACAAAGATTTTAAAGATCTTCTTTTATTTATAAGTTTGATTGATTCTTTAAACATACCAAGGGATTTATTGGATAAATACAAAACCACTACTATTGTCGATAATTTTATCTATAATTTAAAAAAGCATTCTTTTATTACGAATGAAGCAATCCCTTCTTCTGGTTCAACCCCAGTCTTCTCTATCCATCGAAGCACACAAGCCATTGCCTTAGCTTATCTTACACAATTATTGAATTCAGAGAAGGATAAGCATTTTATAGAACGTATTGGGAAGGTATTTAAGAATTACGTTGCTGAAATGATAGATCAAGAAGATTTTACTAAGATGAGTCTTTTAATAAGACACGGCGAAGTATTTTTAAGTCATTCTAATTTATTAACAGATTTTATCATAGCTTATATAGGTGTTGAGTTAGGGAATGTGTATAGCGAGCAAGGCAATTATGAAAAAGCTAAAAAACTCTTTGATAGAAGCATTGCAATTTATAAGAAAAATTTCCATGAGAAGCACCTTGAATTTGCTCAAGCTTTGGGATGCTTAGGGTGTTTTTATAGTGATCAAGGTAGCTATGAAAAAGCAAAGCAGCAGTTTGAAGAGAGTCTTGATGTGTATAAAAAGAATTCTTACGAAAACCATCCTTACTATGCTCGAACCTTAGGATGGTTAGGAAATGTTTATAGAGAACAAGGCAATTACAAAAAAGCAAAAGAGCTTTTTGAAAAAAATCTTATAATCTATAAGAAAAATTCTTATGGAAATCATCCTTGGTTTGCTCAGGCTTTAGGACGCTTAGGAAGCATTTATAGAGAGCAATGTAATTATGAGAAAGCAAAACAACTCCTTGAAGAAAGTCTTGTGATTTATAAAAAGAACGCCTATGAGAGCAATCCTTGGTTTGCTCAGGCTTTGGCTTGGCTCGGGAGTGTTTATCGAGACTTAGGAAATTATGAGAAAGGTAAAGAGCTCCTTGAAGAAAGCCTTGCGATCTATAAGAAGAATTCTCATGAAAATCAGCCTTGGTTTGCTTGGACTTTGGTATGGTTGGGAAATCTCTATAAAGAACAAGGAAATTATGAGAAAGCAAAACAACTTCTTGAGGAAAGTCTCATCATTTACAAGAAGAATTCCTATGAAAATCACCCGTGGTTTGCTCGGGCGTTAGCAGGATTAGGAAGTGTTTATAGAGAGGAAGGTAATCATGAAAATGCAAAGCAATTCTTTGAAAAAAGTCTTGTTGTCTATAGAAAGAACTCTTATGAAAATCATCCGTGGTTTGCTCGAACTTTAGAACATTTAGGAAATATTTATAGAGAGCAAGGAAACTATGAAAAAGCAAAACAATGTCTTGAAGAAAGTCTCGTAAATTATAAAAAGAATCACTTTGAAAATCATCCCTGGTTTGCTTTGGTTTTAGCTAGATTAGGAAGTGTTTATAAAGACTTGAATAACTATGAAAAAGCAAAAGAATTACTTGAACTTAGTTTTCAAACCTATGAGAAAATCTATGGTAAAGATCATATTGATGTTGCTCCAGTCATAATGAATCTTGGGCAAGTTTGTATGTTAAAAAATGACGTAAAAACTGCCGAAGGTCTAATCAATAAGGCATTAAAAATATTTCAAACTAAGAAATATGTGGAGAGCTATATGTGTTTAGAATGCTTATCAGATTTATATTTAAAAAGGGCTTCACAAGCTATAAATAAAGAAGATTCTTCGCAATCTGAGAACTTTAAAAAGCAAGCTGCTGAATACCTAAAACAGGCTTTACAAGTTATTCAGGCTCATTTTCCAAAGGATTCTCCTCACATTGCAAGGATTGAGGCTAAACTTAAATGGGTTCAATTGTGAGAAGCTTTCCATGGAGCCAACAAAGGGTGTTGATAATCTCGCGGGTTATTCAATTTTAATTGACTGGGGATTTAAAGCCCTCTCCAGAATTTTTTTGTGATCTTCAAGAATGTTCAGATCTCCAATAACAAGTCTCTTATGTGTCGTATCTTTCTGTTCATCCCATTTTTCATTCATGGTAATGTTGGGGACCCAAGCCAAACCCTCAGAATCAATAAACATGTAGTTTCCCTTCCTTTCCGCCTTTGCTTTAAACTCCAAATTAACATGTTTAGGGGGGGGCGCATTATGTTGGATTATCTTGTCTTTTAGCAAGAAAAAATCTTCATCATTAACTTCATAAATATTTCTATTTTTATATCCCAGGGGCCCAATAGGCATAAACTGGAAAAGCTGCCATTTTTTTATTCCGTTGAAGCTGCTCACTATTGGTAACATTTCTTCTATATGATAAATGTTTCCTTTATGAACAACTGTATTGATACAAATTTTTGCCTGTGCGGCGGAGAGCTTTTTTAAAATAAGAATTTGTTCGTCAAATTGGTTTGGACGTCGTGTTCTAAAAAGATCAATGATCTCATTAGAAGGGCCTTCTAAGGGTATACCTACCAAATCAACATATTTTGCAATGTCAGCTTCATCCACCTTGGGTATAAAAGAACTTCCATAAAATATGGTTTTTGCTTCCCCTAGAATCGGGGTTCCAACTGTGTCAAGAGATATAAAAAAATTCAGGGATTTTATTTTTTGTAACAGATTTATAATGTCTGGTCTAGACAGAGGATCTCCTCCGCAAAGAGTAACTTTAGTAAATCCCCTGTCTTTTGCGGCACTTAAAAAAGAAAGAATGTTCTCTGTACTTGTTAAGTTAGGGGTATTTCCAAAATGATTGTAACACCCCAAACATTGAACAAAACAAGAACGAGCGACGCTAATATTTAAGCTCAGTCGTTCACGCATAAAATAAAATACCTTTATCTTCAGATTTTTATAGGTTTATTAAACAAAACAATGTATTTACTGGAAGTGTAAGTCAAGCTTAATTTTATATTTTTGTAGCTCCACCTAAAAAGAACCTGCTGCAAAAGTGTTTGAATGAAGAAGGAAGTTAGAGCGGGAGTTAAAATTGACAGGAAGGGAGT